>CAYLTF010000005.1:0-61592 GCA_964386625.1 uncultured Akkermansia sp. | reverse complement strand
CCCTCACACGACCGCTTCGTCGCGGAGGATTTCCAGGGGTGATTGACGGGTGAGGCCGCGACTGGAGAGGAGTCCGACCACGACGGTCATGGCGGTGACGGTGGCCACCGCGGCGAGCAAGACCCATGGAGAGGCCGCGAACGGGGCGCGGAAGGCGAAGCGGGCCAGAGCCCACGCCGCGGCGCAGGCCAGCACCGTGCCGGTCAGGGCTCCCATCACGCCGAGAGCGGCATACTCGGCCAGGAGCGCCTGGCGCAGTTGGCTCCGGCTGGCGCCCAAGGTCCGCAACAGCACCATCTCGCGGACCCGTTGCCAGCGGCCGGTGAGGATCGCGCCAGCCATCACCACCAGGCCGGTCACCACGGTGAAGAGGGCCATGAAGCGGATGCCGTGGGCCGCCTGGGTGACCACCCGGTCGAGGGTCTCCAAGACCAGCATGAGGTCGATGGCCGACACGTTGGGGAACCGGGCCACCAGCGCGCTCTGGAGCCGGGCCGAGGCGGCGGCATCCGGGACCCGGGTCGCCAGCACGGTCATCGCCGGAGCCGATTCGAGGACGCCCTCGGGGAACACCACGAAGAAGTTGGGTCGCACCTGTTTCCAGTCGACCTCGCGGATCCCCACCACCCGGGTCTCCAGGGGCACGCCCTGGATGTCGAAGGTCACCGCGTCGCCGACGCCCAGGCCCAGGTCACGGGCGATGCCCGACTCGAGCGTGATGGGCACCGGCCCCTCCGACTCGCTGGCCCGGGGCACGAACCGCCCGGCCACCAGGCGCTCGGAACCCACCAGCGAGCCGCGAAAGGTGGAGCGGTATTCCCGACGCAGGGTCCAGCCGGGGATGGGACTGTTGGACTCCGACAGCAGGCTCTCGGCACTGCGCCCCTTGAGCGAGGCGATGCGCATGGTGACGATCGGGGCCATGTCGAGGACCGGGAACCCCTCGGCCCGGACCGTCGCGATCACGTCCTCGCGTTGATCGGGCTGGATGTCGAAGAGGATGGCGTTGGGCTGCTGAAGCCGGTCGGCCGGGAACAACTGCGTGAGGAGCACATCGCGGGTCAGTTGCAAGGTCACCAGCAGGAAGGTCCCCAGGCCCACCGAGGTCAGCACCAGCAGGGTGCGATTGCCCGGGCGATGCAGGCTGGCCAGTCCCTGGCGGACGGCGAAGGGCCAGGCTGCAGGCGTCCACCTCCGGGCGGCCCAGGTCAACGCCCGGGCCACTCCGGCGAGGGCGGCGAAGGCCGCCAGCAATCCGCCCACCGTGGCCAATCCTTCACGAGGTCGTCGGGCCTGCACCACGGCGAACAAGGTCAATCCCGCCAGGATGGCCAGGCCGATCCCGACCCGCCATCGACGGTCAGCGACCTCCCCTCGGGTATGGTCGGCACGGATCACGCTCAAGGGCGACACCGACCGGACGACGCCCAGCGGCAACAAGGTGAAGGCCAGGCTCACCGAGAATCCCGCCAAGGCGGCCACGGCAGCCGGCAACAACTCGAACCGGGCCTCGAGGGCCACCGGAATCCAGCCCTGGAGCAATCGGGGGATCCACGGCTGCAACAGCCCGCCGAGGGCCAGGCCGACCACGGTCCCAAGGGCGGTCAGCGCCAACCCCTGCGCCAGGTAGATGGCCGAGGTCTTCGCGATCCCGGCCCCGAGGCACCGCAGGATGGCGGCATTCGGCAGCTTCGACCCCACATGCACTTGCAGGGCGCTGGCGATGCCGATGGAACCCAGGATCAAGGCCACGGCCGCCACGAGGTTCAGGAATCGGTTCAGGTTCTGGAGGGTTCGTCCCAGGTCTTCCTTGCGCTTGTCCACCGTGTCCGACTCGAGCCTCAGGTCCTGCAACTCGGCGCGATGGGCGGCCGACCATTGCTCGACCGCGCCGGCATCGGGCCAGCGGAACATCACCCGGTACCGCGCGAGGCTGGCGGTGCCCAACAAGCCGGTCTCGGGCAACCGCGAGGCCGGCAAATAAGCCCGGGGCGCCAGCGTCGAAAAAGCCACCGTGTCGCCCGGCACCCGCACCAACGATCCCAGGATCCGGGTCTTCCACCGACCCAACTGCACCGGGTCGCCCTCCTTCAGGCCGAATTGATGCAGCACCGTGGCATCGAGGATCACCCCCTCGCCCCGACGCAGCGCCTCCACGGCCGAAGGAGGATCGCACTCGAGCCGCCCGTAGAACGGAAACCCGCCGTCCAACGCACGGGCATTGACCAGCCGGGTGGCGTTGGTCCGCCCCGGGAACACCGCCATCGTCGAGAAACTCGTCTCGCGGGCGGTCTCGAGGGCCGGCAGCGAGCGCGCCAACGCCTCGGCGGCGGGCGTGAAGGGCTGTCGCGAGGCGAGCACCAGATCGGCGCCCAACAGGGTCTTGGCCTGGGCATCGACGGCCTCCCGCAGGGTCGCCGACAACGAACCCACCGCCGCCAGTGCCGCCACTCCCAGCGAGATCGACAGGGAGAACCAAGCCAGGCGCACCCGGGAGGTGCGCGACTCGCGCCAGGCCATCCGCCAGGTCCACCCATGAAACAAGTGCCGGATCACCCGGCCAACCTAGACGGAAAGGCCGAAGAGGCGAGCGCCCGCGCGCGGGATTTCGCATCGCAGGATTTCAATGCACCGGGAGATCCTGGTAGGCTTTGTCCGCCTGACAACAGGCCGCCCGAGAACACACCGCATGCAAATCCGTTCCGCCCAATTCGTGACCAGCGCCACCGACCTCGACGGCTGCCCGGACCCCATCGTCCCGGAGTTCGCCTTCATCGGGCGGTCCAACGTGGGCAAGTCGTCGCTCATCAACCGCCTCACCGGCCAGACCGGCTTGGCCAAGGTGTCAGCGACCCCGGGGCATACCAAGACGCTGAATTTCTACCTCATCAACAAAGACTGGCACCTGGTGGATCTTCCCGGATACGGCTTCGCCCAGAAGAACCTCGCCGACCGGGAACGCTTCGAGGCGATGATCATCGAGTACCTCGAAGAGCGCGAATCGCTCATCCGCGTCTTCGTGCTCATCGACTCGCGCCTGCCGATGCAGAAGCTGGACCGGGACTTCGTGCAGTGGCTCATCGGGGCCGACATCGACTTCGCCCTGGTCTTCACCAAGGTCGACAAGACCAAGCCGGCCGTGCTCCGCGAAACGCGCGGCCAATTCGAGGCGCTCTTCCAAGAAATGGGAATCTCGGCTTCCCCCATGTTCGAGACCTCGTCGGAGACCGGTGCCGGGAAACTGGAAGTCCTCCGCTTCATCGGAGCCGAGGTGGCCAGCGTCGAGGCGTCGGAGGACGAACAGGAGGAAGGCGACGACAGCGACGCCGAAGAGACGTCGGACGGCGAACGTCCGCCAGCGTGACCCGCGCTGCCCCGCCGAATCAGCGGGGGCGGATGACCAGCTCTTCGATCACCGCGCGCGAGGGCAATTGGACCGCCAGCATGACGCACGCGGCGATGTCCTCGGGCTGCATCATGCGGGCACGGGCCGCTTCATCGGGCACCACCGGACGGCGGTTGAGCAACGGAGTGTCGATGTCGCCCGGGAAGATCCCGATGGCCCGCACCCCACGCGACCGCTCCTCGGCGTTGATCGCCTGGGTCAGGCCGGCCAGGCCGAACTTCGACATCACGTAGGCCGGGCCGGCCTTCGGCGAGGCCTGTTTGCCGGCGTCGGAGATGATGTTGACGATGGTGCCCGAGCCCCGGGCGCGCATCCCGGGCAGGAAGGCCTGCACACAATGGTAGGCCCCGTTGAGGTTGGTATCCATCATGGCCCGATAGTCGGCATCGGAGAGCACCTCGAGCGCGCGCTGCGGAGCGTTGGTGCCGGCGGCGTTGACCAAGACCTCCACAGGACCGTGGTCTTTCTCGATGAGGGCACCGACCTCGCGCACCGACTCCTGCTGGGCGATGTCGCATTCGAGCACCGTGACGCGCCCGGCCAACGCCCCGGCCAGCGAACGGGTCTCCTCCAGGGCGGAACGCCGCCGCCCCAAGGCGACCACCGACCATCCCGCCGAAACCAGGGCGAGCACCGTCGCCCGACCGACTCCGGAGCCGCCACCCGTCACCACTGCCAATCGATTCATGGGGCGGAGGCTAGGGTCGCCCCGCCGAAAAGGAAACCCGCGAGAATGGGAGCACCTCCATGCACCGGCCGAGGGCCCTGCCCCGGTGATCCACCGGGGAGGCCCAAGGCGACACTCAAAGCCGCGCCTGGCGGGTCCGGTGCCTGACCTCGAGGTCTTCGAGCGCCTGGCGGACATGGCCCAGGTCCATCGCATGGACCTCCACTCCGCGGCCGATGTCGTTGAGCAGAGTGATGGTGAGTTCACCACCCAAGTGTTCGCGGAATTCCTCGAGCCCTTCCAGGACGCCCAGGGTCCCCGACGGCGAGACGGTCTTGAGTTCGGGATCGAACAAGGTGAAGCCCAACCTTTCGAGCAGTCCGAGAATGCGTTCCGCAGCCGGTGCCCCCAGGAGCCCCTGCCGCACCGAGTAGAGGACATCCAGCGCGATACCGATGGCGACCGCCTCGCCATGGCGCAACCGGTATCCGCTCATCTGCTCGAGCTTGTGGGCGGCCCAGTGACCGAAATCGAGCGGACGGGCGCTGCCCATCTCGAAGGGATCGCCACCGTTGGCGATATGGTTGAGGTGCAGTTCGGCGCTCCGCCGGATGAGGTGTTTCATCGGCTCGGGCTCGAAGGCCGCGAGCGCCGGCGCATCGGCCTCGAGCCGCCCGAAAAACTCCGCATCGCGGATGCAGGCCACCTTGACCGCCTCGACATACCCGGCCCGTTTGTCGCGATCCGGGAGGGTCGCCAGGAGGTCGAAGTCGTTGATCACCGCGAACGGCGGCGCGAAGGTCCCGATGAAATTCTTCTTCCCGAAGGCGTTGACGCCATTCTTCACCCCGACCCCGGAATCGTCCTGGGCCAGCGTGGTGGTGGGGATGCGCACCAGGCGGACCCCCCGGTGGGCCGTCGCTGCGGCGAGCCCCACCATGTCGAGCAAGGCCCCGCCTCCGACGACCACGATGTAGTTGTGCCGGTCGATGTGGTGCCGGTGCACCAGTTCCAGGACTTCCACCACCCGCGACCAGTCGTTCTTGACCGACTCTCCCCCGTGCACGCGCACCGGGGGGCAGACCAACTGCAGCCGGCCGGAATCGGCGCCGAAATAGGCCTCGATCTGCTCGGCCAGCGCCGGCCGGGCCGCAGCGAGAGCCTCTTCCAGCACGAGGAGCACCTTCACCCGGGTGGCGCTTGCCGAGGCCCCGTCGCCCAGCAGCACCGACGCCAGCACCGGATTTCCCCGGGCGAAGACGCGGTCGGTGAAATGGAGCTGATGTCGGTAATGGACCGAGATGACACGTTCGACGACGGACATTGGGTGCGCAGAGCGTGGGGTTCCGACGTCGCAGTGCGAGGATTATTTAACGGACATGATCCGGATGTGATCCCAACGGGATGCGGGCATCGCGGAACCCGCCTGAGGAGAAACCGGAGGCGACAATCGCTGGACTCTGCCCTACCTTCCGCGGCCGATCCATGGCGGACTCCCCCGCATCCATTCCCGTCCGAGTGCTGACCCGTCTGGCGCAGGTGATCTACCGACGCCGGGCCTGGTTCATCCTCCCCCAATTGCTTCTGGCCGCCGTGTGCATCTGGTACACGGTCGCCCGTCTGGAGTTCAGCGTGGACCGGAACGACCTCGTCGGTTCCGACCAGGAATACCACCGCAACTTCCTGGAGCTGAAACGCGAGTTCCCGGGACAGGACGACCTGGTCGCCATCATCGAGAGCGACGATCCGGAGAAGAATCGCCAATTCGTGGAGCGGATCGGGGCACGACTCGACCGCGAATCGACCGCGGCGTCGCCCACCAACCTGTTCACCGATGTCTTCTACAAGGGCGACCTGCCCTTGATGGGGCGCAAGGCCCTGCTCTTCGTGCCCGAGGGCGACCTGAAGGAGATGCTCAAGGCGATCCGCGGATTCCGCCCCTTCATCGAGCAGTTCTCCAAGGCGACCAACCTGACCGAGGTGTTCCACCAGGTCAGCGTCCAGATCCGCACGGCCGACCGTTCCACCAACGCCTCCAACGACGCCCTCATCGGGGCGCTGCCGGCGCTCGAGCGCATCGTCCAGCGGTGCCGGGAGAGCATGACCCGCCCCGGGACCCCGCCGTCGCCCGGGGTAGACGCCCTGTTCGGGGCCGGACCCGAGGCCGAGCGGGCCAAATACATCACCTTCGACCGGGGGCGCATCTACCTGGTCAATGCCAAGGCCCGGTTGGCCACGATGGACGAGATCCCCAAGACCACCCAGTCGATGTGGGACCGGTGGCTCGGCCGCAGCCGGGCCAAGACTCCCCAGGAGCTCGAGGCCGATTTGAAATGGCGGCAGGGCGAGCTCAGCGAGGCGGCCGTCCGGCGTTTCCGCGAGCTGATCGCCGAAACGGTGCGCGAGGTGTCGGGGGTCAACGTGGGCCTCACCGGCGAGCCCGTGCTCGAGGTGGACGAGATGAAGCAGTCCGAGAAGGACTCCACCTGGGCGACCCTGCTCTCCCTGGTGCTGTGCGGCTTGCTCTTCCTGATCGGCTACAACCATCGGGGGCGCCCCCAGAAGACCGTCCTCTCGCTGGTGGTGGGCCTGTGCTACACGATGGGCTACACCACGCTCGTCGTCGGCCACCTGAACATCCTCACCATCACCTTCGCGCCGATGCTCATCGGACTGGCGATCGACTTCGGGGTCCACCTGATCAGCCGCTTCGAGGAGGAACTCCACAGTGGGGAAACGGCCTTCACCGCGATCAGTCGGGCGGTGGTCAACACGGGCCAAGGCATCTTCACCGGCTGCTTCACCACTGCGGGAGCCTTCTTTGCCATGGCTCTGACCGATTTCCGCGGCATCCAGGAGATGGGGGTGATCAGCGGCGGTGGCATGCTCATCTGCCTCTTTCCGATGATGACCCTCCTGCCCGCGCTGCTGCTGGGCGAGAAAGGGCTCAGGCGGGAAGAGTCGCCGGCGCCCCCCTCCGTCGCCGTCGATGTCACACCGACCGTCCAAGCCCCCACCACCGACTGGCGCGAACGGGCCGAGCGGTTCTGGCTGGAGCGCCCCTGGTGGGTGCTCGGGGCCGGGGTGAGCCTGAGCGCCCTGTGCGTGGTCTACGCTTCCCGGGTCTCGTTCGACTACAACCTGCTGAACATGCAGAGCGATGGGCTCTCATCGGTGATCTTCGAGAAGAAACTCGTCGAAGCCGCGCGGGTTCGAAAAGGCGGGGCCTCCGAGGAACGGGCCCAAGGGGTGCTTTTCGGGGCGGTCATGGTCCCATCCGTGGCCGAGGTGCCCGCCATCGAAGCCAAATTGAAGGCCCTGCCCACGGTGGCCGGAGTGGACTCGATGGGCCACTACCTGAACCAGGATTCGACCGAACAATTGCGGTTGATCCGCGAGATCCGGCAGGAGACCCGATCGATCGCCTTCCCTCGGGTGGCGGACGGTCCGCTGGACCTCAATGCCTTCAGCCAGCGTCTGTGGGGACTCCAAGGACTCCTGGCCCTCGCGGCCGACGAAGTCCGCAAGACCGCCCCCGAGGAGAAGGACCTGCTCAAGCACATGACCTCGTTGAGAGAGGCCATTGCCGAACTGCGCTCGTCCATGTTCCGCGGGGATCGGCAGTCCAACGCGCGCCAACTGGGGCATTTCCAATACGCGCTGTTCCGGGACATCCACGAGACCTTCGAGACCCTCAAGCAGCAGGATGAGTCGGGCGGCCTCCGCGAGTCGGACCTGCCTCCGGTGCTGAGGAACCGTTTCATCGGGATCACCGGAAAGCACCTGATCCTGGTCTATCCGAAGGAAGACGTCTGGGAACGCCAGGCCCAGCACGACTTCGTGAAGGACATCCGATCGGTCGCACCGACGGCCACGGGAACCCCGGTCCAACTCTACTACTACACCGAGCTCCTCAAGGTCTCGTACATCGAGGCGGCGGGGTGGGCGCTGGGGGCCATCGTGTTGCTGGTCTTCATCCACTTCCGTTCTCCGACGCAGGTGTTCCTGTCCCTGTTCCCCGTGGCGTTGGGTTCATTGTGGATGGTCGGCTTCATGGGGGTCGCCGGAATCCCGTTCAATCCGGCCAACATCATGACGCTGCCGCTGGTCATCGGGATCGGCGTCACCAATGGCATCCACATCCTGAACCGGTTCGCCGAGGAACGGACACCGGCCATCCTGGGCAAGAGCACCGGGAAAGCGGTGCTCATCTCGGGCCTCACCACGATCGCCGGATTCGGCAGCCTCATCATCGCAGACCACCGGGGCATCCGCAGTCTCGGTTGGGTCATGGCGGTCGGCACGGCCACCTGCATGATCGCTGCCATGACCATGCTGCCGGCGCTGCTGACCCTCCGCGAACGCCTCAAGCGCAGAAAAGAAACAGGAGCCACCTCGGCCTGACCGTCAGTCCGAGGGGCTCCCTGAAATGCAGTCCGGGTTCGGGCACGGCCCGACGGCCCCGCCTCAGGCCTCAGGCCTCGGCCATCGCCTCGCGGGCGAGGAACCGGTCGCGCAACTTCCGGAGCGCGGCGGCCTCGAGTTGGCGGATCCGCTCGCGCGTGAGGCCGAAGTCGGCGCCGATCTCCTCCAACGTGCGGGGGTCTCCCCCTTCCAGCGCGAAGCGCTGATTGAGGATCACCTGCTCGCGCGGATTCAACGAACCCACCAGTTCGCGCATGAGTTCGGCGTTGCTCGACTCGCTCACTCCCGCCCACGGCATCACGGCGGATTCGTCGGCGATCACATCGGCGATGCGGTTCGACTCGGGGTCGTTGCCGATCGGGGCGTCGAGGGAGGTCGCACCCACGGCGGCCGCCTCTCGCCAACGGCGGATGTCCTCGACATCGGCCTCGAGTTCACCGGCCAACTCGACATCGGTGGCCGGGCGCCCGAGTTCGGACTCGAGGCGCACCTCGGCCTTCTTCATGCGGGCCAGTTCCTGGACGATGTGGATGGGCAGGCGAATGGACTTCGACTGATTGGACAGGGCCCGCTTGATGGACTGCTTGATCCACCAGGCGGCATAGGTCGAGAGCTTGGCACCCCGGTCCGGATCGAAGCGCTCCACCGCGCGCATCAAGCCGATGTTGCCCTCGTTGACGAGGTCGAGGAGCGGCAGGCCGTAATCTTCGTATTCCCGGGCGATCTTGATCACCAGGCGCAAATTGGCCCGGATCATGTGCTCTCGGGCCGCTTCGTCGCCCTTCTGGATCCGCCGGGCCAACTCGACCTCTTCTTGAGCGGTCAGCAGAGGGGTCTCGACGGCGTCGCGCAGGTAGAGTCGCAGGGAGGAATGCTCATCCCACACTCCGCGCCCGGCCGATTCGGTCGACCGCGTTTCACGGAGGGCGATGGAGGGATCCTCCGCCTCCACCTTCAGGGGAACCGCCCGCGAGGTCGCCAACGTCTCGACCGGGATCACCACCTCGCCCGGAGGGAGCGGCCCGCGGGGAACCTGGATGCGGGAACGATCCGCGGCAGGCGTCGGCGGGAGCGCGATCGGACGGGTTCGCTTCGAGATGGCGGCCTTGCGGGAGCGCCGGGGCCGAGCCTTCGTGGAGGAGGAGGAGGTCCGAGCCCGAAGCCCTTTGGCTTTGCCGGAGTTCGCATGGGATCCGGTTCCGGGCCGCTTGGTCTTGAAATTCGTTTTCATCTCTCTGGAAGCGTTGGAGTCGCCCGAGGCGATTTTGTTCACTGGTTTCATCGGACTCGTTCCGAAGCGGCGAGGTTTCATGGGAAAACCCCCCTTTCGGTCTCCGATCTCGGATCCGGGAAGCATTCAGAGGGCCAACCCGATTTTTGCCAGTTTCGAGGCATTTCGTGCCGTGAACCCCTCACCAAACCCAGGGTTTTGAGACACCACGAGCCAACCTGGCGCAACTCACGGCTGCCCCTTCGTCTCATTGGCGCACTTCGCCGGGCACGCGCCTGTTGAAAGGCTGGCTTGCGGACGGCAGAACTGCTGGAATGGACCCACGCCTATGAAACAGCACTTCCCCAATCGTGCCCTGACCTGCTCCCTGGTTTCCCTCGTGGCCGCCGCCTTGCCCGCCTGGGCGGGGCCTTGGGTCACCTACGAACCGAAGGCCGGAACAGCCAACGGCAAGACCATCGTCCTGATGAGCGGCGATGAAGAATACCGGTCCGAGGAAAGCCTCCCTCAGATGGGCAAGATCCTCAGCCAGAAGCACGGCTTCAAGTGCATCGTGCTCTTCAGCCAGGACGCCGACGGAACCATCAATCCCAACAACCAGACCAACATCCCCGGCATGCACCTGCTGGCCTCGGCCGACCTGGTGGTCAATCAGTTCCGCTTCCGCGAATTGCCCGATGCCGACATGGAGCATTTCGTGCGGTACCTCGACAGCGGCAAGCCCATGATGGTCGTCCGGACGGCGACCCATGCCTTCAATTACGAGCGCAACAAACAGAGCCCTTATGCCGGGTACTCGTGGACGGCCAAGGGCGGGGGGTTCGGCGGCAAGACCGTGGGCGAGACGTGGACCTACCATCACGGGCACCATGGCAAGGAGGCCACTCGGGGCGTGATCGACGGACGGTACGCGAAGCACCCGATCCTCAACGGCGTGTTCGATGTCTTCGGGCCGAGCGATGTCTACGGGGTGAACCCCGACTTCCCGAAAGACGCCACCGTCCTCATGCACGGCCAGGTGTTGACCGGGATGCAGCCCAACGACCCGCCGAACTTGTCCAAGCCGGCCATGCCCCTGGTCTGGCTGCGCGACCACAAGGGTGCCTCAGGGCACACTTCCCAGATCCTCTGCACCACGATCGGCGCGGCCACCGACCTGCGCAGCGAGGACCTCCGTCGACTCTTCGTCAACGCCGCCTATTCCCTGACCGGGTTGGAGGTGCCGAAGAAGGCGGACGTGGCTCCGGTGGGCGTGTTTGAACCGTCGATGTTCGGCTTCAACACCTTCAAGAAGGGCGTCAAAGTCGAATCGCACGAACTGAAGTGAGCGACCCCAGGGCGAGCCCCATCGCGGGACACCTCGCCCTGCCTGCCCCGGATCGGGTCCCGATCACGGACCGAGGCGGATCCGCCAGATCTCGGCGGATTCGCCCGCGGGCAATTCGAAGGCGCGCTCCACGGTGCCGTCGGTCTGAACCGAGCCCGGCGGTGCCGAGTAGGAACCGGTCAACACGGTAGCCGTGGCGATGAAGGTTCCTCCGGTCAAGACACCCCGCTCCAAGACGTATCCCCTGTCCCTCGGCCCGCGGGTGCGCAGACGGACCAGACCGCCGGAGACCGCCTCGAGCACCAGCGATGGCCGCACCGCCTCGGTCGTCACCAGAGGCTCCGCTCGCCAGTTCGTGGGCAAATGCGCCGGCTCCGTGGAGACGATCCGGGCGAGGCAGCGATCGGGTGAGGCCGCATCGGCGGGCCACGGCGCCGCTGAACGGTAATCCAGCTGCTCCACGACATAGTACGGCACGAATCCGGCGTCCGGTCGCGGGGGCAACTGGGGGGTGTCGGGGCGCACCAGCGTCACCCGCTCTCCCCCGGAAGCGAGCTGCCCCGTGTACGGCCCCAACACGACCTGATCCTGGGACAACCCCAGGAGGCGGCGGACCGCCGCCGGATCGTTGGTGTTGGCGACGATCCACCGGGCGCCCGGTGGCATCGCCTGGGGTTCCGAGAAATTGAACCCGATCCCTCCCTCGATGCGCCATCCATTCGTCGGATAGGCCGGGTCGTAAAGAGGCACCGTCCGGGAGGACACATTCTCCAGCTCCAAGAACTCGATCTCACCGGCGGGGGCCGAGTGCCGCAACCGCCGGAACACGATCGGCCCAAGGGCATGAGGCGCGTTCGTGCCCCCGAGTCCCTGCCGGAAAATGTTCAACAGCATCGGATCCATCGAGTTGTCGATGCCGGTCCCGAGCGTCATCCGCTGCATCAACAGAAACGGCCCCTCGCCGTCGGGATGGAGACCGAAGCTCACTCCATTGGGGCTGGCGGGAAACTCCTGCACGTCTTCCCACCGCTGGGGAACTTCCCGGGAATCAGCGGAAAGCAGCGTGACCACTCCTCCGCGCGCGGCACCGAAGGTGAAGGCCGTGCGACCCGGAGCCGGCTGAAGCGGGTTGAACTGGTACTCGTAGATCATGCGGAACCCGCGCGGCGGAACCACGGTTCCCGGCGGGATGCGGAATCGGAACGGGTCGGCCAGGTCGTTCGACAAGAACCAGCCGCCCACATCGATCGGTTGATCGGTCCGGTTGAACAATTCGACCGCATCCTCGAGGGGCGGATCGGTGTGCGCCAGCAACTCGTTGATCACCACCCGGTTCGGTGCCCCGGAGCCGGCGGTGCCGGGTGACCCGTGGAATTCGGCGCTGGCCCTCCAGTTGGAGGCCAGGGTCGGGTCAGCCAAGGGGTCCACCAACTCGATCGATCCTCCGTTGCCCGCCGGCCGGCTGGGCCAATCCCCACCGATGCCGTACTTGAGTTGGGCCAGGATCGAACCGTCGGTGCCGGCGAGCACCAGGGTCTCGCCCCCGTTGTTCAGCGCGCCGAGGTAGGCTCCCTCCAGCAACCCCGGGACGCTCCCGTACCGCGACTTGAGGAGCGCAGGGTTGCGGCAGACCACCGCTCGGGCCTTGGGTGGGAGCAGGAAGGGCGAGGGAAACGTGAATCCGATGCCTGCCGTGAAGGTCGCGCCGGAGAGGTCCGCGGCCACGGAACCCGGATTGAAGAGTTCGAGGAATTCGGCCTCGGCGAAAGCGGTGCCGCCCGGGGGCTCGTACATCACCTCACTGATGACCACCGATTGCGCGGGGAGCGGCAGGACCCATCCCACCAACGAGGCCAGGACGCACGGCATCCAATTCTTGTGCACGGCGAGAGGGTAACGGCTGACGGGAAACAGGAAAGGACGCTTCGAAGAGAGCTTTTTATCGGGCTCCGATCGGGTTTCCATCGGTCCGCATGCAACTGACCGACGGACTGCACCTGGCCTATTGCACCAACATCCATCGCGGAGAGGACTGGGCGGAGACCTTCGCCGGCCTCGAGCGTCACACCCGCGCGGTGCAGGACCGCGTCAGCGGCGGACGCCCCTACGCCATCGGGCTCCGCCTCAGCGACCGGGCCTCTCGGGAACTGGTGGAACCCGCCACCTTCCGGGCCTTCCGGGAGTGGCTCCAACGTCACAACGCCTACGTCTTCACGATCAACGGGTTCCCGTACGGCCAGTTCCATGGGCAACGGGTCAAGGAGCAGGTCTACCGCCCGGATTGGTCTCGGCCGGAACGCCTCGAATACACCCGGAGACTCTTCCGGATCCTCGCCGACCTCCTGCCGCCAGGAGTGCCGGGCAGCGTCAGCACGGTGCCGGTGTCCTACAAGGCGTTCCAACGTTCGCCCGAGGAGGATCGACTCGCCATCCAACAACTCTGGGAATGCGTGGACTTCCTGGAGGATCTCTCCCGGGAATCCGGTCACGACCTGCACCTCGGGCTCGAACCGGAACCGCTGTGCACGCTGGAGACGACCGCGGAGTGCGTCGGGTATTTCGAACGCCTCCGGGCCGCTCGACCGGGAGACCGCCGCATCGAGACGCGCCTGGGGGTCAACTACGACTGCTGCCACCTCGCCATCGAATACGAGTCCCCGGCCGAGGCGCTGTCGCGGCTGCGGGCGGCGGGCATCCGCCTGAGCAAGATCCACCTCAGCAACGCCCTGTCCGTGCGGCCCACACCCGACGTGCGGCACGCGTTGCAGGCCTTCGCCGAGGACATCTACTTCCATCAAGTCATCGAACGCCGCCCCGACGGGACTCTGGTTCGCCATGCCGACCTCCAGGATGCGCTGGCCACGCCGACGACCGCCGCAGGGGCTCCGCTGCCGGAGTGGCGCGTGCATTTCCACATCCCGCTGCATGCGGAGCCCCAGGGGGGATTCGGCACCACGGCCGACCATCTCGTCGGGGTCCTCGACGCGGTCAAGGCCGACCCGGGGCTCTGCCGCCATTTCGAGATGGAGACCTACACCTGGGAGGTCATGCCTGCCGCGATGAAACAACGCGATGTGGTCGACCAACTGGTCCACGAATACGAGTGGACGCTCGCCCGGTTCGCCGAGCGTGGATTCCGTCCGGCAGGTTGACCGGGGCGCGCCCAACCCCAAGGCCGGCGCGCCGGTCTCCTCAGCTCCTGGAGCGGCCGTGCATGCCGCTGCGGGCTGCAGCACCCCTCCTCACCTCAAGGGATCGCTGGTGGTCAGCGCAGACTTGAGGTCGCCGGTCAACTCGCACCGGCTGGCCAGGTGGCGGGTCCGGTAGACGATCTTTCCCTGGGCATCGCGCTGGACCCAGTGGCTGTAGCGCGCACCCAACTCGAGGGCGCGCTTGAGCTGCTTGTCCCCCTTGGCCGGGGTCAGGCTGTACTCCACCAGGCGACCGATCTGGCGCAACTCCTGGACCAGGGCCAGCGATTCCGCACGGAGGGATTCGTCCTCGATGATGACCACGCAATCGAGGCCGGCGTTGAAGGAGGGCAGCTTGCCGCGAGCCTTGAGCAACTCCAGCAGGACGACATCGCCCATGCCGAATCCCAGCGCCGGGAGATCGACCTTGCCCTGGCTCAACAGCTTGACCAACTGATCGTACCGGCCGCCTCCGGCGATGGCCCGGAACTCGCCCTTGCGGTCGAACGCCTCGAAGACGACGCCCGTGTAGTAGGCCAGGCCGCGGATCACGTTGTAATCGATGGCCACGTAGTCGCGCAGGCCCCGGGCCGCCAGATTGTCGAGCACGGCCTGCAACTCGGGCGTCGGCTCCCCGGCTTCGATGAACTTCCGGACATCGGCCACGTCGATCCCCAGCACCTGGAGCTTCTGCGCCGTGACCTCCGGCTTCTCGCGCTCGATCTTGTCGATGACCTGGTAGAACTCGTAGGCGCGGGCGGGATCGCCGTTGCGCGATTCATAGAACCGCTGCCAGGCCTGCCGGCTGCTCAACCGGACCACGAAGTCCTGGGAATCGAGTCCCAGGCGGCGCAGCACATCGATGAGCAGCGCGATGATCTCGGCGTCGGCGGCGACGTCGGCCTCGCCGAAGATGTCGCAATTCAACTGGAAATGCTCCCGCAGGCGGCCGCGCTGCTGCTTCTCGTACCGGAAGAGCTGCGGCATCGAGAACCATTTGATGGGCTTCTTGTAGGCCCGCTCCGCCGCGGCGATCATGCGGGCGACCGTCGGCGTCATCTCCGGACGCATCGAAACCGACCTATCGCCCTTGTCCACGAAGTTGAACAACTGCCCCACGATCTCGGCACCCGACTTGGCCGTGTAGAGCTCGAGCGGCTCCAACGGAGGGCCGTCATACTCCCGGAACCCGTAACAGCGGGCGGTGTGCCGCCAGGCGTCGAAGAGGTGGTTGCGTGCATCGCAGGACCAGGCGTCCTTCAGAGGCAGCGGCTCGGGATAGAATTCGCGGAAACCGGGGAGGCATTCCATGTCGGCGGAAATCAAACCGCAGCGCCTCCCCGGGGGCAAGGCACCGATTGGCGACGTCGAGCGCTTCGACCGCATGGCTGGGGCTTGGGCTTGACCACCCACCGGGATTCAGGCCATTTTGTTCCATCGTCATGAGCGCGACGCACAAGGTAGTACCCGTATCGGTAGGTGGCCCGAAGGCCGCCGATGGGACTTGTCGTCACGCTTGATGCAGCTTTCACAAGAACCCACGGCCGGCGACGGTCGTGGGTTTTTTGTTCCGAACAGGGAAATCCACGACCACCGGCCAAGAACCAGCAAACAACACATGAGCACGGCCACCCCGACGCAGAGCAACCAGACCCAAAGCAACAAAGACATCGGACCCCTGATGTTCGGGCGCGACATCTTTGTCGAGGCGCTCGAGCGCGAGGGTTGCGAGGTCATCTTCGCCTACCCTGGCGGCGCGAGCATGGAGATCCACCAGTCGCTGACCAAGTCGAAGATCCGCACCATCCTTCCGCGCCACGAGCAGGGCGGCAGCTTCGCCGCCGAGGGCTACGCCCGCGCCACCGGCAAGGCCGGCGTGTGCATGGCGACCAGCGGTCCCGGTGCGACCAACCTGGTGACGGCCATCGCCGACGCCTACGTCGATTCCTGCCCCCTGATCGCGATCACCGGCCAGGTGGCCCAGTCGATGATCGGCCGAGGCGCCTTCCAGGAGACCGACATGATCGGCGTGACCCTGCCGATCGTGAAGCACTCCTACCTGGTGACCGACATCAACGACATCCCGCGCATTGTCAAAGAGGCGTTCTACATCGCCGAGAGCGGGCGCCCGGGACCCGTGGTCATCGACTTCCCGAAGAACGTGCAGCAGCAGAAAGCCCGCCCCGTGTGGCCCACGCTGGACGAGGTCAAGGCCCGGCTGCGCGGTTACACCGACCGCGTGAGCGCCGACGAACTCGCGCTCAACGAGATCATCGGACTCATCGAGAAGGCCGAGCGCCCGGTGATCTACAGCGGCGGCGGCATCATCACGGCTGGCGCCTCGGCCGAGTTGCTGGAATTCGCCGAATCCACTCAGATTCCGCTGACCACCACGCTGATGGGCATCGGCGGTTTCCCTGAAGACCACCCGCTGTCCCTGCGCTGGCTGGGCATGCACGGGGCGGCCTTCGCCAACTGGGCGGTCAATGGCGAGTTCGCACGGCGCAACGATCCGTCCGAGCCCATGGTGAAACTGAAGGACGGCTGCGATCTGCTGCTCGCCTTCGGTGTCCGGTTCGATGACCGGGTCACCGGTGCCTTCAGCGAGTTCGCCAAGGGGGCGACCATCGTCCACCTGGACATCGACCCCTCCGAGCACCACAAGAACAAGCGGGCCAACCTGGCCATCCATGGCGACCTGAAGGACGCCCTGCACCGGATCAACGCCTTGATCGCCCAGCGCAAGGGCATCAAAAAGACCTTCCCGGCCTGGCACAGCCAGATCGCCGAGTGGAAGGCCAAGGCCCCCTTCCGGTACACCACCGAAGGGCAGATCATCGACTCGGCCCACATCAAGCCGTTCCAGAAAGAGGGCGAGGAATACATCCTGCCCCAGATGGTCATCGAGGAACTCTGGCGCCTCACGAAAGGCGAGGCGATCATCACGACCGGCGTCGGCCAGCACCAGATGTGGGCCGGGCAATGGTACAAGTACAAGTTCGCCCGCCAGTTCATCACCAGCGCCGGTCTCGGTTCCATGGGCTACGGCTACCCGGCCGCCTTGGGAGCCAAGGTCGCCCGGCCCGACAAGCAGGTCATCGACATCGACGGCGACGGGTCCTTCCTGATGAACATCCAGGAGTTGGCCACCGCCCACGTCGAGAAGATCGCGGCCAAGGCCATCGTGCTGAACAACCAGCACTTGGGCATGGTGGTCCAATGGGAGGACAACTTCTTCGAGGGCAACCGCGGCCACACCTACCTGGGCAACCCCGACAACCGTTCGGGCATCTATCCCGACTACGTGAAGGTGTGCACCAGCTTCGGTGTGCCTTGCGAGCGCGTCGTGTACCGGAAAGACCTGCGTGCCGCGCTCGAGCGGATGCTGGCGGCTGAAACCCCCTACGTGCTGGACATCATCACGCCGTACACCGAGCACGTGCTGCCCTTCATCCCGGCCGGACGCACGGTGGCCGACATGCGCTGGTGACCACGACGAGGCGGGCTCATCCACCCAGAACGGGCCCCCAGCCTTCCAAGCCGATCTCTCAAGACCGGAATTCCCGCACGGGATTCCGGTCTTTTTCATTCGGCAGCGCGGATACCCGGCGGATCACACCCCGGGTGCCGTGAGGATTCCCGTCCCGGGCAGAAAATGGGTTGAATTGTCTCTAGGCGCGAACCGTCGGCACTCATTAGGATTCAGTTCTTCAACCGCATGAGACTCCCGCTCCAAAACTCCGCTCGCCGCGTCCGCCAGGCCGCCGGCTTCACGCTCATCGAAATCCTGCTGGTCATCGTGATCATCCTGCTCCTGGCCGGAGCCCTGGTCGTGTTCGTGCTGCCTCAACAGGAGGGCGCCGAGAAGAACACCACCCGGCTGCTGCTCAACAACATCTCCAGCGCCCTCGACACCTACCGCCTGAATCTCGGCCACTATCCGACGGAACAAGAGGGCGGTCTCAATGCGTTGCTGACCAAGCCCACCTTCGAGAACGAGCGCCAGGGTGAGAAGTGGCAAGGGCCCTACCTCAAGCCGGGCACCCGCCTGGACGACCCGTGGGGCTTCCCGATCCGCTACGAGGTCGTCGATCGGTCGCAAGGTTCCGACGGGGCCAAGTCGGCCCTGCCCTACAAACTTTTCTCGGTCGGCCCCGACGGGCAGCCCGACAACGACGACGACATCAAGATGTCCACCGAATCCGACACCTCGGGTGCCGGCGGCGCCAATGCCGGCGGATCCTCGGGCGGATCGAACCCGTGATCGACAAGGCACGGCCATGATGCTGACCTCCCGCCATCGCCGGTTGCGCACAGGTGGCTTCACTCTGGTGGAGCTGCTCCTGGCCGTGACCCTGCTGGCAGGATTGATGGCCGCGGCCGTCTTCGGCTTCTCCAGCCTGCAGCGGAGCGCCCAACTCAACGAAGGGGTCGAGCGGGTGGAAACCGCCATGCGGTTCGCCCGTGCCCATGCGGCCAACACCGGCCGCAAGGTCCAGGTCGTGGTGACCGCCGCCGAAGCCCCGGGAGTCTCCACGCCGGGGACACCCAAGGGAAACCCCGACGCCACCGGGACCGGTGAATCCGCCCCCTCCCTGAGCATCCTCTGGGAAGCCGATCCCGCGAGGGCTCCGGGGGTGTTCGAGCCCATCCCATCCCTCTCGGCCGAGGTCACCGATGTCTCGGAACTGGTCGAGATCCGTTCCGTCGGTCGTGACTCCAAAGGAGTGGAATCGGCGACGGCCTCGATCGACGGCGACGCTTTCGAGTCCGGCACCGCCGCCTCGGCTGCCCTCGCGTTTCCCGCCTCCGGGAGCGGTGATTCGGAATCCGGGGCGGATCCTGGTCCCGACACCTCGACCCGGGCCGCGGGCGGCTCCAATCCCGGAGAAACGACGATCACCTTCTACCCCGACGGTTCCTGCGACGGAGCGACCATCGTCTTGGCCAGCCGCGACAGCGACGATGTCCGCGAGGTGGCCGTGCATCTCGAGAGCGTCACCGGCACCACCCGACGGCACTGGAAGGAATCGTCCAGCGCTGCGGGCACGAGCGAGAGCCGTGATCCGGTTGCCTCGACGCGTGGGACTTCGGCGAACCCGTCGTCCGGAACCGCGTCCCCCGCCGATGCGGGTTCGGCTGTCTACGAGTCCTCCCCATCGAGGCTGTCGCCGCGCGCGACCGCCTCGACGACGACATCCCGGGGCCGACGCTGAGTCCTTGTTGCGGGGGCATCGCCCCGAGCGCCTGTTCCCGCGATGCTGAAGCGGCCCCAGATCCAAGCCCGACCCGAAACGGGCTCGGTGTTGCTCGAGGTGGTGCTGGCCCTGGTCCTTTTCGTGGCGGCTGCGGCGGTGATCAGCAGCGCCCTCCAGTCGGCCATCGATAGCGAGGAGCGGCTGCGGTTGGGAGCCCACGCCGACAACTTGGCCGCTTCGGTGGTCGCAGAACTCGAGGTCGGTCTTCGATCGGCCGCGGTCCTGGGGCCGGCCCCCTTCCAGCCTCCTTTCACCAACTGGACCTGGCAGATCGTCCCGCCCAGCGGAGACACCCCAGGGACTCCGCATGAGATCATCGTTCGTCATGCCGATCCGGAAGTGGTGCGACGGTTGGCCCAAGTCATCCAGACGCCGTCGTTGAGCGCCGGCGATTCTGCCCCGGGGACCCCGGAAGAACCCCCTGCCGAGCCATGACGATTCCAAGGCGCAACCCCGGGGATGCCGGTGGATTCACCCTGATCGAGGTGGTCCTGGCGATCGTGATCGCCGTCGGCCTGCTCACGGGCGTCCTGGTGTTCTATCGACAGGCTTCGGTCCTCCGCGAAGAGATCCTGCGCAAGGCCGACGCCCTTTCCGCAGTGCGCTTGGTGATGGATCGGATCAGCAGCGAACTGCGCACGGTTCCACCCGCGACCCCGGGGACCCCGATCCTCTCCGGTGATTCCCGCTCCCTGCGGATGCTCCACACGGCGGTTCCGTCCAAGACTCCCTGGCGCGGAGGGAATCTGGGCCGGGCTGCGATCGCGGAGGCCGATTGGATGGAGGTCGCCTACCGATGGTCGTCCGACACCAATCAACCAGGATTGTTCCGGCAGGAACGGGCGCATACGGCCAGCGCCGCGGTCTCCACCAACCTGCCCACCGAGATCGAATCGCCCTCGGTCGGCGGCACGAACTCGATCCCATCCTCGGGTGGCGCGCTCCTCTCGGAGGCCATCGGTTATCTGCGTTTCCGGTACTGGGATGGATCCCGTTGGCAGAGCGCATGGGACAAGGCCGAACCGCCGTCTGCCGTCGAGGTTTCGCTCGGCCTGGACCCCATCGAAGAGACATTCCCCGACGAGGTCACGGATACCGGCGACGCGCCGGCCGACTACCCGTTCGAGGTGTTCCGCCGGGTCATCGCGCTGCCCGCGGCGCTTGCACAACCCGCCGCGATGGTCGAACCGGCGATGGCAGAGGAGGTCCCGGCCCCATGAGGACCCCTCGTTTGGGTTCCGCACAATCCCCCCGGGCTTTCGTCCTCGTGGGGGTCCTCGTCGTGGTGATGCTGATGTCGATGATCGCCCTGAGCCTGATGTTCCGCATGCGCTCCGAAGAGACCGCCGGGGCGACCGGTTCCACTGCAGAACAGGGGTGGTCGACGGCGATGAGCGGAGTGCGCGAAGCGATGCGTCTGGCTTCGGGACTGCAGGCCGGCGACACCTCCTGGATGGACGCCCCGGAGCGCTTCAAAGACCGCGTGCTCTACGACGACGGGTCCGAGGAGTGGCGATGGACGATCTATTCGGCGAACCCCGAGGGAGGCATCCGATTCGGTCTCACCGACGAGGCTTCGAAGCTCAATCTCAACTCCGCGACCACGTCGATGGTCAGCCGATTGCCCGGGATGAAGGCCTCGCTCACCGACGCACTGCTCGATTTCCTCGACGCGGATGATGTGCCCCGTCCCGAGGGAGCCGAGCAGGAATACTACAGCGCCCTGCCGCAACCCTACCGCATCCACAATGGAGCCCTGTCCACGGTCGAACAATTGCTGCTCGTCCGTGGTTTCACGCCGGCGGTCGTCCTCGGAGAAGATGCCAACCGCAACTTCTCCCTCGATCCGAACGAGGATGACGGCGACGAGCGGGAACCGCCGGACGACGCCGACGGACGCCTCAATCCAGGGTTGCTGCCGCTGCTGACGGTCTATTCACGCGAACCCAACACCGACCGGAACGGGAAACGCCGCTTCCACCTCAACACCCCCGGGGCGACCCTCACCGAGACCAACGATCTCCCGCCCGCCTTCGTGGCGTTCGTCGCGGAACTGGGAGCCTCCAAGAGCGTGGTGCTCGATCCGGCGGAACTGCTGGATGCCACGGTCACGCTGAGCGGTCCGGACGGACAGGAGCGATCGGTGCCCACCGGGATCGGCAAAGACTCGTTGGCCCTGGTGCTCGACCGGTTCACCGGATCCGCCGAGGCTGAGCTCGTCGGCCGGATCAACGTCAACACCGCCCCGGCCAGCGTGCTGCAACTCGTGCCCGGCATCGACAACGCCCTCGCCGAGAGCATCCTCTCGGCCCGACGGAACCTGCCTGCGGAGCGACGGGCATCGATCGCCTGGATCCATGTGGAGAACCTGGTGGACGCCGAACGGTTCCGGGAGATCGCCCCATTCCTCACGACCCGCAGCCTCCAGTTCCGGTTCCAGGTGCTGGCTTATGGCGCACGGTCCGGGCGGTTTCGAATCCTGGAAGCCGTCATCGATGCCTCCAGCCCGCCGACCCGACTGGTATATCTGAGGGATCTCACCCGCCTGGGGCTCCCCTTCCCGATCCGCCTGGAATCCGAGGAGGGAATCCCATCGGACGATCCGGTCCAATCGACCGGAACAGACACGGCGGCACCGACGGGACCCCGCCCCTGAACGCAGGCGGGAGGGTGACGGCACCGGCCCGGACAAAACCCCGGAAAACCGCCCGGGGCCGCCTCGAAAATCAGCTGAAATAAGCCACGGCTCGCCAGCGTCGGGTGTTGGCGACTCGTCGAGCGCTGTGGCATTCTGGCGGTGTTTCCTCGAGTCCAAAGCAACATGGGAATTTCCCTCAAAGATTTGACCGGTCAGATCCGATCCCGACTCCCCGGGGGGGCAGGTTCGCGCCCCACGGTCCGTGGCCTGCCTGCGGTGACGGCGCTGGAGGTCGACGGCCGGGTGCTCCGCATCGCCGAGGCCACCCGATCGGGCAACTCGAGCCGCGTCGACCAGGTCCGCGCCTTGGCCCTCGAACTGCCGGACGACGCCGATCGGACCGATGCCTCCGTCCTCGGGACGGCCATCGCGAAGGCGCTGGCCAAGGCCCGGATCAAACCCGGCCCCGTGGTGCTCGGGATCGGCCGCTCGCAGGTGATCCTCCGGACGGTGGCGGTCCCCGACACCGGGCTGACCGGCACCATCGCGTCCCTCGTCCGCTTCCAGGTGGCGCGCGACCTGCCCTTCCGACTGGACGAGGCGATCATCGATTTCCAGATCCTCCGCCGACTTCCCGCACGCGAGCCTGGCGAGGGCGACACGCAGGCGTCGTCCCCGGCGACGGCCCACGATTCTGTGGACCGTGTCGAGGTGCTGGTGGCCGTCACCCGGCAGGAGTCCCTCGAGTTCCTCCGGCGGTTGGCCGAGGCCGCGGGTCTTTCACTGGCCGCCGTGGGCTGGATCTCGCAGGCGAACGCCACCTGTCTCCAGGCGACGGGCACCGGCGCCGGGGCGCAGACCGGGCCACGAGCCTTGGTCGCGCTCAAGTCCGAGGAGGTCGGCATCGAGATCCTGGAAGGATCCTCCCTGCTGTTCAGCCGTGGCCTTCCGATGCCCCCCGCGGCGGAGACCGATGCCGAGCAATGGGTCCGGACGGCGACGATCGAGGTGGTGCGGAGCCTGCACGCCTTCGGCGGCACCGCCGGGCGCACCGCACCGGAGGCCGCGGCCATCCTCGGCGGCACCGGCCATGAAGAGGCCCTTTCGATCGCGCTCCAGACCCGCCTCGGGTTCGCCGTGCCCCAGGTCGCACCCGCTCACGCGCTTGGCCTGGAACGATCCGACGCGGCGGCGGTGGCGAGCGGCTTCTCCAGCATCGGCCTCGCACTGGGGGCCACCCACCCGTCCGGCCTCGAATTCGACTTCCTCAACCCCAAGCGCCCCACGCCTCCGCCCGACCTCCGGAAGATCCGAATGATCGCCGGGGCCGCCGCGGCGGTCGCGGTCCTGGTCGTGGTGCTCGGGGTGCGCAAGACGCTGATCAGCCGGCGTGAGGCCGTGCTCGCCGCCCTCCAGTCGGAGCTGACCACCGGAGAGAAGAAGCGGCCGGTCTACCGCCAGATGATCCAGCAGGCGGCCACCTTGAAGGCCTGGTCGGCCGAGGAGCGCGACTGGCTCGACCACTATGCCCACTTGAGCGCGGTGCTGCCGCCCAGCGAGGAGATCTACCTGACTTCCGTCGCCTTCGGACCCAACCGGGCCATCCGCCTGGGAGTCCAGGCCCGCAACGGCGAGATCCTCGGCAAGGTCGACCGTCTGCTGCGGGCCGCCGGCTACGATGTGAAGCCCCTGGCCGTGACCCCGGGCGCTGATCGCAACGGGTACAACTTCCGCACCACGGTCGAGCTCACCGTTCCGGCCAAGCTCAAGTTCGACCTGAACAAGCTACACCCCCCGGCCCGGCCCGCCGACGACATGTCCCTTGAGAATCCCCGGAAGGGAGGGGCTCGATGAACGATCGCGAGAAAAAGCTCCTGACCGTCATCGGGGGTCTCGTCGGTGTGGCGCTGCTCTTCGTGATCGGTCGCAGCGTCTTCCTCAAGCCGCTGACCGAGATCGACCGACGCATCGCCGGCGTCCGCGAGAAGCTCGATCGGCTCGCCAAGGAACGCCGCGATTACTTCGCCGCCGAGGATGCGGTGAAAGCCGTCGCCGCCCGAACCTTCTCCGACGACATCGACCAGGCCAGCGCCCGGTTCGGCGAGATGCTCACGCGGACCCTGATCAACAGCGGCCTGCGGGAAGCCGACTTCAGCCGCCTCCCGACCGGCACCCGCAAGATCCGCGGCGCGCTCGAGACCGGTTGGACGGTCCGTGGCGACGGTCCGCTCGCGCAGGTGGTCAACCTGATCTTCCTGCTCGACCGTGCAACGCCGGTCCATCGGCTTGACGGTCTGACCCTCTCCCCATCCGACGCCCCCGGCCGTGTCCGGGTGAGCTTCCGCTACCTCACCCTGGTGCCCGCTCCGTGTCCCGAGGTCGAGCGAGGCGACCTCGAATCCCGCCTCAACGCCGAGAGCCCGGAGCGGCGCGCCTACGATGCCATGGTCGCGCGGGACCTCCTGCGCCCCTACATCCCGCGCCCGGCACCGGCGCCCCCGGTGGGCCAACCCCCGGCCCCGCCCCGCCCGGCCCCCCCGGGCAGTCCGGGCCCGGAAACCTTCCGCCTGGTCTCGCTGTCGGAGTGGGCCGGCGAGTCCGAGATCCATGTCCGAGACCTGACCGCCCAGAAGACCCTCCGCTACAAGGTGGGCGACAGCATCGCCGGGGGGGTCATCGTCCAGGTGGACTACCGCCCGATGCCGACTCCGGGCCGAGAAGACGTCTTGTCGGGCAGTCGGGTCATCCTTCGCATCGGCAACGAATACTGGGCCATCGAACGCGGTGGCACCTTCGCCCAACGCCACAAACTGAAACCGGAGCAATTGCCCCCGGGCATCGCCCAATTCTGAGTCCTTCCCCCCCCTTTTCCCATGAACATGAACCGGCCCTTCCGTCTGGCCCTCGCCCTCGGCGTCGGCCTCGGCCTGATCGTCCCCAACCCGTTCGTCCAAGCGCAGACGGTCAATCCGGGTTCCGGCAGCTCCCCAGCGAGCCCGGGCAAGGCGTCCCCGACCCAAGTCCCCGCCTCGGCCACGGCATCCGCGGGGAGCACGACGCCCGAGCAGTCTTCCGCGACGAATGCCCCCACCGCGGCTCCGTCGACCAGCACGAAGAACATCCGCTTCCAGTTCGACGGCATTCCCTACGCCGACGTGATCGAGCGCTTCGCGCAGATGTCGGGCAAACCGGTGGTCGGCGAGGTGAACATCCCGGGCACCATCACCTTCAACGATTCCAACGCGTACAACTACGCGGAGGCGTTCGACACGCTCAACGTGATCCTGTCCATGAAGGGGCAGATGGTGGTCGAAGAGGGCAACTTCCTGCGGGTGGTGCCCTTCAAGGAACTGCCGCAAACCCCCTTGCGCATCCTGCGCGGCGGCGACAAGGCCGACGGGGTCCGCCCCGGCGAGGTGGTCACGGTGGTGTTGGACCTCAAGAACCTCGACGCCAAGGAGATCTCCGAATCGATCACCAACCTGCTTTCGTCGGCGGGGTCCGTCGCCCCGCTGTCCCGAGGCCGCGGGCTGATCCTCACCGACCGCCTGGCCAACATCCAGCGGGTCAAGGCCCTCATCGGCTCGGTCGACAACGAGACGGCGGCCCAGCGGCAGATGAAGACCTACACGCTGCTCCACGCCTCCGGGGCCGTCGTGGCCGACCTCATCAACCGCACCTTCGGCGTGACCACCGCCCCGAAGCGCACGCAGTTCAACCCCAACACCAAGCAGTTGGACGTGCTGCCAGCCGACCCCAACGACTACGTCACGGCCGTGTATGATGACGCTTCGCGGACCCTGGTGCTGTTCGGCCCCCGTGAGCGGTTGGCGCTGGCCGACGAACTCATCACCCGCTTCGAGGACGGCGGCAGCGGTGCCGGCGATGTGCGCATCTACACCCCCGAGGTCATCAAGGCCGAGGAGTTGGCCAACATGATCCGCCAGGCCATCCCCGGAGTCGCGGCCCCCAACGAGACGGGCTCGGCCGCCGCCACCAAGGCGCGCGTCATCGCCGAGAAGAACACCAACCGGTTGATCGTCGCCGCTCCGCTCGCCGGGATGGCCGACCAGATCGAGGCGCTGGTCAATCGGCTCGACAAGCCGGTCCACGGATCGGGACGCACCGTGGCCAACGCCACCCCGGGCAAGGCCCAGGTCGTGCAGATCACCCGGGTCTTCCGCACCCGCACTTCGGAGGTCAAGAATGTCGGCAAGATCCTCACCGAGGCCCTCACCAAGACGCTGCCCAACGGACAGAAGGTCCCCACTGCGAGCGTCTCGGTGGAACCGGGAAGCCAGAGCATCGTGGTGACCGGTTCGCCGGGCGACGTGCAGACCGCCACCGACATCATCTCCCAACTGGAGACCGGTTCGACCAATCCCAAGCCGCAGCAGACCCGCTTCATCGACCTCGGCAGCGTCGCCGAGGCCAAGCGCATCGTCCCCCTGGTCGAGCAGATCTACCGCAGCGAGGTCGCCGACGGGAGCGCCGGCGGTGCCGCCCACGCCAAGATCATGGCCGAGCCCAACACCAGCCGGCTGATCGTGACGGCCTCGGAGGAGCACCTGACCCGCATCGAGGAGATCGTCCGCAATCTGCGCGCCGAGAAATCCCGACCGCTGCAACGCTCGCTGCACATCCTCTCGTTGCGCAATGCCCGGCTCGAGACGGCCTTCAACAGCCTCAACAGCCTGATCAACGAGCGCATGGCGGATCGGCGCTTCGAGGACCAACCCAAGCCATCGGTCGTCCCCGACAACGCCAACAACCGGCTTCTGGTGACGGCCACCGAGGAACAGAAGAAGGAGATCGAGGCGATCCTGTCCGTGGTGGATGTCGCCCCGGAGCGCCAGAAGCGCCAGATGGCCGTCATCCCGGTCAACGGCAAGTCCCCCGCTGAACTGATCACCCTCGCCGGCCAGATGATGAGCCAGCTGGGTGAACAACCGAGCAACCCGCAGCTCGAGCCCAAGCTCATCCCGGACGCCTCGGGCAAGCAGATCATCGTGCTCGCCACCGATTCGGACATCCAGCGGGTGCGGACCCTCATCCAGCAGCTCGACGCCACGACCGCCTCGGCCGTCAGCCGCCAATTCCGCAACGTCGAGCTGCACAACCGCACCGCGGCCGAACTGACCCCGTTGGTGCAGCAGCTCTACCAAGAGCAGATCAAGGGCAACACCGAGCCCCCCGGAGGACCGGCCACCCTGATGACCGATGCGAAGAACAACCGCATCATGGTCAGCGGCGCCGAGCGCGAGATCACCCGCGTCGAGGCCATCATCCGTCAACTCGACCCGGCCGGGCAGAAGAGCGCCAAGGAGGAGACGCGCATCATCCGCCTCAAGACGGCCGTCGCCTCGGAAATCTCCAGCCTGGTCGAGAAGGGCCTCGGCTCCCAGACCCAGGCGGTGAAGGTGCTGGTCGATACGCGAAGCAACAGCCTGGTGATCACCGGTGAACCGGCGGCGGTCGAGGCCGCCGCCAAGATCATCCGCGAGCTGGACGTCCCCTCCGACGTGCAACCCCGCGAGATGAAGGTCATCGAACTCAAGCAGGCGGACGCAGCCGCCTTGGCCACGCTGGCCACCACCTTGGCGACCGACCTGCTGAAGAGCCAACGCGGGACCGAATACACCCCCAAGGGCCGCATCATGCCCGACCCGGCCGCCAACCGGGTCATCATCTCCGCCCCGCGCGAAGAAATCACGCTGATCACCCAGGTGGTGGAACGCCTCGACCAGGCCCCGGAGGCCGCCGGCGGCGCCCGGGTCTTCCGGCTCAACAACGCCGACGCCGCCCAGGTCGTCAGCGTGGTCTCCAACGCCATGGTGAAATTCGACGCCCGCAACCAGCCCATCCGCCGGGCCTCGGTCTCCCTCGATCGGGAGTCCAACAGCATCGTGGTCTCCGGATCCCGCCAGGACCTGAAGGACGCCGAGGGGATCATCCAACGCCTCGACAACGAGGGGGCCGAGGGGAACGGGGGCACCTCGGGCGGGTCGAAGAACCGCAATCTGAAGATGGTGGAGGTGGTCGGTGAACCCGACACGCTCGCCCAGGTGGCCACCCGCGTGTTCATGGCCCAGAACGCCGGACGCTCGGTGACCAACCTGGTGAGCATCACCCCGGAGCCGAACGGCCGACGACTGATCGTGCTCGCGCCGGATTCATTGATGGCGCAGGTGGAGACGGTGATCTCGGCCCTCGACGCCCGCCCGGATCAGTCGCAGCGCCAACTGCACACCATCGAACCCCAGGGCAGCCGCGCCGCGGACCTCCTGCCGATGGTCAACAAGATCTACGCCGAGCAGAACCAGGGGCGCACCACGAAGCCGGCCACCCTGTACACCGACCCCAGCGGCGACCGGCTGATGGTGTTCGGCACCGCCGACCAGGCGACGGCCGTGCGCCAGATCGTCACCACGCTGGCCACCGAGATGCCCGAGGCGCGCACGAACCGGGTCTTCGAGATCGGCAAGCCCGCCGAGGCCCAGCGCCTGCTCCCGATCATCCAGCAGCTCTACAAGGACCAGGCCTCGAGCCGCCCCTCCGACGGTCCCGCCGACACCCAGCTCATCACCGAGCCCCGCTCGGGCCGGATCATCGCCTCGGGCCGGGTCTCCCACCTCGACCGCATCTCGGAGATCATCGCCAATCTCAAGAGCACCGGTGGCACGAACCTCGGCCGCGAGACGCGGACCTTCGAGGTCGGCTCCGCCAGCGACGTCCAGCGCGTGCAACCGCTGCTGCAGCAATTGTACACCGACCAATGGAAGGAGCGTGCCGACACCGATCCGGCCGACGCCCAGATCCTGGCCGATCCCCGCAGCGGGCGCATCATCGTCACCGGTCGGCCCGATCACCTGCAGAAGATCGAGTCGATCCTCCAGCAATTGGGCACGAGCCCAGCCAAGCCCGGGGCCGACTCCCGCGATGTCCGCATCATCGACTTGGCCACAGCGACGGCCTCCGAGTTGGCCACCACCGTGCGCAGCCTGTACCTCGACCAGGCCAAGGCCCGCTTCGGGGCCACCCCGCCCGACACGACCATCACCTCCGACACGGGCAGCAACCGCCTGATCGTGGTCGGCGAGACCAACGAGCTGGCCGTCATCGAAGACCTGGTGCGCAAGCTCGACAAGGTCGGTTCGCAGAGCGCGACAGCCCGGGTCTTCAAGATCCGGTCGGCCGAGCCGGACAAGGTGGCCGAGGTGCTGTCCACCGCGCTGGTTCGTTACGATGCCTTCGGCCGGGCCCAGAAGCGGGCCACGGTCTCGGTGGATGCCAAGAGCCGCACCCTGATCGTGACGGGCGACCCGAAGGAACTCCAGGCCGTCTCCACCATCATCGAGCAGCTCGACACGTCCCTCGGGGCCCGACCCGACCGCCGCATGAAGGTGGTCACCCTGCGCCAGGGCAAGGTGGGCGAGATGTCGGCCCGCGTCCGGCAGCTGTACAACGACCAGTCCCGCAACCAGCCCGAGCTGGCCCTCTCCGACCTGCTCATCCTGGATGACGCCACGAGCAACCAGCTCATCCTGGCCGGCAGCGAGGCCCAGCTCGGGCTGGTCGACAACATCCTCGAGCAACTCCAGAAGAACACCGCGGCCTTGGCCCCTCGCGAGACCCGGCCGATCACGGTGGGACAGCCCGACGAGGTGATCCGCGTGCTTCCCCTGCTCCGGCAGCTCTACACCGAACGCTGGAAGACCCAGGACGCGGCCGA
Source organism: uncultured Akkermansia sp. (assembly GCA_964386625.1). Taxonomy (GTDB): domain Bacteria; phylum Verrucomicrobiota; class Verrucomicrobiia; order Limisphaerales; family UBA9464; genus SXXZ01. Next base: position 31,717 of record CAYLTF010000005.1, on the reverse strand, counting down.
CCCGGCCGATGCGGTGTTCACTCCCGATGCCCCCAACGGTCGCATTCTGGTCACCGCACGGACCAATCACCTCGCCGAGATCGAATCCCTCCTCGGCGTGATCCAGGCACCCACGGCCGCCCCTGCCCCACGAGAGACACGGGTGTTGAATCTGGCCGCGCGGAAGGCCACCGAATTGGCCGGCACGCTCCGCTCCCTGTATGAGGAATCGCTCAAGTCCAAACCCGTGCCTCCGGCCGAGCAGGCCGTGATCCGTGCCGACACCGAGGGAAACCGCCTCATCGTCACCGGACGCACCAATGACCTGGACCAGATCGCCGCCCTGGTCTTGAACCTCGATACCGCCAACCAGCGCTCGGGCAACTCCCGGATCTTCCGTCTGACCAACGCCGAGCCGGCCCAGGTTGCGGCCGCCCTGTCGAACACGCTGGCCACGGTGGAATCCTCGGGCCGGATCACGCCTCGGGTCACTCTCGGTGTCGACAACACCGCCCGCACCCTCGTGGTTTCGGGTGAGGCCAAGGATCTGCAGGCCGCCGAGCAGATCGTGACCCAACTCGACGCCACGACCACCCGCGAGGCGCGGGACCTCCAGATCCTGCCGATCACCCAGGGCTCGGCCACCGAGGCGGTGGCCCGCCTGCGTCCGCTGGTGCTCGACCGCCTCAAGGCCTCGGGCAAGACGACCGACCTCGTTCTGGTCCCCGATGATTCCCAGTCGCGCGTGCTCGTCACCGCCAATCCCACCCAATGGCAGGCGGTCCAGGAAATCGCCTCACGCCTCCTGACCACGGACACCAACCTGGTTCGCGGGGTGCGCACCTTGCCGCTGCAGCATGTGACCGCGGCGCCGGTGATCACCCTGCTCGGTCAACTCTTCGCCCGCGAGATGGCCCTCACCGACAACGCCCAACGGCTCGTCGTCACCCCGGCCCTCGACGAGCGCTCGCTCCTCGTCAACGCGCCCCCCGCCCTCTTCGAGCGGGTCCAGTCGGTCATCCATTCCGTGGATGTCTCGGACCCGGGCGGCTCGTCGGTGCTCCAGACGGTGCTCCTGCGCAAGACGGTCGCAGAGACCGTGGCCGAGTCGGTCAACAAGGCCATCGCCAGCAAGGGGACCGACGCCAAGCTCCGCCGGGTCAGCATCACCCCGGTGACCGGCGCCAACGCCCTCCTGCTGAACGGGCCGGGCGAGGCCGTGCAGGAGGTCATGAAGCTGGTCAAGGAGCTCGACGCGGAAAGCGCCACCGGCGAGGTGGAGGTCCGCATCTACAAGCTCAGCAGCGCCAACGCCACCGACATCCAGCCGGTGCTCTCCCAGCTGCTGGCCAACGTGAGCACCCGGCTCGAACGCCGCGGTTTCGGTGGCCGTTCCCAGCCGGCCATCGCCATCGATCCCCGATCCAACAGTCTGCTCATCACCGCCTCGGCCACCCATTTCAAACTCATCGAGCAACTGCTGCCGACCCTCGACAAGGCCCCGGAGCGCTCGGACCGCGACGTGCAGTTCGTCTGGCTCCAGAATGCGCGGGCCGCCGACATCCGCATGAAGGTCGCCGCCGTCTATGAGGAGCGCCCTCGCGGCGAACAGCCCGTCCTCGAGGTGGACCGCGAGGCCAACACCCTGACAGTGATCGCCCGGCGCTCCGACATGCCCCAGATCCAGGACCTGATCCAGCGGCTGGACACCTCCGCCCAGGACAACAGCCTCCAAGTCCGGCTCCTGACGGTGGATGACGTGCCGGTGGAGCAGATGGTCGGCATGCTGACCAACATCTATCCGCAGATGTACGGCGCTTCGCTGAAGCTGGTCGAACGGTTGCCGGCGATCGACCGCACCAAGACCAACAATCCGGCACAGGCCCCGGAGGTCACCGTGGCCCTCGACCGGAACGCCAATGCCTTGATCCTGTCGGGCCCGGCCCCGGAACTCGACCGCATCAACCGCATGGTCACCGACCTGTCTTGGAAGGCCACCTCGGGCGAGAGCGACCTCCGCATCCTGGCCCTGTCGCAGGCCGACCCGGTGGTCATGGCCCGGACCCTCAACAACGTCTTCCGTCCGGGTGGTGGCCGTGGCGGGCAGCCCGAAGCCCAGCAGAACCAGCAGAACCAGCGTCCACCCCGCTTCACCGTGGTGCCCGAGTCCCGATCCCGGAGCCTCCTGGTCCGGGCCTCGGCCAAGGATTTTTCCATCATCGAGGCCTTGGTCAAACAACTCGACACGGCCAACCCGGCAGCCGACCTGTCGCATCGGCTCATCACCCTCACCCACACCCCCCCGTCCAAAATCACGCCGCTGGTCCAGCAACTGATCCAGCAACTCGCCGCCCAGCATCCCGGCGATCCCCTCACGGTGCTCCCCTACGGCCGATCCAAGGGGTTGCTGGTGGTGGCCCGCGAGCCGCTCATCGCCCAGGTGGAGAAGATGATCAAGACCCTCGACACCCCCAGCGAAGATGCGGAAGCCGAGGTGAGGGTGTTCACGCTCAAGCAGAATGCCGCGCCGGCGATGGCCACGACCCTGCAGAACCTGTTGCGACCGGGAGCCACCGGAGAAGCGGGCACCGAGGCGCGTGAACTCCAGGAGCAGGTCCGCAAACTCAACATCCGGGGGGATTCGGGCGAACCGCTGGCCCTCGATCTCCAGCGCCCGATCAAGATCACGGCCGATCCCAGCGACGGCAACCGCCTGCTCATCACCTCCACCCCGAAGAACCTCGACGCCCTGGGCAAGGTCGTGGAGATGCTCGACCAGGTGGGCTCCGCCGAGGCCGCCGACTTCGCGGTCGTGGCCCTGCTCCACGCCGATGCCCGGACCACCGCCCAGACCCTGACCTCCATCTTCACCCAGGGCGCCAAGCTCGGCACCCGCCAGGACGGCCCGGGCAAGCCCGAGAACGGATCGGCACGCGCACTGGCCAGCCTCCTGAATGTCACTCCGGATTCCCGCCTGAACGCCCTCATCCTGTCCGGCCGCAAGGACTCCATCGAGCTGGCCCGCAAGCTCGTCAAAGACCTCGACAAGCAATGGGACGCGTCCATCACCGAGGTGAAGGTGTTCCGGGTGAAATACGCCACCCCGAGCCGCCTGCTGCCGATGCTTCAATCCGTGTTCGCCGAGGGGCCGGCGGTCCCGGGAACCGAGGGGTTGAACAACTATGTCAGCCGGCTGCAGACCCGCCGCGAGGGCGGCAAGACGGTCTCCACCGAGCAGGCCAAGACCCGCACCGCCCTGACCCTGCAGGCCGACGACAATGCCGGCGCCCTGATCGTCGCCGCCCGCGCCGACACCCTGCCGCTGATCGAGGAACTGCTGGCCCAACTCGACATCCCCGATGCCTCGGGGCTGAGCACCGTCCGCATCTATCCGCTCAAGCACGCCGACGCGGCCTCGGTCCAGAAGATCATCTCCGATCTCCACAATGGCCCGCGCAACGCCAACGCCAAGCCGGCCGATCGCCCGACCGTCACGCTCGATGATCGCAGCAACTCGATGATCGTCTCCGGGAACGACAAGGCCTTCGCCATCATCGACAACCTCATCGCCCAACTCGACAAGCCGATGGCGCCGGAGTTCCGGGACATCCGCATCCTGCCCCTCGCCCATGCCGATGCCGCCCAACTGGCCGCGACCCTGCAGCGCCTCATGGATCAGCGGGTCACCCGCCAGGGTTCCCTCGGGAAAGGCCAGGCCGACAGCCTCAAGGTGCTGGTGCTGCCTGAACCGCGCTCCAACAGCCTCCTGGTCGGCGGTGGCAAGGATGCGTACGAACTGGTCGAATCTCTCGCGCGCAAGCTCGACGACGCCGCACCGGGCCTGACCGGCGGCGTGCGCATCGTGCCGCTGGAGTATGCAGACGCCCGCATCCTCGCGGCGTCCTTCAATCAGTTGTTCACCCAACGCTACCAGGCGAGCACCTCGCCCGAGATCCAGCGCCAGAAACCGGTGATCCTGCCCGACGCCCGGGTCAACGCGCTGATGGTGTCCGCCGGCCGCGAGGACAACGAGACCATCGACGCCCTCCTCAAGAAGCTCGACCGCAAGCTCGACAACCCCTCGCTGGCGCTGACCGTCCTGCCCCTGAAGCACAACGACGCCGCACGGGTTGCCGCCACTCTCGAGGGTGTCTTCGCCGCCCGCATCCAGGCGCGCACCCTGCCCGGCCAGACTCCCTCCCCCACCGACCGGGTGGAGATCCAGACCGACAGTCTCAACAACTCCCTGATCGTCTCCTCCAACAAGGAGAACCTGGACCTCATCAAGGACCTGCTCACCCGCATCGATGTCGAACCCACCGTCGCCGAGGGTGTGCTGGAGACTTTCGTCCTCAAGCATGCCGACGCCCAGCGCGTGGCCACCATGCTCAAGAGCCTGGTCCAGCAAGGCATGTACCGCCCGGGCCGGTCCGACGTGAAGATCCCAGGCCAGGCAAGCCGGGACGCCATGGCCATCGCCGTGGATACCCGGAGCAACACGCTCATGGTCTCGGCGAGCCCCGACAATCTCGGTCTCATCAAGGAGATCCTCGCCAAGGTCGACACCGTGGACTTCGTGGCCGCCACCGACCTCAAAGTGTACAAGCTGGAGCACGCCCGGGCCTCCAACCTGGCGGGGGTCCTCACCCAGTACCTCCAGGCCCGCAAGGCGGCCGACGCCGCCTCGCTCAATGCACCGGAGCGCAGCATGCCCGTGGCCGTGATCGCCGACACCCGGCTCAATGCCATCCTCGCGACCGGCTCCAAGGAGGCCATCGACATGCTCGACCGCATCGTGCCCCAGCTCGACGCCGAGGACCGCCTCGCCCAGCTGAATTTCCGGGTCTTCCCCCTCAAGGAGGCCACCGCGGTCCGCCTGCAGACGACCTTGCAGCGACTCTTCGCCAACCGCCCGCCCAAGGCACGGGGTGAGCCGGTCGATCCGATCACCGTGGTCGCCGACGCCTGGGTGAACGCGCTGATCGTGGGTGCGGTGGTCGAGGACATGTCCATGATCGACGGCCTGATCCAGCGGCTCGACACGCAGCAGGCTGAACTGGGCCTCAAGGTCGAAGTGATCCCCCTGGCCAAGGCCGACGCCCGCAAGGTCGCCCAGACCGTCCAGGGCCTTTTCCGTGAAGGCACCCAGGGCGGTCCCCTGCCCATCGTGGTGAGCGCCGACGAGCGGGTGAACGCGCTGGTGGTCTCCTGCGGAGCCACCGACCTGAAGCGCATCCGCGACGTAGTGGCGAAGCTGGACACCGACCAGACCGCACGCGTGAGCGAGATCCGCGTGATTCCCCTCAAGTACGCCCGGGCCGAGAACCTCACCCAGGTCTTGAACACCTCCCTGAATTCAAAGATCGCCCCGCTCTCGGACCTGAGCCCGAATGCCCAGTCGGTGCTGCAATTCGTGACCCGGACCGAGGACGGACAGGAGCTGGTGACCGCCGCCCTCAAGGAGGCGATCTCGATCACGCCGGACCCGCGCATGAACGCCCTCGTGGTGTCCGGACCGGTCGACTACATGGGCCTGCTCGAGCAGATCGTCGGCCGCCTCGACAACAGTTCCTCGCGCGAGGCCAAGATCCGCGTGTTCTCGCTCCGCAACGCCGACGCCCAGCAGACCGCCCAACTGCTGCTTTCGATGTTCCGCATGCAGTCCAGCGGCACCGCGCTGGCCGCCAACGGGCAGCGGACCATCCAATACACCCTCATGAAGCCGGCCCCGGATGGCACCGAGACCGCCTCGGCCACCGCCGTCATCGGCTCCGAGGAGCAGACTGCCTTGACGGTCAGCGTCGATCCCCGGACCAACACCCTGCTGGTCGGCGGCACCGAGCACTACGTCGCGCTGGTCCAGCAGATCATCGAGACTCTCGATTCGTCCGAGGCCCTGGAGCGCAAGACCGAGGTCTATCGCCTCAAGAACGCCCAGGCACCCGATGTCGGCACCGCCATCCGCAGCTTCCTTGACCAGGAACGCCAGCGGGTCACCCAGGTGCTGGGCACCGACGCGGTCGGCACCGCCCAGCGCCTGCTGGAGCGCGAGGTGGCCATCGTGCCCGAGCAGGTCAGCAACACCCTGCTGCTCTCGGCCAGCCCGCGGTATTTCGAGCAGATCCACCAGATCATCGAGGAGCTCGACCAAGCCCAGTCGCAGGTGCTCATCCAGGTGCTCCTGGCCGAGGTGACCCTCGACTCGAACCGCGACCTGGGCTTCGAGTGGAGCTTCACCAAGAATGTCGGCAACGGCTGGAACGTCGGCACCGGCACCGACTTCGGCATCCCCGCCCAGATGCAGAACTTCGGGGGCTATTCGGCGCTGGTCACCGGCAACAACATGAACTTCCTGATGCGGGCCCTCGAGAACGACGGCCGAGTGGAGGTGTTGAGCCGGCCGCAGATCCTCACCGCCGACAACAAGATCGCCTCGATCAACATCGGCCAACGGGTCCCGATCATCACCGGCAGTTCCACCACACCGCAGGGCGGCCAGATCAACACCTTCGACTACCGCGACGTGGGTGTGAACCTCACCGTCACTCCGCGCATCACCGGCGAAGGTTTCGTGAAGATCGATGTGGGCGCCACCAACAGCTCCCTGGCCAGTTCCAGCGTGGAGATCAACGACAAGGCGACCGTGCCGATCATCAACGAGCGACGCGCCTCCACGACGGTCACGGTGCAGAGCGGCCAGACCGTGGTCATCGGCGGCCTCATCGGCACCGTCGACGACATCCGCCGCAAAAAGACGCCCTTCTTCGGCGACATCCCGGGTGTCGGTTTCTTCTTCCGCAGCTCGTCCAAGAAGACCGAGCGCCGGGAACTGCTCATCATGCTGACGCCCCAGGTGCTGACCGCCAACCATGACCAGGAGGCCAAGATCACCACCATCGGGAACTACTCGACCCGGATGCTGGAGAAGTCGACGCTTCGCAGCGCAGAGCACAAGGATCCGCTGAAGGCCCAGTTGCTGGACTCGATCTTCCCGAACGACCCCAACGGCTCCAAGACCAACACACCCGCCGGCAAGAAGTGATGCCCACATCCCGATTCCCAGTCCTCCACGCAGGCCGCCATCTCCCGGGCCGGGTGCCGATGCTGTGCATCGCGCTGGTCCTCGGGCTGGCCGTCGGATGCGGCACCGGAGGTTCGGGGACCGCATCCGGAACCGGTATGCGAGGCCGCGGTTCGCAGCGGTCGTCGGGGATCCTGGAACTCCATCTGTTGACGATGCCGGTCGCCCTGAATCTGGATGGCGCGGCGGGGCCGGATGGGGTCGCCGTCAAACTCTTCGCGAACGTGGGCAACGCGGCGAAACCTGGACAGATCCGCAGCGGTGAGATCGAGATCCTGCTCTTCGACGGACTCCTGACCGGGAACAACGCCCCGCTTCCTCAACCCGCCCACACCTGGACTTTCACGGCCAAGGATCTCAAGAGTTACGAAACCCAGGCGATGGTCGGAACGGGCTACCAGCTGACGCTTCGCTGGGGCGGGTTCAAGCCGAAGAATGACAGGGTCACCGTGATCGCCCGCCACCCGATCGGGGACGGACGCTACCTCTATTCCACGCCCGGAGTGATCGCCTGTTCTCCCTGAGTCGGGCGCCCCGCGCGGCGATGACTCGCCCTGCAGAAGAGTCGATGGGGTTTCCTGGCGGATCCGACGGTGGTGGATCTTGTCTCCGCGCCGCGGAACCTCAACGACCGGGCCAAGCCCCGGCCGCACCCTTCCCGGGAGCCTGGGCGATCGGCTCCACGGTGGGATCGCTCAGAGAGCGCAGGACCGACTCGGCACGGCCGGACTCCCCCGCTCCCAGATGCCGCATCGCCTGCCGGAACGCCTCCAGACGGAAGTCGTCGGGGCCTTCGGCACGATCCACCCGATCCAGGAACGCGGCGATTTCTATCAGCTTGCAGCGAGCATCCATGAAATAGAGATCCAAGACCTTCTGGCGAGTCATGGACGGAGCCTACCCCAGGCTCTCTCCCGCTCCAAGCCGCAGGACCGACCGGCGGCATCGACTCGAATCCTTGCGTGGGCCGCGAAGGCCAAGGCTCGCCCGCGGTCATGCCCTCCCCACCATGGATCGGCAAACCGCGTCAAATGCTCGTTGACGCGACGAAAGCCATGCCGCTACTTTCTGCGCCCTCCGAGCGTTCCAGAGTAGCTCAATGGTAGAGCAATCGGCTGTTAACCGATGGGTTGAAGGTTCGAGCCCTTCCTCTGGAGCCATTCCTCCCCGGAAATAGATCTCTCGAAAGTCCATCCCTCAGGAATCGATTTCTCAGGAATCCATTTCCCGGAAGTCCCCCGATAGAAAATCGCCTGCTCGGAAATTTCCTTCCGAACCCGTCTGCAACAGGGATCCTCTTCTCAGAACGTCTCCGCTTCCGAGACACCTTCTCCCGAGGCGGATTCCAACCGACCATGCACCCGCCGGTGATTCCCCGTTCCAGGCCACATCCTCCACGTGAGCCACGGCATCCGATGGAATTCGGGGGGTCTCGGCTGAACGACTTCAATCCCTCGACACCGCAGGTCGCCCCGTCGAATCCCAACCGGTCCCCGGGCTGTCCTTTTGTCATCCCCCCCACGTCGACATCCAAGACGTCGACGGTTGAACCCCTTCGTTTGAACCGACGCGCATGGTCCATCGCGATGGGGCTCCTGACAGGGGTCGCGTCGCTCCTCGCAGGGGCATTGCGGGCCGAGGATCCGTCACGCCTCGCGGAACGCCTGCAGCGGACGCTCGCCGCCTCCCCGAAAGCCTCGCCCCGGTGGGGAGCGGTGGTGACCCGCCTCGACGGGACGGTCCTCTTCAGCACCAACGCCTTCGAGGCCTTCATCCCCGCCTCCAACACCAAGCTCTTCATCGGGGCGATGGCCCTGGACCAATTGGGCCCGGCAGCGCGGCTGGACACTCCGATCCACGTGGACCGCCTCCCCGACGCCAACGGGGTCCTGCGCTCCGACCTCTGGGTCGTCGGCCAGGGCGATCCCACCCTGAACACCAGCCCGCGCCCCGGAACCTGGGACGACGCGCTCCTGCCTCTGGTGGACCGCTGGCATTCAAAAGGCCTGCGGCGGGTGATCGGCGACCTGGTGATGTGCGACGCAGCCCTGCGGATCCCCGACTACGGTCCCGGATGGGATGACGAGGATCGGGCGGAGTGGTACGGCGCCCCGGTCTCGGCCTTCGTGGTGAACGACAACACTTTCCGCCTGGTGGCCGGCCCCGCTCCGCAGGACGCCACGGACATCCCGTTCCACCTCGAACCACCCCTGCCCTCCCTGTCGGTCGATTGGCGGGTAACGGTGGGCACCAACACCAGCCACCGGATCCGATATGTCCGTCGAGCCCCCGACGCACGGATCCGCTTCGATGGTCGGTGGGCCCGGGGTGCGCATGGCTGGTCCGCGGAACTGGCGGTGGCCGACCCCGCGCGGACCTTCGGAGAATTGCTGAAGCGCACCCTGGAGCGTCGAGGGATCACCGTCACAGGGTCGGTGCGGAGCGTCCACTCCGACCAGGGCTGCCCCTCCCTGGCATGGGATCACTGGAGCTCCGATCCGTTGTCCCGACGGCTCGCGCTGTGCCTGAAACCCTCCCAGAACCTCCATGCGCAATTGCTGCTGGCCGAGGTGGGGCGGCTCGCGGAACGGGAGGCTCTTCGCACCGGGACGACGCCCCACCACCGGAGGCATGACGCATGGGGATTGTCGAGGCTGCCGGGCTTCCTGGAACGCGCAGGCATCCCCGAGGGGGCGGTGCGCCTGGAGGAGGGATCCGGACTCTCGCGGGCCAACCGCGTCACCCCGGCCGCCACGGCGACCCTCTTGCGATCCATGGCCCTGCACCCGCATCGGCAGGCGTGGAAAGGGAGCCTGCCCGTGGGGGGCGTCGACGGCACCCTGCGGCATCGATTCAAGACCGCACCGACCCTGGGAAACGTGCGGGCCAAGACCGGCAGCCTGCGGGGAGTCCATGCCCTCGGGGGCTACGTGACCAGCGTCGGGGGCGATGAACTGGTCTTCGCCATCTACGCCAACGAAGCCCAGTCCGACCCGCAGGCGCGGGTGCGGATGGACCAGTTTGTCGAAGTGCTGGCCGGTGCGGGACCCTCGCCTCCCCCGGGAGCGACCCCGTTGATTCCCCCGCGCTGAACATGGCGGGAGGCCCCTTGCCGGGGGCCCGCGACCGGGATCCAGGGCCTCGGGGCCGTCCGGGAGCATCGGCTCACCATTCGAACCGCAAGGTGCAGATCCCGGCTTCGATGGAAACCAGTTCGAGGCGAGACGCACCGCGGATGCGAAAGAAACGCGTCTCTGTCGAGAGGGGCACCTCGATGCGTCGCTGGCCCCAGTCGAGGGCGTAGGCGCTCTCCTCCGCGAAGGCCCCTCCGAGTCGCGCAGCCGATTCCAGGACAGGCTCACCCTCGGGCCGTTGGATGGAGGTCTGAAGGGTCATCCACGCCGCATGCGACGAGACCCGGGTCATGTACCCCGGCGTGCCGGTCGGTGTCGGCGCGTCGGGCAACCATTCCTGGCTTCCCGGTTGTCCGGCCCAGAGACCGCGGGTATCGAAGAAGGCACCGAATCGGGGTGCCGTGTTGGTGTCGGCGGTGTAGGGGCCCTCGACCGCATAGCCCACACCGGCGAGTTTCCAGGCACCATCCCGGTCGAGCATGAAGGCACCCGAGCCGGAATCCCCCCCGGAGTAGATTCCCTCGTCGGCCCCCGCGGTCCCGGAGAAGTCGAAGACCAGCAGGTCTCCCACGGGCGACAGGTTCGCGGGCAACACGCCCTTCACCGTGTTGGTCCCCCAGCGCTGCACCCCATCGTAATCGCCCACCAGCCAGCCCCGTCCCTCCACCGCTTCCCCGCGACGACCTCCCCGACCGAAGAGCATGAGCGGACGACCGGCTTCGCGGGTGCTGGTGTTCAACGGAGCGAAGTCCCCGAAACGCCCGGCCACGGTGAAGACCACGAGGTCGGTCCCGGGACGATGGGTGGCCGAGAGGGTGCGGTAGTGAAGACCGCGGAATTCAAAGCCGTCGCCCGGGGATCCTCCCAGGTGCTTGGCGGTCACGAACTGCCGCGGTCCGATGACCGTGCCCAGGGCGAATTGCCAGCGTCCCTGCCACTGCCAACCGCTGCCCTGCAGCGTGCCGGAGGGATCCGTCGTGTTCCGGCTCGGATCGCCGGAGCCGAACACGATGATCCCCCGGGCGACCGGCACCAGCATGGCACAGCACAGCAGCCGGACCCCGAGGATCACCGCACTCGCGAAGGATCCCCGGGAAACCCTCATGAATCGGACGGGGAAACCGGACGCTCCTTCCGGGTCCGCTGCTCGAGGAAAAAACTCTTCAGGATGTGTCGGCACTCCTCTTCGCGGACTCCCGGGGTGATCGCACTGCGGTGGTTCAGGGTGGGGAATTGGAGCACATTCATGGCACCCCCGGCGGCGCCCCCCTTGGCATCGGGCGCCCCGAAGACCACCCGCGCGAGGCGGCAATGGACGATGGCCCCGGCACACATCGGACAGGGCTCCTTGGTGACATACAGCGTGCAGTCGGTCAGACGCCAGTCGCCGACGGCCTCTTGCGCCATGGTCAAGGCCAGCATCTCGGCGTGGGCTGTGGCGTCCTTGAGGAGTTCAACCTGATTCCAGGCGCGCGCGATGACCCGATGCCCCCGGACGATCACGGCACCGACGGGCACTTCCTGGGCGTCGTAAGCCTTGACCGCCTGGCGCAGGGCCTCGCCCATGAACATCCGGTCGATCTCAGGATCGGCGATGAGGAGCTGGGGGTCGGATTCCATGATCAGGCGCGTCGGAGCGGGCTGCTTTGTTCGATGGTCCAGGTCGATCCTCCCGCCTCGTGGCAATGGACATGGGCCGCGAAAAACCCGCCGCGATGGCTCCAGAAGAGCGGCCAGATCTGCTCCCGGTCGGTCTCGGGAAGATCCAGCAGGTGCAACTCGGCACGACTGTAGAAGCCGAAATCCCCTTCCCGATGCGGAGGAGGCACACGAAGGAGGCGCTGTTTCACCTCGAAGAGAAACATCAACCAGTGGGTCTGGCCCTGATACCCGTATTCGCTGATCAGGCCGGTGAGATGCAGATCGGACGGAGTCAGCGAGACACCGGTCTCCTCCAATGCCTCACGGCAGGCGCAGGCGTAGGGAGACTCGCCGAGGTCGGTCTTGAGCTTGCCCCCGGGCGGACTGAAAAGCCCCCGATTGGGGTCCTGCGACCGACGCAGCAGGAGCACGTTGTCCTGCGGATCGAAGCAGTAGAGAAGCGTGGCGATTTTGTAGGGTAGCGGCACCGCCCCCAATTAAGCCCGGAATCGACCGGAGGGGAAGAGCCCGCACCCCTCCGGCATCGAGAAAACCTGCCTCCGCGCCGGGAACTCCATCCCCGGCAGCGAGGTCGGGTTCAACGATAGGCGGTCACCGCCAGCACCGAAATCAGCGTTCCCCAGACCACCCCGGACCACCCCAACAAGCGCACCCGACTCTCGGACTGCGTGCACCAGGCCAACCAGTCCCTCACCCGCCACGGCGAGACCGCAACCCAGATGGCCAGGCTGACCCACCCGTACATCCACACGGTCACCAGGTACCGCAGGGGGCTCGGGTGCCATCGCTGGGCGTCCAGGACGACATCGGCGATCAGGCACAGGATGACGGCCAAGCCCCTCACCGCCAGGTAATCCCGGACCACGAAGCAACTGGCCACACCGATCGCGATCACCCCGCCCAGCAGGACGGGGCGGAAGGCGGCGAAGTCCGAGATCTCGGAGTTCTGGAGATTCTGCTCGAACCACACGCTGCCCAAGAGCATCAGCACCACGCCCACCGCGGTGTTGCGATGGAAGCCCCGCAACCAGGCGGCGCAGGCCCCCGGACGGATCACCGGCCAGAGGTGTCCCAGCAGGCAACCCAGGCCCAAGGCGAGGGCCACTTGCGACAAGGTCAGCGATAGCTTCATCGACGAATGAGCCCGAAGGTTCCGACAAACCCCACCCAAAGCGAGGGGAAAGAGCGGGCGGGGTTCCGGGGCCTCAATCCAGCAGCGGGCGCATCTCCTCCAGCATCTGTGGCACCCGGACGAAGGGGTCTTCCTTGAATTCGTACTCGAGAGCCACGAAACCCTGGTATCCCGCATCCCTCAGGATCTTGAAGGTCCGCGGGTAGTCGGCCTTCTCCACCGCAGACTTGCCCCCCACGTGGACCTTCCCCTTGAACTGCACGTTCACCGCCCAGGGGGCGCACAGCGCCAACTCCCGGTAGGGGTCGGCGGAATAGAAATTGCCGGTGTCGAGGTTGATGCCCACCCAGGGACTCCGGACCGCCTTGACGATCTCGATCAACGATTCCGCGCGCCTCACGATGCCCCCGTGGTTCTCGACCCCCAGGAAGATCCCCGCCTTGCCGGCTTCTTCGCCGCATTCCTCCAGGGCCGCGATGGTCAACTTGGCCGCCTCGGCCTCCGAGGTTCCGTGGACACCGCCGGCGAACACGCGGATGTGCGGAGCCCCCAGGACCGCCGCCTTGCGGATCCACTCCTTCACCGAGGCGATCTCGGCGCTGCGTTTCTCGCCCGGAGGATGGCAGAAATCGTTGCCCACGGCGGTCCCGCTCACCGTCACGCCACGGAGATGGGCATGACGGCGGACCTCCAGGAGGTCAGCGTCGGTCACCTTCTCCGGAAAGTAGTAGCTGGTGAGTTCCGCACCGCCACAGGCGTGGTCCGCGCAGTAATCGACGAAGCGCTTCATGTCCATCCGGGCCGGGCTGCCGTCCTTGCCGGGCTTGAACTGATCGCCGAAGGAATAGGCCGCCAGCGACAACCGCAGGCGCGGGCGCGAGGAACGGGCGAACGGCTCGACCGCCCGAAGCGGGCTCATCCCCAGAGCGCCCAGCGATGCGGCAGCGACCAGGAATCGGCGGCGACTCAACGAGGTGGACATGGGATCGACGCTAAAGAGCGATGCAAAACGCGGCAAGGCTCCTCTGACCGCGTTGCCGGCCACAGGCGCGATCCGCTCGAAAGAGCGGGCCCGCCGGAGGAATGAACCCCCTCGATTCCGGGACGGCATCACTCCCGTAAACCGGTGTTGTCGCGGCACGGTCGCTCCGCGACATTCAGGCATGGATCCTCGGAGCCGTCCGGGATGGGCCGCACCCGTCTCCAGAACCCTCGCACTGTCTCTGGCGGTGGCGGCGTTCTTCGGCTGTTCGAAGGAATCACCGCCGCCCACGGCCGAAGAGACCCGCAAGGTCCTCAAGGATGCCGGCGAACGCCTGGAGCACGGAGCGTCCACGGCCGCCGCGGTCGCCCGGGAAGCGGCCCGCGACGCCACGCAGAAGGCCGAGTCGCTCGCGCGGCGGGCGGCCGACGAGACCCGTCGCGCCGCCGAGGCGGCCGCCCGCAGCGAGACCGCACAGAGGCTCAAGGGAGCGGGCACCCAGGCGTGGCAACAGGTCCGGACCCAGGCCCAGGCGGGAGTTTCCGTGGCGCGCGCCCAGGCCGACGCCGCCCTCAAGGAAGCCTCCGAACTGGCCGCCCAGGCCGCCGAAAAGGCCCGGGAACAGGCTCGCAAGATCGCCGACAAGACCCGGGGAAACCAAGGTGAGGCATCCCCCAAGCCTTGATCACCCCCTCGCCCCCCATCCAGCGCATGCCCCTGCTTGAGATCCGCGACCTCTGCATCGACTTCGGTCCCCGGCGGGCCGTCGATGGGTTGCGGCTCTCCGTGGACGAGGGCGAAACCTACTGCCTGGTCGGCGAGAGCGGTTGCGGCAAGAGCATCACCGCGCTGAGCATCACCCGACTGCTCCCGACGCCTCCGGCCACCATCTCCGGAGGAGAGATCCTCCTGGAGGGTCGGGATGTCCTTCGAATGCCCCCCCGCGAACTGCGACGGATCCGCGGCGGCATCGTGGGCCACGTGTTCCAGGAACCGGCATCGGCGCTGAATCCGGTGATGCGGATCGGGACACAGATCCGGGAGTCTCTCGCCCTGCATCGCCCCGGATCGGCGACCGACGCCGAGATCGTCCGCCTGCTTCGGTGGGTGGGGATTCCCGATCCCGAAGCGCGCCTCGACGCCTATCCGCACCAACTCTCCGGGGGCATGCTCCAACGGGTGATGATCGCGCAGGCGCTGGCCCCGAACCCTCGGCTCCTCATCGCCGATGAGCCGACCACCGCCCTCGATGTCACCGTCCAAGCGCAGATCATCGAACTGCTGCGCGACCTCCAGCGGCGACTCGGCATGGCCATCCTGCTCATCACCCACAACCTGGGACTGGTCGGCGAAATCGCCGACCGGGTGGGCGTGATGTACGCGGGGCGACTGGTCGAGGAGGGCCCGGCCCGCGGGATTCTCCAGCACCCTCGTCACCCTTACACGCAGGCCTTGTTGCGATCGGTGCCGGAACTCGGTCGTCCCGTCCCGCGCCTGGCCAGCCTGCCCGGTTCCGTGCCCGGCCCGGGCGATGGGCCTCCGGGTTGTCGGTTCGCCCCCCGCTGTCCGGTGGCGCACGATGCATGCCACCGGAATCCACCCGGATGGAGCACGGTCTCCGATGACCATCGGGTCCGCTGCCCGTTCTCGGGAGATTGACCTCATCATGCCCCACGTCCCACTGCTCCGCGTCGAAGACCTGCGGGTTCACTTCCCGGCCGGCGACTCTCCGTTTTCCCGCGTGAGGTCCCTCGTCCGCGCCGTGGACGGGGTGAGTTTCACCCTGGACGCGGGGGAGACCCTCGGGATCGTCGGCGAGAGCGGATGCGGCAAGACGACCCTCGGGCGGGCGGTGATGCGGCTCGGCCCCGTGACCTCCGGCAGTGTCCGATTCGCCGGGACCGACTTGACCCGCCTGGCGGAACGCGACCTGCGGGCACACCGCCGCCAGTTCCAGATGGTCTTCCAGGATCCGTTCGGTTCCCTGAACCCGCGCTTCACCATCGGGCAGACCCTGGGCGAACCGCTGGAGATCCATCGGTTGGTCGCGAATCCCGAGGAACGCCAGCGGCGGATCCACGCACTGCTGGAGTCCGTCGGCCTCGAGGCTGGGCATTCGGATCGGTTTCCGCACGAGTTCAGCGGTGGTCAACGGCAGCGGATCGGCATCGCCCGCGCCCTGGCCGTAGAACCAGCATGGATCGTCTGCGATGAACCGGTCAGCGCCCTCGACGTGAGCGTCCAGGCCCAGGTCTTGAATCTGCTCCAGGATCTCCAGCGACAACGGGGGTTGGCCTACCTGTTCATCTCGCACGACCTGGCGGTGGTCGAGCACCTCGCGCATCGGGCCCTGGTGTTGTACCTCGGTCGGGTTGTCGAAGAGGCCCGAGTGCCGGCGCTTTTTCAGGAACCGCTCCATCCGTACACCCAGGCCCTGATCTCGGCGGTGCCCGTGATCGATCCGGCCTCGAGGCGATCGCGCATCGTCCTGTCCGGGGAACCGCCCTCGCCGATCCAGCCTCCGCCAGGGTGCCCCTTCCACCCGCGCTGTCCGGTGGCCGAATCCCGGTGCCGGACGGAGGTCCCGACACTGCGCGATCTGGGCGAAGGTCGACGCATCGCCTGCCACCGGATCTAGTGGCGAGCCTGTCGGCCCAGGGTCGCGCGGACCGCGGGAAACCCGGCAACGACCCCGGGGAATTCCAGCCATCGACCCCTCGAAACCGGCATCCCACCCCGGATTGGCGGCGATTGGCCCCAAAACACCCGGTCCACCGGGGAATCCGGGGATACTGCAAACCATGAACCACTCGAAACGCTCTCCGTTGGTTGTCCAATCCGCCACCGCCGTTGCCTCCGCGGCCCTCGTCCTGCAGGCCCTCTCGACCCCATCCGCCCTCGCCCAGGGCTGCGTCGCCGTCCGCGGTGGCGGCATGTGCACCATGAACCACTCGGGCATGGGAGAGGACGCCGCCGAACACGGCCCCTGGCTCGCCACGGTCGGTTACCGTTTTTTCAAGTCCGACCGCCACTTCATTGGCGGCAACGAGTCGCGCAATGCGGCGGGCCTGAACCGGTTTGAGCAGGGCACCGAGGTGATCAACTACTCGCAGTTCATCGATACAGCCGTCACCTACCAGTTCACGCCCCAGTGGTCGACGACAGTGGTGTTGCCGTGGGTGTCCCACATCCGTTCGGCCCCCTATGAGCACAGCGGGGTGCGCCGTGACACCAGTTCCATGGGCATCGGCGATGTCCGTGCGGTGGTCGGCTACTGGATCTGGGATCCGAAGACCCAGCCCAAGGGCAACCTGCAGGTCAGCATCGGCGGCAAGGCGCCCACCGGCGACTACCAGGCCGACGACGTGTTCTACCAGGACCAAGACCCCACGGCCGGGGTCAACATCCAGCCCGTCCGCCGCAACGTCGACCAGTCCATCCAGCCCGGCGACGGCGGTTGGGGCGTTTCGTGGGAACTCAACGGCTATCGCGAGCTCACCAAGGGCTTCTTCGCCTACGCCCAGGCCTACTACCTCTTCAATCCGCAGAACGTGAACGGCGCCGTCAGCCCGACGGCCCGCAGGGATGCCGGCCCCACCATCGGCGGCAGGGACATCGACAACGGCATGTCCATCACCGACCAATACTTGTTCCGCGCCGGGTTCTCCAAGGTCGTGAGCGAGAAGCACCACCTCTCGCTGTCTCTTGGTGGCCGCATGGAAGGCATCCCAGTGGAGGATCTGAACGGCAACGCCGGGAACGAAGAGGGCTTCCGCCGTCCCGGCTATTCCATCGCCATCGAGCCGGGCATCAACTGGATGCCGGGCAAGTGGAACGTCGCCATCACGGTGCCCTGGCGTCTCGAGGCCCAGCGGGAGCGGAGCTACTGGAATCTCCAGAAAGGCACCCGGGGCGATGCCGCCTTCGCCGACTACCTGGTGACACTCTCGGTTTCTCGGTGGTTCTGAACACCCGCTCTGGGGAACCGACCTCCTTCATCTTTCCTGCAGTCTGCGTGTGTGGGGGACCGTGGCGACACGGTCTCCTTTTTCATGCCAGGCCGAGGCCGACGGCGGTCCCGGTTCGGCCCGGGTTCATCCTTCGGGGACGACCAGCGTGCCCGCGCTCTGGATGTCCACCTTGCTCGGGATCTCCGAATAGCTCAGGACGGTCAAGTCGCTGAAGGTCGCCTCGAAGAAGCGGCGGAAGGCCAACCGGATGTGCGGACCGCACAGCACCACCGGTGCCTGCCCTGCGGCCAACAATCCCTGGATCATCTTGGAGAGGTTCTCGACCAGATGCCGGGCCAGCCGCGGTTCGAGCAGCAACGCGATCTCCGTCTGCGACTGCCGGACTCCCTTGGCGATCTCCTGCTCGAGCCGTGGATCGAGAGTGATGGCCTTGAGCACTCCGCGATCGTCCTGGTAGGGCTTCACGATCTGCGGCCCGAGGGCGCGTCTCGCATGCTCGCTGAGCTCGTCGGGGTTCTTGGTGACACCGGCGAAGTCGCTCACCTTCTCCAGGATGCTCGCCAGGTTTCGGATGGAGATGCCCTCGGCCAGCAGATTCTGAAGGATGCGCTGGACCTGGCCGACATTCAGTTGGGCCGGGACCAATTCGTTCACCACGGTCGGGTGCGTGGTCTTGAGATGGTCGAGCAGCTGCTGCACATCCTGTCGGGAGAGGATCTCATGGCTCTGGTGCTTCACCACCTCCGTCAGGTGGGTGATGAGCACGCTGGAGGCGTCCACCACCGTGTAGCCGGCGATCTCAGCGGTCTTGCGCTCGACCTCCGTGATCCAGGTCGCCGGGAGTTGGAACACCGGCTCGGTCGTCGGGATGCCCTTGAGCGTGACGCGGCTGTTGGTGGCGTTCATCGCGAGAGAATAGCCCGGCATCAGACTGCCCGTGGCCACAGGGTTGCCCTTGAGGAGGAACCGGTACTCGTTGGCCCCGATCTGGAGATTGTCGCGGAGCTTGATCGGCGGGATCAGCAGCCCCATCTCCTGGGCGAACTGCCGCCGGACGCCGGTCACCCGCTCCAGCAGGTCGCCTCCCTTGCGGCTGTCGGCCAGTGAAACCAATCCAAAGCCCAGCTCGATGAGCAGGGCGTCCACGCCCAGCAGGTTCTCGAGCTTGTCGGCACCGGCCGCGGCGGGAGCACCGGGAGCCGCCGCCGCCGGAGTCTCCCCCGGTCTGGCGGCCTTTCCGTCGGCCTTGCGCGCGGTGTCGGCGGCCGTCGCAGGCCGGTTCTTGATGTTGCGGCCGATGTACCAGGCGAGGACCGCCAGGACGAGGAACGGGAACATCGGCAATCCCGGCACCAGCGCCAGCAGCGCCAACATGCCCGCCAAGATCGACAGCGCCCGCGGATACGAGGTGAGTTGCCGCCCCAGTTCCTCGCCGAAATTGTTGCGGGAAGCAGCCCGGGTGACCAGCAAGCCCGCGGCCATGGAGGTCACGAGGGCCGGTATCTGCGACACCAGGCCGTCGCCGATGGAAAGCAGCGTGTAGCGCGAGAGCGCCTCGGTGAAGCTCATGCCGCGCTGCGCCATGCCGATGGCAAACCCGCCGACCACATTGACCACCGTGATGATCACCGCCGCCACGGCATCGCCGCGGACGAACTTCGAGGCGCCGTCCATCGCGCCGTAGAAATCGGCCTCTTGCTCCACCTTCCGGCGGCGGGCCCGGGCCTGCTGCTCGTTGATGATGCCCGCGCCCAGCTCGGCATCGATGGCCATCTGTTTGCCCGGCATGGCGTCCAGGGTGAAGCGGGCGGCCACCTCGGCGATGCGTCCCGCGCCCTTGGTGATGACCACGAAATTGATGACCACCAGGATGGCGAAGATGACGATGCCCACCACGTAGTTGCCCCCGACGACGAAATTGCCGAAGGCCTCGATGATGTGTCCCGCGTTGCCGGAGATGAGGATCAACCGGGTGGTCGCCACATTCAGGGCCAGCCGGAACAGGGTCACGAAGAGCAGCAGCGACGGGAACCCGGTGAACTCGGAAGGGTCGTCGGTGTAGAGGATGACCAACAGGATGAGCAGCGAAGAAGCGATGCTGACCGCGAGGAGGAGGTCGAGCAGCAGGGGAGGCACCGGAAGGATGAGCAGCAGCACCGTGCCGAACACCCCGGCCACCAGCCAGAGGTCCATCTGGCTCAACCGCACCAGCCAACTGTCCTGTGTTTTCGTCATCGCGTTCGTTCCAGTCGCCGCAGGTAGCAGGACTTGGTCCAACCCGCATTTCCCCCGAGAAAACGGGGGTTTCCATGAGTGGCGACGGTCTGACCGGCAAAGTCTGCCGAGCACCGGAAGGTCCAGGACGACTGCGCGCCCCCCTCCTCGACGAGGCCGCGCCGAGGACCGTGCCAGATCCAGAAGGGGGTCCGCGTGTCCCTCGCCCGGCCCGACGGTGGGATGGCTGAAAATTGGAGACCGGATCGCGCCGGGAATCTATCGTCGTGCCGTGACTCCGACGTTGCTGATAGTGGATGACGAGAAGTCGACCCGCGATGGCCTGCGGACGGCGCTGGAGGAGAAGTTCGACGTCTACGCCGCCCCGGATGCGGCGGGTGCCTGGCAATTGCTGGAGAAGGAGCCGGTGGATGTCCTCCTCACCGATCTGCGCATGGCCGGCGAGGATGGCCTGGCGTTGATCCGGAAAGCCAAGGCGCTTCCCAAGCCCCCCGTGTGCATCCTGATGACGGCCTACGGATCGGAAGACCTCGCCGTCGAGGCGATGAAGCAGGGCGCCGACGACTACATCAGCAAGGGACGGCTGCAGATCGACGAACTGGAACTGCGCATCCAGCGGGCCCTCCGTCGCACCCGGCTCGAGACCGAGAACGAGCAGCTCCACCAGCGCCTGGACCAGCGCTTCGGGATGGAGAACTTCATCGGCGAGACGCCCGCCATCCGCGAGGTCTTCGAGCAGATCCAGCAGATCGGCCCCTCCACGGCGACTGTGCTCATCACAGGCGAAAGCGGCACCGGCAAGGAACTGGTGGCCAAGGCCATCCACCAGCTGAGCCGGCGCTCACGTGGCCCCTTGGTCACGGTCAACTGTGCAGCCCTGCCCGCGACCTTGCTCGAGGCCGAACTCTTCGGCCACGAGAAGGGGGCCTTCACGGGCGCGAATGAGCGCCGCATCGGCCGCGTCGAGCAGGCCCAGGGAGGCACCTTGTTCCTCGACGAGATCGGCGAGATCGACGCCACGACCCAGGTCAAACTCCTGCGCCTGATCGGCGAGCGCACCTACGAGCGGCTCGGCTCGGGCAAGACACAGACCGCCGATGTGCGGTTCCTCTCGGCCACCAACAAGGACCTGAAGGCCCTCGTCCGGGCGGGCACCTTCCGCGAAGACCTCTACTTCCGGATCGCGGTGGTCCCCATCCATCTGCCCCCCCTGCGCGAGCGGGTCGCCGACATCCCCCTCTTGGCCAGCGCGTTCCTCAAGGAGTTCGCCCGGGAGAACGACAAGAGGGTCCATGCCTTCACCACCGAGGCGATGGAGCTCATGCTGCGATACCGCTGGCCCGGAAACGTGCGGGAGCTCCGGGCCTCCATCGAGCATGCCGTGGTCCTGTGCCGTGGCGACCAGATCCAGCCCCGGGATCTGCCTGCCTCGGTCCGGGACCCGCTCCTCGAGCCCGCGCCCCTCCCGTCGACCGCCCAACCCGGCCTGGCTCCCGGAAAGCTCTCGCTCCGGGAAGCCGAGAAGCAGCTCATCATCCATGCCTTGAAGGAATGCGAGGGAAACCGCACCGAGGCGGCCAAGAAGCTCGGTGTCAGTCGCCGGACGCTCCACCGGAAGATCCACGAGTTCGAGCTCCACGACCTCTGACCGACCATGCGGGGGCGACAGCTCCCTCGCGTGGTGGGCGCACCTCGGCCCCGGATGGATCGCCGGCGGCCCAGGCCTAATGGCGGGAGTCCGACTGCGTTCGGGCGTCGTAGAGACCCGTGCCGGTGGCGACCCCGTGGGCCACCAGGCAGACCAGCAGCGCCGGGAGGCACAGCTGCGGACCGAACAGTTCCCAACCAAGGATCGCACAGGCCCAGGGAGCATGACTCGCGGCGGCGAAGACCGCGATGAACCCGAGCGCCGCGAATTCCGGGACCGGCCAACCGGCCGCGGTGGCCAGGGTGTTCCCCAAGGCCGCACCGACGAAGAAGAGCGGAGTCACCTCACCCCCTTTGAATCCGCCAGCCAGGGTCAAGGTGGTGAAGAGGGCCTTCCATGCCCAACTCCACGCGGTGACACCGCCGGGTTCGAAGCACCGCACCAGCGAAGGGTCCCCGGGCGATCGACCGGTCACCCCGATCCCCAGATAGGCATCGGTCCCCAGCGCCCACGCCAGCGAGAGGACTCCCAGGCCGGCCACGACCGGGAAGACGGTGGGCGGGATGCCAACCCCACGAAACCCTCGTCCCCACCCTTTCAACAGGGCCACGAAGCATCGCGCGGCCAGACCGAACACCACCGCGGCCACGAGGCACTGCCACAGACCACCCCAGGGCTGGAGATCGATGGGACGTGCCTGGGGGTATCCGGTATGGCTCACCCCGAGGAGCATGCAGACGGCATGCCCTGTCCAGGAGGCGATCAAACACGGCAGCGCCCGGTGCCACTGGCAGCGCCCAAGCACCGGCAGTTCGATCGCGTACATGGCACCGGCCCAAGGAGTCCCGAACACCGAACCGAAGCCTCCGGCGACCCCCGACAGCAAGGCCAGGGAGGGATCGGGAACCCAGGCCCGGAACCGTCGGCCCCAGACCCAGGCCAGGGAGGCCCCCATCTGGACGGCCGTTCCTTCGCGGCCGACCGATCCGCCGCACAGATGGCTCAGGAGCGTGGAGCCCAGCACCAGGGGAGCCATGACCCACGGCACCTCCGCCGACCGCCGGTGGACGGCGTCAAGGATCAGGCTCATGCCCCGGTCCGCCCCCCGCCCCCAGCGCGCATAGGCACGGACCATGAGGAGTCCGGCGACCGGCAGACACCAGACCAGCCCAGGGTGGCGCCAGCGGGTCGTGGTCACCCAGTCCAACGCCGTCAGGAAGGCGGCGCTGGCCAATCCGGAGCCCACGCCCGCCAAGATGGCGATGCACACGGTGAAACCGTGCCGGGCCCAGGGCCGACCCTCCGCGAAACTCAACGCCTCGGCCATGGGAAGACACCGACCGGGCCCATGAGGAGGAACCCACGGTGCCGCGTTCGGCCTACCGGATCAACGCAAGCGCAACGCGATCTGCTTGTCCAACTCGCTGGCCAGGAGGATGTCGGCCTTCCCGTTGGACTGACGGGCCTGCACCAGGATGCGGCTGGCGTTGGGCTCCAGCTCTTCGACGCGGATCCACAGGGTGCGGTTCTCGATCTTGGCCGAGAGGGTCTTCCGGACGATATCCTCGGAGGTCAACGTGCCGTTGTAGACCAGCGTGGCCTTGGCGGCCTCGAACAACTGGATGGCGGGCCGCTCATAGCGGCTCTCGATGGTGTCCGAGGTGAACGGCACCCCCACCTTCACACGACCCTCCTGGGTCCGATAGCAACCGGTGAAGGTCGCGAGGCCGATCAACAAGGCGGAGACGGTCAGAAACTTGTTCATTGCGCCGCGATGCAACCACACCGCCCCCAAGGGTCAAGCCCACGCTCCATGGATTTGCCATCGGAGATTTCCCCAGCGAGACCGAAAGGCCTGTGTCCCGGCTGCGCCCGACCGCCACGAACCCACCCGACCGACCCCGGTCCTGCCACACGGGGCTGATCGCGGAGCCCCGGACCCGGGCGACTCGCCCCGACACGACCCATGATTCCCCGCAGCAAAGCCTCGTTTCACCGCCGCACGCCCCGCCGCGACATTCGCGATGGACAAGGCTTGCACCGCGGTGCCGGAGCGGTGAGACTTCCGGTGTTCCGGTGCGTCCCTTGGATCAAAAAACAATTCAAGGATTGACGTGGTGTGTTCGTTTGATAGAAACCGCCCTCCTTTTCGGAACGTTCGGATATTTGATTTTCGGATACTTGATGAAGACCTATCTGCCCAAAGTCGACGTGCAGCGCCGTGCGTGGCGTGTGATCGACGCCAACGGCGCCATCCTCGGCCGCCTCGCTGTCCAAGTTGCTGACGCCCTGCGCGGCAAGGACAAGCCTGTGTTCACCCCCCACCTCGATGCCGGTGACTTCGTGGTCGTCATCAACGCCGAGAAGGTCGTCCTGAGCGGCACCAAGGAATCGGACAAGCTGTTCATGTCCTACTCCGGTTGGAAGGGCGGCGAGAAGTACCGCTCCGTGGCGCAGGTCCGCGCGGCCCACCCCGAGCGCCTGGTGATGCACGCCGTCAAGGGCATGCTCCCCAAGAACCGCCTGGGTGATCAACTGCTGACCAAGCTCAAGGTCTACACCGGTGCCAACCACCCGCACGCCGCGCAGGAGCCGCGCGACATGAAGTACGTCGGCTGAACAACGTCGACCCATCCCTTTCTTCCACACCATGTCGAACTCCAACGAATTCCTTGGAACCGGCCGCCGCAAGACCTCCGTGGCCCGGGTCCGCATCTCCGCCGGCACCGGCAAGATCCAGGTCAACGGCCGCGCCTTCGAGGTGTATTTCCCTCTCGAGTCCCAGCGCATGGCTGTCCAACAGCCCTTCGTCACGACGGCGACCTCCGGCAAGTATGACGTGTCCATCAATGTGGTGGGCGGCGGCCCCATCGGCCAGGCCGGTGCGGTTCGCCATGGCATCGCCCGCGCGCTCATCGAGGCCGACGCCGCGCTGCGTCCTCTCCTGAAGGCCGACGGCCTGCTCACCCGCGATCCTCGTATGAAGGAGCGCAAGAAGTACGGTCAGCCCGGCGCCCGCAAGCGCTTCCAGTTCAGCAAGCGCTGATCGGTGCCGATCGCGAACGTCCGGGCCTTTCGGGACCCGAACAGAGGCGATCCCCCCGGCGATCCCATCGCAACCCACAGACACCCCGCCGATATCGATTCGGCGGGGTTTTGTCTTTTGTCCCGAAGCTCAACCCCCTGTAGAATCCTGTGCAGGTCGCATTGTCCATGAATCCGAATCCCAAGCCCGTCCGCGTCGCCATTGTCGGAGCCTCCGGTTATTCCGGTGAAGAACTGGTGCGTCTGCTCCTCCGCCATCCCCAGGTCGAACTGGTGGCGGTCACCTCGCGCCAGAGCGCGGGTCAGACCATCGCGCAGGTCTTCCCCAGATTCGCCATGCATCCGGTGGCGCGATCGCTCAAATTCAGCGACCCGGACACCGCCTCCCTGGCTCGGGAAGCCGAAATCGTCTTCCTGGCCCTGCCCCATGGAGTGGCCGCCGAGTTCGCGATCCCCCTGCTCCGCAGCGGCTGCCGGGTCATCGACCTGAGCGCGGACTTCCGCCTGAAGAGTGCCGCGGTCTACAAGGAATTCTACGCGCACGATCATCCCGCACCGGAATTGTTGGCGCAGTCGGTGTATGGATTGCCCGAGGTCCATGGCGAGGCGATCCGCGGAGCCCGACTGGTGGCTTCGCCGGGATGTTATCCCACAAGCATCCTCCTGCCGACCTTGCCCCTCCTGCGCGACGGCCTGATCCGCCCCACCGGCATCATCGCCGACTCCATGAGCGGCGTCAGCGGAGCGGGCCGCAAGGCCGAGGTCGACTACCTCTTCTGCGAATGCAATGAAAGCGTCCGGCCCTATGGGGTGCCGAAGCACCGACACCTCTCGGAGATCGAGGAGCAGCTCTCGGCGGCGGCCGGAAGCCCGGTGGTCATCCAATTCACGCCGCACCTGATCCCCGTCAACCGTGGCATCCTGACGACCCTGTACCTGGCCCCCACCCAGCCGATCACCAGCGCCGAGGAGGTGAACGCGCTCGGTGCCCGCATCGCCGCCTCCTACTCCAAGGCCTATGCGAACGCCCCGTTCGTGCGCCTGCTGGAAGGCAAGGCACTGCCCGACACCAAGAACGTGGTGGGAACGAATGTGGTGGAAATCGCCTGGCGACTCGACCCGAGGACCGGCCGCCTCATCGTCATGAGCGCCGAAGACAACATCCTCAAGGGAGCGTCCGGTCAGGCCGTGCAGAGCCTCAACCTGATCTGCGGATTCCCGGAGACGGCGGGCCTCCTCTGATTCTCGAGCCCAACGATCGAATCCCGCCCCCAAGGCGACATGCCCGCATGGAGCGTTGAAAACCTCCCGACGGAGCCTGTGGCTATTGCCCGGAAGCGCATCGACTCCTAACATCACCGACCTGATTCGAGACCATTTCAACCATGAGTGAGACTCCGACTGCTGAAAACCCCATCCCTCAAGGCGAGACCGCCAGCGCCCACGGCCCCGCACCCGAGGCGTCCTCGGGGCCGGATCCCCTGATGGCCCAACTGGCCGAGGTCCAGGAACGCTACGTGCGGCTGTACGCCGACTTCGAGAATTTCAAGAAACGGGCGGCCCGTGAACGCGACGAGGTCCGACGAGCCACCACCGAGTCGGTCCTGGGCCGGCTTCTCCCCGTGCTCGACACCTTCGAGATGGCCATGCAGGCCGCGGCCCAGCCCAACACCAACCTCGAGTCCCTCAAGGCCGGAGTGGCCATGATCCAAGGTCAACTGCGCAACACCGTCGCCGACTACGGCGTGGAGGAGATCGACGCGCTGGGCAAACCCTTCGACCCCGCGCTGCACGAAGCGCTCTCCCAACAAGAGACCAGCGAAGTCGCCGACGGGCACGTGCTCTCCCAGAACCGCAAGGGCTATCGCATGAAGGACCGGTTGCTGCGACCCGCCGCCGTGGTCGTCGCCCGCAAGCCGGGTTCCACGACCGGAAACACCCCGAGCCAACCCTGAACCATGGCTGCCTCGAACAAGCGGGATTACTACGAAGTGCTGGGCGTGGGCCGCAACGCCACCCCGGAGGAGATGAAGAAGGCCTACCGGAAACTGGCCGTCCAATACCACCCGGACAAGAATCCCGGGAACAAGGAGGCCGAGGAGAAATTCAAGGAACTCGGCGAGGCCTACGAGGCTCTCAACGACCCCCAGAAGCGCGCGGCCTACGACCAGTACGGCCATGCGGCATTCGACCCTCGCATGCGTGCCGGGGCCGGAGGAGCACGCGGTGGCGGTGGGGGCTTCCACGATCCCGCCGACATCTTCCGCGAAGTGTTCGGCGGCGGTGGCGGTGGCGGGAGCATCTTCGAGCAGTTCTTCGGCGGCGGTGGCGGTGACGACGACGGTCCCTCCCAGGGGGAGAACCTGCGCTACGACCTCGAGATCACCCTCGAGGAGGCGGTCAACGGCACCGAGAAGGAGCTGAGCTTCACCAAGCCGATGCGCTGCGAACCCTGCAGCGGCAGCGGCGCGGAAAAGGGATCGAAGACGGTCACCTGCCAGACCTGCGGCGGACGCGGCCAGGTCACCCGCAATGCGGGCATCATCATGATGCGTCAGACCTGCCCCCGCTGCTCGGGAGCGGGCAAGGTGATCGAACGCCCCTGCCGCGCCTGCAACGGCGAGGGGCGGGTCAACCAGAAGACCTCGGTGCGCATCCGCATCCCGGCCGGGGTCGACACGGGGGTCCGCCTGCGCTCCTCCGGCAACGGTGCCGCCGGAGTCCGCGGGGCGCCGAATGGCGACCTGCATGTGATGATCCACGTGCTCGAACACGAGATCTTCGGGCGGGACGGTCGCGATCTCACGTGCGAGGTGCCGATCCGCTTCGTGCAGGCCGCGCTCGGCGGAGAGATCGATGTGCCGACGCTCACCGGCAAGGCACGGATCGCCATCCCATCGGGGACACAGTCCGGCAGCACCTTCCGACTCAAGGCCCGGGGCGTGAAAGACCTCCAGGGCGGCGGTCAGGGAGATCTGCTGGTCACGGTCCGTGTCGAGATTCCGCAGCGGCTCAATGCCGCACAACGGGCCAAGCTCGAGGAATTCGCCGCCCTGTGCGACGAGAACGTCAATCCCCAGTCGAAGGGCTTCTTCGAAAAGGCCCGCGACTTCTTCAAATAGGCTCCGCCGTACTCCTCCATGCACCGCTTCTTCGCTCCCCCGGATCGGTGCTCGGCATCGGTGTTCGCCCTGAGCGAGTCGGATGCCCGACACGCCTCGCAGGTCCTCCGCCTGGGTCCCGGTGACCCGGTGGAGGTCCTGGATGGCCAAGGGGGGCTGATCGAGGCGGAAATCCTTTGCGCCTCCCGCAAATCGGTGGAGGTGCAGGTCCGCCGTCGCGCCACGATCCCTCGCTCCGAGCCCGGGGTGGTGCTGATGCAGGCCCTGCTCAAGGGAAAGGCCATGGAGGTCGTCCTGGAGAAATCCGTGGAACTGGGGATCGAGAAGGTGGTGCTTCTGGACACCGAGCGGTGCGTTGCCCGGGTTCCTGCTCCGGAGGTCGAACGCAAACGCGCCGCGTGGACCCAGACCCTCATCGAGGCCTCGAAGCAATCCCGCAACCCGTGGCTCCCGGAACTGATCGGCCCGCTTGGAGTCGACGAGGCTCTCCGTCAACCGTTCCTGCAACCGGGTCCCGGTGGCGAAACCCCATCGTTCGTCGCCTCGCTCGAGGCCGGCGCCCCTTTTTTGGGGCGGGCGCTGCAGCGACTCGCGCCGGACGGATCGCCCGACAAACGGTTGGCCATCGCGATCGGGCCCGAGGGGGATTTCACCCCCGATGAACTCGAACGCTTCCGCGACTCCGGTGCCCGCCCCGTGTCGCTGGGCCCTCTCATCCTCCGGGCGGAGACCGCGGCGATCGCCGCCGCTTCGATCCTCGGAGACCACGCCCGGAGCCGGCCCGCTTCGCCCGTCATGCCCGCCCTCCCGTCCCCCACCCGTTGACATGCCCGCGATCGCACTCCTATTGCTCCTGGTGGTCGGACTCCTAGACCTCGCGGCGGCGCCGACACCGGCCGGCAGGATCCCCAAAGACGTCTTCGTCCTGCGCCCCCTGGACTGGATACCCTCGGTACCGCAGGTCCGCGTCGTTCCGGTCGCGTTTCCCGACACCAAGCCCATGGGCTACATCCATGCCCTCGCCTCGACCGGCGAGCGCCTGTGGATGTCGGCGCACCCCTTCAACGACACCAACCTGCCGCCGACGGCCGGCCGGCTGTGGACCTTCCTCCCGGGTGACAACCGCATCGATCCGGCCACGGGAATCCTGGAGGTCCACGCCGTGCACGGCCTGCAGGCCCAGGGCAAGCGCCTCTGGCTGAGGATCGATGGCGGGCTGGCACGCATGGACGCGGCCTCCTTCGCCGTGGATCCCTTCGGCTCGGCCCAGGGAATCCCCGGACCCCAACCCCCGGCCGTGGCCGAGACGAGCCGCGGGTTCTTCGCCCTGGGCGACTCCGGAGCGCTGTTCCGACTGTCACCGGATGAGAAGGCTTTCATCCGATTCGACGCCAACCCTCCCACGCCGGACACCCGTGACACCTCCGCGTGGGGCTTCCTCTCGGGCTCGGGCGAATGGCTGATGGCGGCAACCGACCGGCGCGTGGCCATCCGCCATGCCGAAGCCCA
This sequence comes from uncultured Akkermansia sp., assembly GCA_964386625.1. Classification (GTDB taxonomy): domain Bacteria; phylum Verrucomicrobiota; class Verrucomicrobiia; order Limisphaerales; family UBA9464; genus SXXZ01. The sequence goes on along the minus strand of CAYLTF010000005.1, from coordinate 2,217 downwards.
GCGCTGGAGCACTCTCCCCACCGCCCTGCGCCCCCGGTCCCCGGAACTGGACCCCATCCGGATCTTCGCGGTATGCCCGGACGCGGAAGGCGGATTCTGGATCGGGTGCGACGCCGGACTCGGATTCATCCATGCCGCGAACGGCACCGCGCGACTGCGGGAGCGTGTCGGCCTCGTCACCGTCCCCGGGGGGCTCGGGATCGCCATCGCGCCAGGCATGCAACCCACCGCGGCCGCCATCGAGGCGGCGCGCGAGCGGGTGGCCGACGGCATCCGCGAGCGCATGAAACTCCGGGCGCGCCTGGCAAGAGCAGCACGCGAGTCCGGCCAACCGGTCGATGCGGTCACGCCGCTGAGCCGGATCCCCGGAGGTGTGCGGGCCTTGGCCATGGATCGCGGATTCCTGTGGGTGGCCACGGCCGACCCCGCGTTCCCGATGCGCTCCCGGATCCTCCTCTTCCATCCGGGAAGCCAAAAATGGGTGGGGGGATTCCCCTTCGCGTTTCCGGTCACCGCCCTGACGGCCGACGACCGTTACCTGTGGGTGGGTGCCGATACCCAGTTCGCCCGGGCGACCCCGCTGTATGCGGTGGAGAAGTCGGCACTGCTGTCCATCCCGGCCAACCGATGGAGCCCTGACACGCTCGACGCCGACGACATCCGCATGAAGCTCGCTTCGTTGCCGGCGACCGAGCGCACGGTGTTCGCCTTCTTTTCGGGCGACTACGCCAGCGTCCTGCGCTGGACCGAAGGCGATACACTCACCGATGAGCAGTGGTTCCTCCGGGCCATGTGCTACGACCCGGTCGGGTTGAACCAGCCCGACGCGTTCTCCTTGAACCTCCGTCGCTTGGTCATCCGCCATCCGGACAGCGTGTTCACCCGCCTCGCCACGGCCTTGCTGGAACGGGCGGGGTCCGGCCGCCCAACCGAAGGCAGTCCTTCTCCCGCCTCAGCCCTTCCCTCCGCCTCCACGCCGGCTCCAGCATTGCCCCCGTCGACCGGAGCGGACGCTGGGACGACCGTCCCCATGCCACCGTCCCCATCCTCGACGGCTACTGCCGCACCGACATCGGGGGTCCCGGCCGCTGTGGCCGCACCCTCGATCCCGGCACCAGCCCGCCCGGTGTCGCCCCAGCAACCGAGTTCCCCGAGTTCCCAGGGCACACCGGCACTGACTCTGCCCAAGCCAACCTCGCCACCTGCGGCCCCGAGTTTGCCGGCCTCCGGCCTTCCCGGCTCCGCTCCCGAGAAGGCGTCCGCGGGCACCACCGATGCGGCGGCCGCCATGCTCAAGCGACGGGACCTCAATCGAGACGGCAAACTCAACCTGGTGGAACTGCGTCTCTGGCTCGGCCCCACGGCCGAATTGCGGGATTGGGACAGGAACGGTGACCGAGAACTGGATCGGGAAGAATTCCAGGCATTCTACGAGACCCAACCGGCCCGTTGAGGTCGCGTCCCCCAAAGTCCGCGCCGGGCAAGAACCCGGAAGCGATCAGCCTCCCTCCGTCGATCCACCCGACCTTCGGCGGGTGGCCTCTTCGGCATGACGGACAGGAATGGGTCACCAAGGCGCCGCCACGCTCAGCTTCGCGCCGAAGCGGTTCTTGTAGAACAACTGCCGGTGCGCCAACCCGAACTCATGCACCATCTTGGTGATCTTCACATCGAAGCAGCAGTACTCCGCGATCTCCATCATCTTCCCCTGCCGATACCACTCGATGGCTTGAAGCCCTTCGCTCGTCTTCCCCAGACCGAACGTCGCCTCGGCGATGGAATCCAGGGAAAGCCGGTGCTTCAGCGTCTCCACCAGGGCCACCAGCATGTCGAGGGTCGGCAACTGGGTGAGATCGAAGACCGTGTAGCCGTGGAGCACCTCGTAATCGAAGCGCAGGTTGTTGAAGCCCACCACCAGATCGGCCCGCTGCAATTCCCGGATCAGCTCGTCGACCCGGTCCTCGCCATAGATCTCATAGCCCCCACGCGCCGTGGAATAGGTCACCCCGAGGCTCATCTTCATATCCCGGATGTTCGACCAACCTCCCACCTCATCGGCGGATTTCTGGGTCTCGAGATCGAAGTAGACGATGTTCCTCACCGCGCCCGGTTTCGGGGAAAACCGTTCCCAGGTCAAGCCGTGCCGCCCGGTTTCGGAAAGTCAGGATCCGTCGGAGGCTGGAAGAGAGCGGGATCGGTCCGGAGTGAGCACTGGAA
>CAYLTF010000004.1:14151-61951 GCA_964386625.1 uncultured Akkermansia sp. | reverse complement strand
CGCGTCAGCGCCATGCACGGAGCTTACACCGACGACACAATATGTCACCCTATTACGCGAGTCTCAATAAGGCGATCCCACCGGATACCGGCCCTGCCGCCGCAAACAACGAGCAACGGAAAGCGTGGATTTGATTTTGTGCCGTACATCGGTCCGGCTACCGTAACTCCATGACTGCTACGGTGACACCCGAAGGATTCATTGCTCTGCCCGAGGGGGTCCTTGAGAGCCTTGGCATCCGGGCAGGCCAAACTTTGGAAGTCCAGACCGAGGGAGGGCGTCTTGTGGCTTGGAAAAGGTCGCCATTGGATCCGTTCGAGAAATGGCGCGGTCGCGGCACTCTGCCGATGGGGAAGAGCGGAGATGAATATCTGAAGCTCACTCGCGATGGTGACAGCCGTTGATACTTCGGTGCTTTTGGACGTCTTGTTGGATGATCCACGGCACGCTTCAGTCTCCATGGCGGCACTTCAGCGGGCTGCAGCAGAGGGCACCTTGATCATTTGTGGAATAGCGTTAACAGAGCTCGTCCCAGTGCTTCCCTCCGGTCAAGTCGATCAATTTCTTGGGGACTGGAACCTGCAGTTTTTGCCCAGCACCCAATCGGTGGCCGTCCTCGCAGGAGAAATGTATCGCCGCTATCTCCAACGGGGCGGAAAAAGAGGCCGAGTGGCGCCGGATTTTTTTATCGCGGCACATGCTCATCAGTTGGCTGATCGACTTCTCGCACGCGACCGAGGATACTACCGCGATTACTTCACCGGGCTTAATCTTTGGTGTCCTTCAGTCGGGCTGAGCCCGTGATTTCACACCCTCTACGCCATGCCGGCTTTTGCGAAGCTTGGTTGGAAGGCGAACTGACCCAGGATGCTCGACGGGCTTGACGGGACGGAGGCTCGGGACGATAGCTGGATGAATTCATGGTTGGCCGACACCACAGCATTTCAGCTCCATTCCGCGTGATCGCGGCGGTGATGCTGTGGGTGTGGTGCGCGTCGCAGGCGGTTTGCGTGGCTCATTGCCATGGGCTGATGGACCAGTGGATATCGGCCGATCTATCGACCGATCGTCGGTCCCAGGATGGCCTGCTCACCGCCAGTCGGCCCTCCCACGGTTGCTGTTCACATCGCCGCGGCAGTCCTTCCAAGCCCATGGGCTCGACCCAGGCATCGACGGTGGCCAGCACGGCGTCCAACGCTCATACGGCACCTTCGCACTCCTCGGGGGCCAGCGGGGCTCAAGCGAGTCCCTGCGCTCCCCAGGCTGTCATCGCCGTCGGGCTGAATTTGGATGCGCCGACGCTGGTTCCGGTCGCCTTCCCATTTCCTCAGGATCCCACGACCACGGCAGGCTCTCTCGGATCGGTTTCCTGCCTTCCGTTGATCATCGAAGCCGAAACCCGCTGGTCGGACCGATCGCTGCCGCGATGCGATGCCGGGTTCGAACCCTCGGTCATCCTCGGTTCGGGGTTGCGGAGTCTGGCACCACCCCCGCTGGGCTGAGCAAGGTCTGGGGCGGGTCACGAGCCATCATGGGCTCACCCTCTAGCCCCCCGTAGCGACCCGCTTCGATTCCGTTCAACGAACGTCGTCTCGATGCGGCGGCTGCAGACCGGTCCATGTCGGCACCGGTCCTTGCGGATCCCTCGCCGATCGCGGGTTTCCCACCACGATCGAAGGTCCTCCGACCGCTCAAAGAGTCACCCATCGAATCCACGGAACCGGGCTGAACCCCGGATCTGGCAGCCGGGGTTCGCCGCCGGCCCACCGCAAGGCCCCACCCGTGGGGCGTTCCCGAGTCATTCCTGAGTCCATGTCCACGTCCGTGTCTGTGTCCGTGTCCTGAAATCTTCGCCGTCCATGAATCCTATTCGCCCCAGTCGCAGGCCGCGACTCCGGATCCACCGTGAGTCCGGGTGGCTCCGGAATCCCGGCGCACCCCGAGCCGTGGCAATGATCGCTGTCGCCGCCGCCACGGTGGTGGTCTTCGCCTCTCCGGTCGCCCGCGCCGAAGTCGTGACCCCCGAGGCTGCCCGCCGATTGGCCACCTCACTCCGCGACCGCCACCCGGGCCTCCAGGCCTTGGACCTCCGATCCAGAGCCGCCCAAGCGCAGGCGGAGAGCACCCGCCGCTGGGCCGACCCCACCTTGCGAGCCGGCGGGATTGGTTACACTGCACGCGGGCCGATGGCCTCGGAAGAGGGCGACATCGCCCTGGGTCTCAGCCAACCCCTGCCGGTCTTCGGCAAGGAATCCGCCGCGCGGGCCGTGGCCAATGCCGAAGCCAAGACCACCCGAGAAACGGCCGAATCCCGTCTGCTGACCCTCCAGCGGGACCTTCTGGAACGCCTGCTCCAGCTCGCGCTGATCCATCGGGCCCTCGAGCTCGCCGAGGCCGACCGCGCCTGGCTCGAGCGGATCCTCGCCACCCAGGAGGCCCGGCAGGCCTCCGGAGGCATCGGCGCGGCACCGCTGCTGCGCCTGCGCAACGAACTGTCCGAGGCCCAAACCGGGCTGGATCTCCAACGCATCGAAGCGCGGGATGCCGCGGCCCGGATCAATCGGGTCTTGGGACGCCCCATCACCGACCCGGTCGCTCGGTGGGAACTCCCGCCCAAGGCCGAGCCGATCGCCTACCGGCCCGAATGGACGCGACAGGCCCTGGCGGCAGAGCCCCGATTGCGGGTGGCGCGGCTGCAGAGCGACGAGGCCGCCGCCCGCATCGAGGCCACGCGACTCTCACGCCGTCCCAATCTCTCGCTGGGGCTCGACTCGCGCCAGTACTCGGGCGATGCCGGCCTGCGCAACGGTGCCGCGACGCTGTCGTTGTCGCTGCCCTGGTTCAATGGAGACCGATACCGCCAGGACCTCTCCCGGGACCGCCTTCGATACGAGGCGGCGACCCGCGAAGTGGCCGACCTGGAGGCCGAAGTCGCCATGGAGATCCACCACTGGGTCACCCGCATCGAAAGCGCCCGGATGCGGATCGAGCTGGCGGAGGAAACCCTGCTGCCCCGGATTCGCACCGCCCTCGATGCCGCCACCGCCGCCTTGAGCGCGGGTTCCGGGGACCTGCGCGACGCGTTGGAACTGCGCCGGCAGTGGCTGGATGCCGAATCCGCTCGGGCCACGGCGGTGACCGATCAGTGGTCGGGCATCGCTGAACTGTTGCTGACCTGCGGATGGAGCGACCTGCCCAAGCCGCCTCCCACCCCTGCTCCCTCTGCCACCCTGCGTGCCACTCCCTGACTTCGAACGCTCATGAATCCCCGAAGCATCTCTCTGCTCGCCGTGTTCCTCGCCGGCCTGATGGTCGGCATCGGATCCCTCGCCCTCTGGTCGAAGATCAAACCCATGCAACGGGCGGACACCGCCCCTGCCGGAGACACGGCCGCACCCGGTGCGCGCAAGATCCGGTTCTACCAATCGCCGATGCACCCGTGGATCCGGTCCGAAAAACCGGGCCGATGCACGATCTGCGGGATGGAATTGACCCCGGTCTACGAGGGCGAGGCCGGCATGGACACCAACGGGTCGACCGTGGTGCTGGGCACCAACGCGATCCAAACGATCCACCTCGAGACCAGCGAGGTCGTGAACGGACCGATCGGACGTCGCCTGCGACTCTCGGGCACCCTCGACGACAATGACACCCGGCACCGGGTGATCTCGGCCACCGTGGCCGGAAGGGTCGAGCACCTCGCGGTCAACGCGCTCGGCCAGGAGATCCGGGCTGGCGACCCGCTGCTGACGATCTACTCCCCCGCCCTGCTCACGGCCGAACGCGAGTACGTGGCCCTCACGCGGCAGACCGCCTCCGAGGGGCAGGCCGCGACGCCAGACATGGCTCCGATCCTCGCCGCGGCCCGACAACGGCTGATCCAGATGGGGCTGAGCCCCAGCCAGATCGACGCCCTCAAGGACAAACCCGCGAGCAGCATCACCAGCGAACTCCGGGTGCCCTCCGACGGCACGGTCGTGGGCAAGCAGGTCTATGAGGGGCAATACGTCGCGGAGGGCGAACGACTCTTCGAGACCGCCGATTTCTCCACCATGTGGGTGCAGCTCAACGCCTATGAATCGGACCGGGCCTGGCTCCGGGTCGGCCAGCCGGCCCAGATCACCACCCCGTCCTGGAACGGCGGAGTGGTCACCGGTCGCGTGACCTTCATCGACCCCAATTTCGACCCGATGACCCGAAGCTCGCGGGTGCGCATCGAGGTCCCGAACCCCGTGGTTGAAACGGACGACGGCCCCCGGCGACGCCTGCTCCACCGGGTCACCGTCATGGCCGAGATCGAATCGACCGCCTCAGGACTGTCGCTGCCACGCAGCGCCGTGCTGTGGAATGGACGCCAATCGTGGGTCTACCTCAGTCACGGGGGCGGGGCCTTCGAGGCGCGGAAGGTCCGAGTGGGTCGCATCGGAGACCAACGCGCCGAGGTGCTCGAGGGGCTGGACGCCGGCGATCGGGTGGTGACGCAGGCCGCGTTCCTCCTCGACGCCCAATCACAACTGCAGAGCGGGCACGACGGCGATTCGTCGGCCCACACACCCCCGATGGCGTCGATGGGCACCGGAGAAGTCCCGACCGCGGTGTCCGAGTTTTTGCGGGTGTCGACAGAACTCGCCGAGGCGCTTTCTTCCGATCGCATCGATGCATTCCAAGACGCCTTGAAGACCCTGCCCGCCCGGAGGGAGACCCTGGGCCGTTGGCTGGCCGACTCCGGGAACACGAGCCCGGAGGCCTTGCGCAAAGCGCTGGCCGCGACCATCGAGGCCCCCATTCCCACCCCGGGCACCTTGGCCGAGGCGCGGAAATGGTTCCTGGAACAATCGCGGACCAGCGTCGAACTGGCCCGCTGGGCCCACCGACAGGGGTGGAGTCCTGGAGTGCGGATCTTCGAATGCCCGATGGTCGATCGGGCCATCCCGTCGGCCCCCAAACGGGCACAATGGCTTCAGACCCGCACGGCGGTGCGGAACCCGTTCTTCGGAGCCGAGATGCTGGACTGCGGCCTTGAGCTGAAGGAGAAGCCATGATCGATCGACTCATCGAGACCTCCTTGCGCCAGCGGTTCCTGGTGCTCTGCGGCACGCTGTTGCTCGTCGCCCTGGGCATTCGGGCGGTCTACCGCACGCCCGTCGACGCCATCCCCGACCTGAGCGAGAACCAGGTCACGGTCTTCGCCGATTGGCCGGGGCGTGGGGCCCAGGAGGTGGAGGACCAGATCACCTACCCGCTGTCAGCCAACCTGCAGGGACTGGCCGGGGTGAAGAGTGTGCGGGCGACCAGCATGACCGGATTCTCGCTGATCACCGTGCTGTTCGAAGACGCCATCGACAACTACTTCGCCCGCACACGGGTGCTCGAGCGACTCAACCAGATCGGGGCCAGCCTGCCGACCGGGGTGGTGCCCCAGTTGGGACCCGACGCCTCCGGACTCGGTTGGGTGTACCAATACTCCCTGGAGGTGGATCCGACCCGCGCCCCCGGCGGCGGATACGACCTTGGCCGCCTGCGGAGCATCCAGGATTGGCTCATCCGGTACCCGCTCCAGGCGATCCCCGGCGTCGCCGAGGTCGCCTCGATCGGAGGGTTTGTGCGGCAGTACCAGATCGAGGTCTCGTCGGCCCGGCTGCGGTCCGTGGGACTCACGCTGGGCCGGGTGCTCGAGGCCGTGGGCGGGGCCAATCTCAACGTGGGTGGCAAAGTCATCGAGGAGAACGGCCGCGAATACGTGGTGCGCGGCGTCGGCCTGATCCGGGAACCGGCCGATCTGGAACAAGTGGTGCTGTCGGAGACCAACGGCGTGCCCATCCTGCTCCGCGAGGTGGCCGAGGTGCGGTTGGGCGGGGATTTCCGGCGGGGAACTCTCGATGTCGACGGGCAGGAGCGCGTGGGTGGGGTCGTGGTCATGCGGACCGGCGAGAACGCGCGGGAGGTGATCCGGCGGGTCAAGGAGCGCATCGCGCAAATCGAGCCGAGCCTGCCGGCCGGGGTGACCCTCAAGCCCTTCTATGACCGGAGCGATCTCATCGACCGCACCCTCGACACGCTGCGTCATGCGCTGTGGGAAGAGGTGATCCTCGTGACCCTCGCCCACATCCTGTTCCTCTGGCATTTCCGGAGCATTCTCATCGTCACCCTGCCGCTGCCGCTGTCGATCCTGACGGCCTTCCTGCTGATGCAGCAGTTCGGCATCTCCTCGAACATCATGTCGCTGACCGGCATCGCCATCGCCATCGGCGTGCTCGTCGATGCCGCCATCGTGATGACCGAGAACGTCATCCGGCACGCCGAGGAGGCCGAAGAAGCGAAGAAGCGCGCGGGACTCGGGCAACGCCTGTCGCTGGCGGAGACGCTCCAGGTCACCCGCGAGGCGTCACGGCAAGTCGGCCGGCCGGTCTTCTTCGCCATGGCCATCATCATCCTGGCCTTCGTGCCGGTGTTCGCGCTGACCGGCCAGGAGGGCAAGCTCTTCCACCCGTTGGCCTTCACCAAGACCTTCGCCATGGTCGGATCGACCTTCCTGGCGATGACCCTCGTGCCGGTGCTGTGCTCGTTCCTGGTGCGCGGGCCATTCCACCGCGAGTCCGACCATCTCCTGATGCGATGGTTGCTGCGGATCTACGACCCGCTCCTGTCGCTGGCCTTGGTCTGGCGCAAGACCGTCCTCACCGGGGCAGGACTGATCCTAGGGCTGGCCCTCATCCTCGCGTTCGGCCTGCCTCGGCCTTGGGTGGGCCGGCTCGAATCGGCAGGCTGGGACTCGGTGGCACGCCTGGGCCGGGGCATGGGCAGCGAGTTCATGCCGCCCCTGAATGAAGGCAGTTTGCTGTTCATGCCGGTGCTCTTGCCGGGCACAGCGCTCACCCAGGTGAAGGAAATCATGAGCTGGCAGGACCGGGTGATGCGATCGCTGCCCGAGGTCCAGACGGTCGCGGGCAAACTCGGACGATTCGAGACGGCCACCGACCCCGCCCCGGTCGAGATGATCGAGACGACCATCACCCTGAAGCCCGAGTGGATCTCCACCAACCGCCTGTGGTGGGGATTCCTTCCCATGCCCACGGTGATCCGCAATCCGGAATGGCGGCCCGGCGTCACGCCACGGGACCTCGTCGCGGAATTGAGCCGCAAGCTCGGGGAAGTCCCGGGCTACGTGCCCGGGTTCCTTCAACCGATCGAGAACCGCATCCTGATGCTCAGCACGGGCATCCGCGCCCAACTGGGCATCAAGGTGTTCGGGGACTCGCTGGAGGATCTGCAGCGCAAGGCCTTCGAGGTGGAGCGGGTGGTCCGCACGGTGCCCGGAGCGGTGGGCGTCGCGGCCAGCCGGGTGCAGGGCAAACCCTACGTGGAGATCGAGGTCGATCGCGCGCAGGCCGCCCGCCATGGGCTCAATGCACGGGAGGTGCTCGACCTGGTCGAGTCGGGCATCGGAGGCACAGTCGTGGGCACCGCCATCGAGGGGCGGGCCCGCCTGCCGATCCAGGTGCGACTGCAGGCCTCCGAGCGCGACGACATCGAGCGCCTGGGCGACCTGTTGGTGCCGACCGCCAATGGCAACCCGGTGCCCCTCTCGTTGCTGGCCCGAATCCACCGCACCGACGGCCCCGGCGAGATCGCCAGCGAGAACGGGCGACTGAGGGTGTTCGTCCAGGCCAACGTCCAGGATCGCGATCTGGGCTCGTTCGTCACCGAAGTCCGGGAACGGATGGATCGCGAGATCGTGCCGACCCTCTCGAAGGGCATGACCCTCGAATACTCGGGAGAATTCGAGAACCAGCTCCGGGCGGCCCGCACACTGCGCCAGATCGTCCCGACCGTCCTGGCCATCATCTTCGTGCTGCTCTACCTCGTGTACCGTTCCGCCGTCGAGGCGGCCCACGTGCTGCTGGCGGTGCCCTTCGCCTTGTCTGGCGGAGTCTTCCTGCAATGGGCGCTGGGGTGGCACTTCAGCGTGGCGGTCTGGGTCGGGTACATCGCGCTCTTCGGCACGGCCATCCAGACCGGTGTGGTCATGGTGGTCTATCTCGAGGAAACGCTCGCCGCCCGCCGGGCCGCCTTGGGCGACCGTTTCACCCACGCCGACCTGATCCAGGCGGTGAAGGACGGAGCGCGACTGAGGCTTCGGCCCAAGGTGATGACGGTGGCCACCATCGTGGCCTCCCTGCTGCCCATCTTCTGGAGTCACCGGACCGGGGCCGAGGTGATGAAACCGCTGGCCACACCCGTGATCGGCGGCATGGTCAGCAGCCTGATCCACATCCTGATCGTGACCCCGATCCTCTTCGTCCTGATCCGGGAGCGGGAGTTCCGAAAATAGGTCTTCCCGGTGCTTTTCAACGCCGGGGAGAACACCTGAAACCGCCCAAATACGGAGAATGACGCCCCACGAAACCGCGATTGCGGCTTGCTGGGAGGTTTTTCAGGCGGCAGTCTCCTCGAAAGAAATCGTATGGCTGAACTCATTGGAAACCTTCTCGTCGCCCAGTCCGGCGGCCCCACCTGCGTCATCAACGCCTCCGTCGCCGGGGTGATCACCGAGGCCGGCCATCACGAGTGCATCGAGGAGATCTACGGCGGCCAGAACGGCATCCTGGGCATCCTCAACGAGGAGTTGATCGACATCAACGACGAGCGGTCGAAGGCCATCGAGGGCCTGCGCAACACGCCCGCCGCCGCCCTTGGCACCTGCCGCTACAAGATCGATTTCAAGAAGAAGCCGGAGAAGGCCGCCAAGGACATGGACCGCCTGTTCGAGGTCTTCTCGGCCCACAACATCCGCTACTTTTTCTACGCCGGCGGCAACGATTCCCAGGACACCGCCCACAAGATCCACCTCGAGGCCGTGAAGCGCGGCTACGACATGCGCGTGATGGGCGTGCCCAAGACCATCGACAACGACCTCCCGGCGACCGACCACTGCCCGGGTTACGGCTCGGTGATCAAGTACAACTCGGCCACCGTCATGGAGATCGGTTTCGATGTCGGCTCCATGGCCACCGACGACGGCTCCTGCTGCATTGTCGAGGTGATGGGCCGCGCCGCCGGCTGGATCGCCGCCGGCACCGTGCTGGCCAAGCAAGGCAATCCGGCCAACCCGCCGCACATCATCGTGCTGCCGGAGATCCCGCTGAACGAGGCCGCCTTCCTGAACCGCGTGAAGGAGGTCGTCGCCGAGCACAAGTACTGCATCGTCGTGTGTGGTGAGGGCGTGAAGAACGAGGCCGGCGAAGAAATCGGCGCCGACAAGACCCGCCTCGACGCCTTCGGCCACCCGGTGCTCTCCGGGGCCGCCGACGCGCTGGCGACCCTCGTCCAGGGCAAGCTCAACCTGAAGACTCGCACCGTGAAACTGGGCTATGCCCAGCGTGCCGCGGCCCACTACGCCAGCCTCACCGATGCCGACGAAGCCTTCGCCTGCGGTGCCGCCGCCGTCCGGGCCGCCGTCTCGGGCCAGTCGGGTCTGATGCCCAAGATCGTCCGCCTCTCCTCCAATCCCTACCGCTGGGAGATCCAGCTCGAGCCGCTGGAGAACATCGCGAACGTCGAGCACTTCATCCCGCGCGAGTGGATCAGCGAGGACGGTTTCATGCCGAACGAAAAGTTCGTGGAATACGCTGCGCCGCTGATCGAGGGCCAGGTGGTTGTTCCGCAGAAGAACGGTCTGCCCGCCTACACCGTCCTGGCCAAGAGCCCGGTCGAGAAGAAGCTGGCCCCGCGCGCCTGACCCAGGGTCTGCCCTGCCGGGTCGGAAACCGAACCCACCGCCGAACGGATCGCCGGATCCTTCGGCGGTTTTCGTTTTGGGCGATGCCGGGCCCTGAACATGGGCCGCCGTACGTCCCTGATCGGCTGGAACGATGACACGGCGATGGATTGCAGTCGGAAGGCGATCGGAGTCTGATATCCCCGCGCATGAGTTCACAACCGACCGCACGCAACATCGCCCCCGGGAAAGCCCAGGGTCCCCGGCGGCACTTCGCCTCCGACAACTACGCGGGCATCACTCCGGAAGCCTGGGCAGCTCTGGCCGAGGCCAACCAGGACCATGAGCCGGCCTACGGCAATGATCGTTGGACGCAGGCCGCCACGGACCGGATTCGCGACCTTTTCGAGACCCCCTGCGAGGTCTTCTTCGTCTTCAACGGCACCGCCGCCAATTCGCTGGCGCTCTCGGCCTGCTGCCAGAGCTACCACAGCGTGCTCTGCCACGAGGTGGCCCATGTCGAGAAGGACGAATGCGGTGCACCGGAGTTCTTCAGCAACGGCTCGAAGCTGCTGCTGCTGCCCGGGGAGGCCGGCAAGCTGACGCCCGCCGGCATCGAGGAGGCGGTCCACAGACGCACCGACATCCACTACCCGAAGCCCAAGGTGGTCACGGTCACCGAGCCCACCGAGGTCGGGACCCTCTACACCCCGCAGGAACTCCGGGCCATCGGGGCGATGACCAAGAAGCACGGGCTCCGCTTCCACATGGACGGCGCGCGCTTCGCCAATGCCGTGGCCGCCCTGGGGGTCGCGCCCCGCGAGATCACCTGGCAGGCTGGGGTCGATGTATTGTCGTTCGGCGGCACGAAGAATGGCATCCATGTGGGTGAGACCGTGGTGTTCTTCAACCTCGATCTGGCCGACGAATTCGCCTACCGCACCAAACAGGCCGGGCAACTCTGCTCGAAGATGCGCTTCATGTCGGCCCCGTGGGTCGGGATGCTCCGGGATGACGTCTGGCTGCGCCACGCCGCCCATGCCAATGCGATGGCCTCCCTGCTCCACGACCTCATCGCTCCCTGCCCGGGTGTGAAGGTGCTGTTCCCGCGCCAGGTCAACAGCGTGTTCGTCGACCTCCCCAAGCCGGTCATCCAGGCGCTGTGGAACAAGGGTTGGCTTTTCTACAACTTCATCGGCGAAGGCGGTTGCCGCCTGATGTGCTCCTGGGACACCCGCGAGGAAGACGTCCGCGCGTTCGCGGCCGACCTCGTGGAATGCGCCGGGGCCTGATCGGGGACGGGCTGCTCTGGGACGGTCGGTGTCCGAGCCGACGGCGGCAGCCTGGGCCGCCGCGGGTCCAACACCTTCCCGGCACCGCCTTCCCTGGGCGTTGAATGGAGCTATCCTGCCTTCATGGAAAACAACACTCCCTCACCCAAGCACCGCCTCCGCGGCGAGGTGGTGTATTTGTTCGCCTACGACATCGCGTACGAACTGTCGAGGGACCTCCCGGCCAGCCTGATGGGACACCCCATCTCCGAATACCGGCTGGACGCCTCCAAACGGAATCCGAAGCACCTGGTCTTCTACCGCCCCCGGATGATGCGACTGCCCCCGGAGGAGCGCACGGGGCCGCACGGAACCGTCCCCGTCCACTTCGAGGTGAAGATCCTGCCGATCGGCGCGATCAGCATCCGCGTACGGGTCCCTTTCGAGGTGGATCGACTCTCGGAACTGGTGGCCTACCACGATCTGCACTTCCACCAGAACAGCCTCGATGAAGAAGTCCGAGGACTGGCCGAAAAGGTCCGCACGGCTCTGGGGCCGTGGGTCCTGCGACCGAATGAGGGGCTTTCCGAGGAGGAGGCATACACCGTCTTCTGTCTGCGCCCGCCCGTCGAGGACGGCGCTCCGTTCAGCTCCGAGGACTGGCTGGAGGCCCACCGGAAACCGATCGCAGGCCTTCTCAACCAGGAGAACGACCCGGAGTGCCTCTCGAGTCAGGAAGTCGGCGAGTCCACCTCGCGCCACCTCAGCTACTACCGGCACGACCTCGCGGTCATCGATTGGGATGCCGCCCTGCTGGTCGATGCCCCCAGCGAGTGGGAGGAATGCCTGTACGCCATCGAGGTGGCGAACCTCCAATTGGCGGAACTCGAGGCCTATGATCGGCACCTCGACCTGGTGCTGGAGCGCAGCTACCGAGACCTCTCCGGGGCACCGATGCGCACCCGCAAGGCGTTGATCACCGGGTTGCGCGAACTCCGCATCGACATGGCCCGCTTCAGCGACGAATTGTCGAACATCAACAAGTTCCTCGGCGACTGGCACCTCGCCCGCATCTACGAGACGGCCGCCGGGCGTTTCCATCTGTCCGATTGGAAGAAGGGGGTCGAAGAGAAACTCCTGACGGTGGGTGAGCTGCATGAATTGCTGAAGTCCGACCATTCCAATCGCTGGATGATGGCCCTGGAGATCACCATCGTGCTGCTCTTCATCCTCGACGTCGTGCTCCTGATCCTCGGGGGCAAGAAGTAGCGCGTTCCCGAGCCCAGTCCCCTCCCCCATGCTGCCCGACTCCGATCCCGCCTCCGTGCCGCCCTCCTCACCCGAGGCGAACCCCGTCCATCGACGCCGGGTGCGCTACTCGGGCACCCACCCACGGCGCTTCGCCGAGAAGTACAAGGAGAAGGCCCCCGAACACTACGCCGACGAGGTGGCCAAGATCATCGCCTCGGGCAAGACACCCGCCGGCTCGCACCGATCCATCATGGTGGCGGAGATCCTCGAGACGCTCGAACCCCGGCCAGGCCAGACGGTCGTGGACTGCACTCTCGGCTACGGCGGGCATGCCCGGGAGATCCTCGCCCGGCTTGGCAGCGACGGCCGACTGATCGGCTTCGACTGCGACCCGGTCGAGTTGCCCAAGACCGTGGAGCGGCTCCGGCAGGCCGGGTGGAACGAATCCCAATTCATCCCCGTGCGAAGCAACTTCGCCGGCCTGTCCGCCGGATTGGCCGCACTGGGCATCCACGGCGTGGACGGCATCCTGGCCGACCTGGGGGTGTCGTCGATGCAACTCGACGATCCGGCCCGCGGATTCACCTTCAAGGACGACGGTCCCCTCGACTTGCGCATGAACCCGTCCAAGGGGATGTCTGCGGCGGACTGGCTGGCACGGTCCACTCCGGTCGCGCTCGCCTGCGCCCTCCGGGACAATGCCGATGAACCGATGGCCGAACCCCTGGCCCTGGCCATGCATGAGGCACTGCGGAGGCAACCCGTCACCCGGACCCGCGAGTTGGCCCGACTGCTCCACGAGATTTATCGAGGCAAAGGCTGGACCCGCGACAAGGCCGAGGGCGACAGCCGCATCCGGCGTGTCTTCCAGGCCCTGCGGATCGAGGTCAACGACGAGTTCGGGGTGCTCGAGGCGCTGCTGCGCCAGTTGCCCTCATGCCTCAAGCCCGGCGGGCGGGTGGCCATCCTGACCTTCCACTCCGGCGAGGATCGCCGCGTCAAACGCGCCTTCCTCGAGGGGCAACGCCAGGGACTCTACGAGGTGGTGAGCGACTCGGTCCGTCGACCGGGGCCCGAGGAACTCCGCTCCAATCCACGGTCAGCGCCCACCAAGCTGCGCTGGGCCATCCGTAGTGACCAAGGCGTCACCGTCACGGGGAACTGACCCGCTCCTGAATCACGCGCCGCGCACCCGGTCCTTTTTGGCCTCGCGCTCGGCCTCGATCTTGGCCTTGTCGGCCGCATAGCGCTGCCGCAGCAGATCCACCGTCTCGTGGTCACCGGAGGCCTGGGCGGCCTGGATGGCCTGCCGGGTGGACAGGTCTTCCTGGGCCAGCTTGGCGGCATAGATCGAATCCAGTTCCGCCAACTCCGCCTTCTGGGCGTCGGTCAACTTGCGCGCAGGCTGGGATCCCAGGCGTTCCATCGCCAGTTCGTATGCCGATTTCATGCCGGCAAGGATCCGACAAATCCCCACGGAAATCCATCCTCGGCTCTGGGAGCCCGACCGCCCGACCTCCCCGGGAGGCGGCGGGGACGAGCCGGGATCGGTCAGCGGTCCAAGTTTCGGTTTGACGGGCGAGGCGGGCACTCCAGCGTTGTGGTTTCGAGTCCGTTTTCGATCCATCGCAGACCATCCCTCATGAGCCAATTCAAGCACGTTTCCAATCTCTGGAATGACGCCGAAGCCAACGCCCTGAGCGGCGCCGACCGTCTGGTCTACCGCTCCAACAAGCTGGGGAGTGACCAGCGGGTCACGAACACCGGCGGCGGCAACACCTCTTCCAAATTGGTGGAGAAGGATCCGCTCACGGGCCAAGACGTGACCGTCCTCTGGGTCAAGGGTTCCGGCGGCGATCTGCGGACGGCCTCCCGCGAATTCTTCAGCTCGCTCTATCAGGACCGCTTGATGGGCCTGCAGCAGGTGTACGCCGCCCGCGCCGACAAGGGACTGAAGTCCCCGGCCGAGGACGACATGGTGGCGATGTATTCGCACACCACCTTCAACCTCAACCCGCGGGCCTCGTCCATCGACACGCCCCTGCACAGCTTCATCCCCGGGCGTCATGTGGACCACATGCACCCCAACGCGATCATCGCCATCGCCGCCTCGAGCCGCTGCGTGGAGCTGACCCGCGAGATCTTCGGCGATTCCATGGACTATGTGCCGTGGATGCGCCCCGGCTTCGAGCTCGGCCTGGCCATGCAGGAGGTCTGCCGCAAGAACCCCAAGGCCAAGGCCATCATGATGGGGCAGCACGGCTTCATCTCGTGGGACGACGACGACAAGCAGTGCTACCTGGCCACCCTCGCCTACATCGAGAAGGCCGCCGCCTTCATCGAGGCCAAGTACCAGGCCAAGGGCGGCGACGCCACGGCCTTCGGAGGTCCGAAGTACCAGACCCTGCCCCAGGAGGTCCGCAATGAGCGCCTGGCGGCCATCCTGCCGTGGCTGCGTGGCCAGGTGAGCCAGCAGCGCCGCCTCATCGGCACCGTGCAGGACGACGAGCGGATCCTGCGCTTCGTCAATTCCAACGACGCCGCCCGCCTGGCCGAACTGGGCACGAGCTGCCCCGACCACTTCCTGCGCACCAAGATCAAACCCCTGTACGTCGACTGGAACCCCCAGACCGAGGATGCCGCGGCCCTCAAGGCCAAGCTCAAGGCGGGGCTGGAGCAGTACCGCAAGGACTACGCGGCCTACTACGAGCGCTGCAAGCGGTCCAACTCGCCGGCCATGCGCGACCCGAACCCGACCGTGATCCTCATCCCCGGACTGGGCATGGTGGCCTGGGGCAAAGACAAATCGGAGAGCCGGGTCACGGCCGAGTTCTACAACTGCGCCGTGGAGGTCATGCGCGGCGCCGAGGCGGTCGACCGCTACATCGCCCTGCCCCAGCAGGAGGCCTTCGACATCGAGTACTGGCTCCTTGAGGAAGCCAAGCTGCGCCGCATGCCGCCCGAGAAGGAGCTCGCCCGCCAGGTGGTGATCGTGATCGGAGCCGGATCCGGCATCGGCCGCGAGACCGCGCTGCGCATCAGCAAGGAAGGCGCGCAAGTCGTCTGCGTCGACCTCAACGAGGCGGCCGCCCAGGCCACGGCCAATGAGATCACCGCCAAGCTCGGCCAGGGCATCGGTGTGGCCGGCACCGGGATCAGCGGCTGCGGTCCGGCCATCGGGCTGGCGGCCAACATCACCGACCGGACCAGCATCCGGGCCATGCTCGACCGCGTGGCCTTGGCCTACGGCGGTTTCGACTCGATCTGCGTCACCGCGGGCATCTTCGTGCCGAGCGACACCAGCGGTCACATCCCCGACGACAAGTGGGCGCTGACCTTCAACATCAACGTCACCGGCAGCTACCTGGTCGGCGACGAGGCGGCCAAGACTTGGAAGGAACAGGGCCTGCGCGGCAATCTCGTGCTGACCACCAGCGCCAATGCGGTGGTGGCCAAGAAGGGCAGCGTGGCCTACGACTGCTCCAAGGCCGCCGCCAACCACCTGGTCCGCGAGCTGGCCATGGAGCTCAGCCCGCTGGTGCGGGTGAACGGTGTGGCTCCGGCCACCGTGGTCCAGGGCTCGGCGATGTTCCCGCGCGATCGCGTGATCGGCTCCTTGGCCAAGTACAACATCCCCTACACCGACGATGAGGCCACCGAGTCGCTGGTCCGCAAGCTGGCCCAGTTCTACGCCGACCGCACGCTGACCAAGTCGCCGATCACCCCGGCCGACCAGGCCGAGGCGTACTTCCTGTTGGTGAGCCAACGCCTGAGCAAGACCACCGGCCAGGTGATCACCGTGGACGGCGGCCTGCACGAGGCCTTCCTCCGCTGAATCAGGCTCGGGCCTCGAAGGCCGACTTCTCAATCCCAAGACGGCCGGCGGATCCACCGCCGGCCGTTCTTCTTTCCACCCCGGGGACGGAGCCGATCTCTGGGGTGGAGGCCTGGGGAGGCAAATCCCGGTCTCGACCGCGAAGGCGCGACTCCGGAACCGATCGCCACGAACCGGAAGACCTCGCCCATCCCGATGGGATTCAGACCGGGCGAGCAGGATCGAACACTCAGGCTTGGGCCGTCTCGTCGGTGGCCCCGTCGGCTTCGTCGGAACCACCGTCCGATCCACCCGGGGCGACCCCGTATTCGCGCAGCTTGTTGCGCATCGTGCGGACACTGATCCCCAGGAGGCGTGCCGCCTGGGTCCGGTTTCCCCCGCAGGCATCGACCGCTTGCAGAATGGCCTGCTTCTCCAACTGATCGAGAGGGACGATGCCCACCTGGCCGGCCGGAACCGATGCGCCCGGAACGGGAGCCGACTGCGGAGTCACGGGCGGAATCGCCCCGGCGGAACCCGTCATGGGCGACGCCGTCGACGGCATGGGTGCGGACACCACTTGGCCCGAAGCGCCGCCAGGATGGGAGGCTTCGACGCCACCGACATGGCCGGGACCTCTCAGGGGTGAAGGATGCGCCACCGCCACGGTGACGCTCGATGGCTGGAAACCCAGGTGACTCTCGGAAAGCTCGCCACCGTCGGGGCACAGGATGACCGCCCGCTCGATCACGTTCTGGAGCTCGCGGACATTGCCGGGCCAATCGTGCGACATGAGCGCAGCCTGGCAGGAGGCCGAGATGCCGTTGACCCGCACGCCATGCTTGCGCGCCAACCGCTGCATGAATTGCTCGGCCAAGAAGGTGATGTCTTCGCGCCGCTCGCGCAGCGGAGGCACCGAGATGGGCACGACATTGAGCCGGAAATAGAGATCCTGGCGGAATTCCTTCCGCGCGATGCTCTCCTCCAGATTGCGATTGGTCGTGGCGATGACGCGGACATCCACGCGGATGAGGCGATTGCCTCCGACCCGCTCCAATTCACGCTCCTGCAGCACGCGCAACAGCTTGGCCTGGACATGCGGGGCCACCTCGCTGATCTCGTCGAGAAGAATGGTGCCCCCGTGGGCCAACTCGAACCGTCCCTCGCGCTTGGTCAGGGCACCGGTGAAGGCCCCCTTCTCATGGCCGAAGAACTCGCTCTCGATGAGGTTCTCGGGGATGGCCGCGCAGTTCACCTTGATGAACGGTCCATTGGCCCTCGAGCTCTCGCGGTAGATGGCTCTTGAGACCAGCTCCTTGCCCGTGCCGCTCTCGCCCTGCACGAGGACCGTCGCCTGGGTGCGGGCCACCTTGCGGATCAGGTCGCGGAGGGCCTGCATGGCGGGGCTGCGCCCGAGCAACTCGGAACCCGTGGCCTCGGACGGGTCGCCCTGGCTCAGGTACCGGTTCACCTTGATGAGCTGGGTGAACTCCTGGGCCTTCTTGAGGGTGATGTCGATCTGGTCGGACGAGAAGGGCTTGATGAGGTAGTCGAAGGCCCCATCCCGCATGCAGGCCACGGCCGACTCGATGGAGGCGTGGCCGGTCATCATGACCACCAGCGGTTTGACCGACCGGTTCTGGAGGATGCGGAGGATTTCGGTGCCCTCACCGTCGGGCAGTCGGACGTCGACGAAGACGAGGTCCCAATTGTCTTTGCCGAGGTAGTCTTGTGCGACCGCCAGGGTGGAAACCCCGATCACATCGAACCGGCGTCGCTGGAGCTGCATCTCCAGCGCCCGACGAATCACCTCGTTGTCCTCGACGATCAGGATCTTCTCGAGCGACATGTGCTCGGCTCCGTCGGCGACACTGACCTTTCCGGGACCCATGCGTTGCGCTTGGACGGTCAACCCTGCGAGGCGTAGTACTGGTCGACCCGCGCCATGACATCGCGATAGGCGATATCCTGCTCATAGATGAGCTTGAATTGTTCAATGGCCTCTTGGGGGCGGTTCATCTTTTCCAGGACGATGCCGAGGTGATACGTCAAGTCCTTGGCTTCATCGTCAAAGATCGGCTTCTCCTTTAGCGCTTCCTGCAACTTTCTCGCGGCCATGTCGTTCATCCCGCGCTGGAAGAAGGCCCGGGCCAGCAATCCCATGGCCGCGATGCGCTTGTTGGGGTTGTTCTGCGCCTTCTGGAGTTCGGCGATGGCCTCTCCCAGACGGCCAGCCTTGAAATGCAGTTCACCGAGTTCGAACCGCACCAACAGGTCGGTGGGATTGGCCTCGGCCCGCCGCCGGGCATCGTCGAGCTGGTACTCCTGCCGGCGGACCTTGAGGTCCTCCAATGCCTTGCGGCCCTCTTCAGTCTGGGGATCGAGGCTCTTCTCGGCCGCCGAGAACTGCGCCAAACGCGCATCGCGGATGCATTGCAGGATGAGCGGGTCGTTCATGCCGGTGACCGACAAGACCTGGCCGTAATAGTCGATCGCCCGATCGAAGTCGGACTTCTTCAGGCACAGATCCGCCAGCGTGCGCAGGATCCGGGGATTGGCCGGATCAGCCGCCCGGAGAACCTCCTGCTCGGCGATGAGCCGCTCGAGCACATCGACATCCTTCACCTCCCGGTGGGCCTGCTCGAGCGATTTGGCCTGCTCCTTGTCGTGCAACACATCCCGGTAGCTTCCGGTGCCGCTGGCCAACTGCTCGTAGCCGCCCTCCTTGAGGGTCCGCAGGGCGAGCAGGTTCTTGAGGCGCTCGTTCAGCGCGGGGTTTCCGGGATCGCCGGCGATCAGGTCGCGCAACAGCTTCTCGGCCCTGGGGTGGTTGCCCAACTGGGTGTGGGCCTCGACGAGCTTCTCGGCCAACTTGCGGTCGGACGGATTGGCCTTGAAGGCGACCTCAAGGGACAGGAGCGCCGTCTTGGGAAGGTGAGCCTGCAGGGCCGCATCGGCCAACAGGTCATGGGCCTGCATATTGGCCGGGTCCTGGTTCAGGGCCTCCTCGGCGATCTGGATGGCCTCGAGCGGATTGGTCCTGAGTGCGAGGCGTCCGGAGGTCAACGTGTTGGCCGAGCCGAGGAGCTTCTTGAAGAGACCCCCTCCGCGGTTGCCCGCCCGCTTGTGCTGGGCGGCGCGCAGAGCCTCCCGGCATTCGTAGAAACCGGGCTCCGACTTGAGCACCTGCATGAACAGGGTCACCGCATAATCGAGGTTGTTCTTCTGGAGAGCGGCCAACCCTTTGTCGAACAACTCCCGGTGCGCCACGGGGATCTCGACCAACGTTTTCTCTGCCATCGCGCGAGATTAACGGGACTGCCTAGTCGATGGCAATACGGCCGGGGTTTCCCGTGATGATTTGGGGCGAGGTGTTGGCAAACCCGATGCCCACCGGAAGGCCCCGTCACGCCACGCGCATCCATACGGTCTTCAGGTAGGCCGGCTCATCGCGGCTCACGGGGAAATCAGGCGGTTGGGGCACATAATGCTCGGCGATCACCCGCCGCCCCACCTGCGCCAGCGCGCCGCGGATCTGGGCCAGGAACACCTCCGGGTCCAACCGTGCCGCATTGGTCGAGGCGAAGAGGAGGCCGCCGGGCTTGAGCACCGCCGCCGCCGAGGCTGCCAGGGCGCCGTAATCGCGCTCGGCCCTGAAATCACCGCGTTCCTTGGACCGGGAGAAGGTCGGCGGATCGAGCAGGACGGCATCGAAGCGCCGCCCTTTCTTTCCGAGTCGGCGGAGCCAGTCGAAGACATCCCCGAAGATGAAGTCGTGCGCCGCAGGATCGAGGGCGTTCAGTTCGAAGTTCCGGCGCCCCCAATCGAGGTACTTCTTCGACAGGTCGAGGCTCGTCGTGCGGGCGCCCCCCAGGGCGGCGCAGACGCTGAATGCGCAGGTGTAGGCGAAGCAGTTCAGGATTTCAGGCCTCGGGACCGGGACACCGGGCATCGGGAATCCGGCGGCGATATGGCCGGTGATCAACCGACGGCGATTGTCGCGCTGATCCAGGAACAGGCCGACGCTGTAGCCCTGGTCGAAGCGCATCTCGTACCGGACTCCATTCTCCCGGACAGTGAAGGATTCCGGGGCCCGATTCCCTCGGACCCACTGCGGGCAATTCTCGTCGACACCCGTGAACCCGGCCCGGCGGTTCAGACGCCGGTGGTAGAGGTGGGGTGCGGCGAGGTCCGGCAAGGCGTCCAGTTCCGACGCATCGTGTCCATCGCTGTGGAGCAGGTGGAACGGCCCCAGGGCATCCAGATAGAGAGCGCTTCCTCCGGATTCCGAGACCCCGTGAAGGCACCGATAGGCATCGGTCTCCGCCGGCGAGATCACCGCTTGGCGGAGCAGGCTTCGCGGAGACCGAGCCCATCGCGGGTCCACCTCCCAACCCACGGACTCCCCGGTCCTCGGGTGCAGGAACCTCAATCGCCAGGACGCCAAGTGCAGGCGCGGAGACGGGGAGCCTCCGTACAGGGAGTCGCCCATGAGCGGCATGCCTCCCTGCGAAGCGTGGACGCGGATCTGGTGGGTGCGACCGGTCTTCGGGTGGGCCTCCCACTCCGCCCAACCGTCTCCTTGGCCGACACGGACGAACCGCGTGAAAGCAGGGTCCAGGCCGACGGCGGCGGGCCGCGCCACGTAGCGGTCTCCCGCCCGCACGACCGACCACTCGGCGGCCCACTCCGTCGATGGATGAACCCGGTCGGTCCGCAACCGATAGACCTTCTCGACCTCCCGGGCCTCGAACTGCCGGGTCAAGGAGCGGTTGGCGAGGGAGGTCTTGCCGAAGACCATCAAACCCGAGGTGTCTTTGTCGAGCCGGTGCAGGAGGGCCAACTCGGCCCAACGCGGCTCGCGATGGCGCAACCACTCGTAGACACCCTCTCCGGCATGGGGGCTTGGCGCATGGGTGTTCCAACCGGGAGGCTTGTCGACGACCAACAGGTCTTCATCCTCGAAAACGACACAGGGAGGCGACACCGTGCAACGAGGCTCCATCGCTCCGGCCGGCGCGGTCTCCCCGATGGGGGATCCGGAATTGGGTTCCATGAAGGTGGTGGCGGTCGCGGGGCCGAGTTCTGTCACGCTCAGGTGAATTGCCACTGTCCCGTGCCGATCGCATAGGCGCTGATGATGCCGTTGGTGACCCCGTGGGCGACCATCGCATCCCCCAGCCGTCCGTGGCGAATCACCAGGCCCTGATACAGCGCCGCACACAGGAGCGCCGGCAGCCACTGGCCCGGATGACTCAGGCTGAAGAGGACACACGTGCCGAGGAAAGCCTTCGGGTGCCAGGTGCGCATGGGGACGTCGAGGAAGTCTGGGCGAACGATCATCCGGTAGAGAAAGGACCGGTAGAAGACCTCCTCGATCATCGGCACCAGCACCGATCGGCCCACCACGCGGATCGCGAGGAATCCCCACCCCAAGGCCGGGGCGTCCTTGAAGAAGGCCAGAGGGTTCCATGGCGGATCCACGGGCTGCGGTGTCGGAGCCCGGCCTGTCCAGAGCGTCGAAACGCGATCGTAGATCGTCGACAACGACGGGATGACGCCGTCGAGGCCGATCCAGGCCACCGCAACCAGCACGCCGACGCCGATGGCTGGCAGGCTGGCGTTCCAACGCATCTCCGGAAGGCGACGCCGCAGTGCCCAAACCACCCCGGCAACCGCCAGGGTCTTCAGCGCATAGAGCCAGTACTCGGATCCGGAGAACAGTTTTCCGGCGAGACTGCCGATCAGGAGAAACACCGCGAAGGGCAATACCCGGGGAAATTCCGGGGTCTTCCAGATGGGAACGGGGCCGGGAGTGGTTTCGGCAGACATCGCACTGGGATCATCCAATCCGGCCGCGATGGGGCAAGTGTCAAGACGTCCAACCCGCAGGATCGGGCAGGTCCTGCGGGCCGGATCTCCGGGCCGGATGTCCAAGTCCGGCCCGGCGATGAGGATTCACCGAACGGACCTTCAGGGCCACCCCGAGCCCTGGTCCAACCGTCACTCCTTCAACCCTTCACGATTGCCCGAGCCTGGTTCCATCGCTCACCGTCTCTGCCGGCCCTTCCCGCACGCCGTGAACATCGTCCTTGTCGAACCCGAGATCCCGCCGAACACAGGCAACATCGCCCGATTGTGCGCGGCCACCGGTGCGACCCTCCACCTGATCGAGCCGCTGGGCTTCGAAATCGACGACCGGCGACTGGCCCGCGCCGGCATGGACTACTGGAAATTGGTCCAATGGCGCCGATGGACCGACTGGATGGCCTTCCAAAGCCATCTGAAACCCGCCGACCGCCTCTGGTTCGTCGAGCAAGGCGCACCGCGTCGATACACCGACGCCTCGTTCTCACCTGGAGACTACCTGGTTTTCGGGCGCGAGACGGCGGGACTGCCCGAGGCCCTGCTCCAAGCCCACCGGGAACGCTGGCTGGACATCCCGATGGCCAACCCCGAGGCCCGATCGCTCAACCTGTCGAACTGCGTGGCGATCGTCCTGTTCGAGGCCTTGAGACAAGTCTCAGTCCGGCCTTGAAAGGCGGACCGGGTCACCACCCGACCGTCACTTCGTGGACTTGGACTTCGTCCAGCCTTCGATCTTCTCGACAAAGGCCGAAGGTCCGCCTTTCAGATAGCCCACATGGCGGCCGAGTTCTTTGCCTTCGCCGTCCACAAGCACGAAGGTCGGGAACCCTTCCACATTGTACCGCTTCTGCAGGTCCTCGTTCTGCTTCTTCACGGCCTCGGTCTGCTTCTTGTTGTTGGGGAAGTCCACCTCGACCAAGACGAGTTTCTTGTCTGCGAACTCCTGGAAGGCCTTCTGGTCCAGGGAATCCTTCTTCATCTTGATGCACCATCCGCACCAGTCCGAACCGGTGAAATCGAGCAGGATGGCCTTGTTGTCCTTCTTGGCGGCGGCCTGGGCGGCGGCGAAGTCGGTCTGCCATCCGGCCGCCGCGATCGCGGAGACGGTGGCGGTGACGAGAGCCAGCAGGAGGGCCGGGAGGGTCTTCACGGGGGAGGTGTTCATCGGAGGGTTCTTTTCGGTGCGTTCAGGGGACCTGTGAGAATGGGATCCTCAGGAGGCCTGAACGATCAACGGTTTAGATCAAGTTCGGGTCTCGGCGCAGACCTGTCAACCGGACCTCCCTGGACCTGCCATCGTCGCAGGGCCCGAGGGATCAGCCCTTCGGTCGGGCTCCACAGCCACGCCAAGAACAGCCAGAAGGCACCCGCCACCACGGCTGCGCCGGCGGGCGAGCAATCCAAAGCCACCGACAAGTGCATGCCAGCGACCGCGCTCAAGGCCGCGTGCGCCGTGCTCCAGGCCAACCGCGGGAGCATCCGGTCGGTGAGCAACGAGGCCGTGGCCCCGGGCAAGATGAGCAGCGCGATGACCAGGATGGCACCGACCGCCTCGAAGGAGGCCACGACGACCATCGAGAGCCACAGCATCAGGCCATGGTGCACCCGACCGACGCGGATCCCCAGGCAGGCCGCCAGTCCCGGGTCGAATGAACTCACCATGAGCTCTTTGTAGAATGCGGCCAGCAGGGCCCACGAACCCACCAGCATGACTCCGAGCCTGAGCACAGGCGGTGGTCCCAACACCCATCCCCCCCATCGCACCGGCGGCTCGAGCGGGATCATCGGCAACTCCCCGTTCAGCACACAGTCCTGATCCAGATCCACCTTGTCGGCGAACACCGCGATCAGGATCACCCCCAGGGCGAAGAGCGTGGAGAAGGCGATGCCGATGGCTGCATCCTGCTTGAGACGGGAGTGTCGGGAAATCAGTTCGATCAACCCGTGGGTGACCCAGGCGGCGACCACCGCGCCCAGGACCATCGCTCCCACCCCTCGGGATCCGGTGATGAGGAACGCGACCGCGATCCCGGGCAACACGCTGTGGCTGATGGCGTCGCCCACCAGGGCCATCCGCCGGAGGATGAGGAAATTGCCGATCAGCCCGCAGGTCGCGCCGACCAAAAACGTCACCAGAGCCATCAGACCGTGGCTGGCCAGTTCGGTGGTCCAAGGGGCGATGAAAACCCGGTGCCATTGGAACTCGGGGATCAGTGTCATGACCGCCCTCCATACCCCCGGGGGAGCCCCGCGCCGCCACGGTGGGCCGAGGGTGTCGCAACCGCCGCCGGAACCGCCGGGATGCTCCGCCCATGCGGATCGGTGTCGATCCGGGGCAATCGCCGCTCGAGATCCCGGACGGTGGCCTCCCCGAGCACGTGTTCGATCTTCTCGGCATCGTCATGCACGTGGTCGGGAGCGATCTGGGCGGCATGGGTCAAGTACAGCTCCCACAAGCGATGGTTCCGGACGATGGCACAAGCCCGCTGCCATCCGGACGGGGTCAGCGCGATCCGGTCTCCGGCGACCGTTGCGAATTCGGCCGTCACCAACGATCGGATCTCGGCCTGCGCCGCGGCCAAGGTCACCCGGCGGCGGGCGGCCAACGCTTCCACCGCGACCGTCTCGGTGGAGAACCCGCCGGACTCGAGCACCTGATAGATGGCCTTGAGGGTGTTTTCACGGGCGATCCGGACGCGCTGGGACCGCTGGCGACACCACCGGGGCACGATGCCCTGGCGAGGCGAGAACAGGAGGGCGCAGGCGAAGATCAAGCTCGCCGACAACACCATGAAGGGACCCGTGGGCAACCGGGTTCCCAGGAACGAGAGGAAGGCCCCGCTCAGTCCGGAGAGCATCCCGAGGCAGGAACTCCAGACCAGCACCCGATGGAATCGGTCGGTGAGCAGCGAGGCCGTCGCCGCAGGCATGATGAGCATGGCGGACACCAGCACCACCCCCACAGCCTGCAGGGCGGACACCACCGAGAAGGCCAGCAGCATGACCAGCAATCGCTCGAACCAGACCGTCGGCAAGGCCAGCACCCTTGCAAAACCAGGATCGAAACTCACCAGCAGGAACTCCTTGTAGCCCAACACCAGGCATCCCACCACCACCACGGTCACCGCCCCCATCACCTGGAGGTCTCCCGGACCGAGTGCGGCGGCCTGACCGAAGAGGAAGGTCTCGATGCCGCTCTTGTTGCCGGTCGGCAGACGCTGGAACATCGACATCAGGCACAGTCCCAAGCCGAAGAACGACGCCAGGACCAGGCCCAGCGCGGTGTCCTCTTTGAGACGGGTCGTCCGGGTCAAGACCGTCACCGAGGCCGAACCCGCCAAGCCCGCCACCAGTGCGCCGACGAAGATGGCCACCGGGTCTTTCTCCAGGTTCCACAAGAATCCCAACGCCACCCCCGGCAGCACCGCATGCGAGAGCGCATCGCCCAACAGCGCCATCCGACGGACCACGAGGAAGCCCCCGAGCAAACCGCAGGTGATCCCCAGCAGCACGGTCCCGAGGCAGGCGTACCGGACCACCGGATCGGCCAGCGTCACGAAACGCCAAGCCTGTTCGGTCCAACGGGTCTGGGTCAGGTCTCCGATCTTGGCGGCCTGCGACGACAGGGCCGCCCCCAAAAACAGCAGGCACCCCATCGCGAGGACTCCCCGGCGCCCGACCCCGGCCCTGCTCAGCGCAACCGCACCGAGGCGATTTCCCACAGCGGCGTCGCTCATCTCAGTGGGCCTTGGCTTGGACGGCCTGGGCCACCTCGCTCAGGATGGTCAGACGCCCGCCGTAGGTCTTTTGGAGCAGTTCCGGTGTGAACACCTGCTCGGTCGGCCCGAAGGCCACCACCCGCATGTTGAGGAGCAGCAGCCAATCGAAATAGGTCCGGGCCGTGGGCAGATCGTGGTGCACCACCAGGATGGTCTTGCCTCGGGACCTCAATCCCTGGAGCAACGCGATGATCGCAGCCTCGGTGGCCGCATCGACCCCCGTGAACGGTTCATCCATGAAGTAGAGGTCGCTCTCCTGGGCCAACGCCCGCGCCAGGAAGACCCGCTGTTGCTGTCCCCCCGAGAGATTGGAGATCTGACGGTCGGCGAACGGCAGCATCTGCACCTGTTCCAGGCACTCGCGGGCGATTCGACGATCTTCAGCGCCGGGCCGCTTGAAGAGACCGATCCGCCCGTACCGCCCCATCAGGACCACATCCATCACGCTGACCGGGAAGTCCCAGTCCACGGATTCCCTCTGCGGCACATACCCGACTCGACCGAGCGACTGGGCCACAGGATGACCGAAGGCATTCACCCAACCGGAGGAGCACGGGAGGAGTCCCATGCACGCCTTGATCAACGTGGACTTCCCTGCGCCATTGGGCCCCACGATGCCGATCAGTTTGCCGGCTGGCGCGACCAGATCGATGCCCCAGAGCACGGGCTTGCTGCGGTAGGCGACCGTCAGGTCATGGATCTCGAGGGGCGGCGGTGTCGCTGTGGCCGAGGCATCCGCTCCGATTCCGATATCGGACTTCATTTCAAACCCTCCACGATCCGGTCCACATTCCGGCGGATCATCCCGGGATAGGTTCCGAGGTCGTGTCCCTGATGACGCTCTCCCGGGGTGCCCAACGCATCGGAGAACAGTTCGCCCCCGAGTCGCACCCCGGCATCGCGGCTGATCCGCTCCAGGCTGGCGTGCGAGACGCTGCTCTCCACGAACACCGCAGGCACACCCTTGGCACGGATGAAATCGGTCAACTGGGCCATGTCCGCCAAACCGGCCTCCGTCACGGTGGAGATGCCCTGGAGGGCGACCACCTGGAACCCGTAGGCCTTGCCGAAGTAGCCGAACGCGTCATGGCTCGTGACCAGGATGCGCCGCTGAGGGGGCACCGTCGCCAACCGTTCGCGCACCCATCGATCCAACGACTCGAGTTCCTGCCGCACGGTTGTGGCCCGTCTTCGGAAGCGGTCAGCCGCCTCGGGCCGTGCCGTCGAGAATTCGCGGGCGACCCCATCGACGCATCTCGACCACAGTTCCACGTCGAACCACACGTGCGGGTCCACCGCCCCATCCTTGCCCACCCGGATCAACCGCTCTGGCGGCAGGCCATCGGTGACCGCCCGCACCCGGCGACCGGATCGGGCCAACCGCTGGAAGGTCTCCTGCATCTTCCCCTCCAGGTGAAGCCCGCAGTACAGGATCACCTCGGCCCGCTGGAGTCGGATGAGGTCCGACGAGGTCGCTTTGTACAGGTGGGGATCCACCCCCGGCCCCATCAACCCCTCGACGACCACATCGTCTCCACCGACGCCCCGGGCCAGATCCGCCACCATCCCGACGGTGGCGCAGACCGATATCGGAGCCGCCTCGAGACTCCGCTCAAGGAAACCCCAGGCGATCGTCAGAAGCATGGCGACGCCCCGACCCCATCGGAAGAGTCGCGGCTGTGAAGGTCTTTCCATCTCCATGCGGGTGAAGATTCACGCCGGAAAGTGTTCAGTCAAACACGTTGTTTTAGCCTTAAAACTTTACCACTCCCTCGGAATGCCGGGCGGCGGCGATCAAATCCGGCTTGAAGGGTCCATCCCCGACCCGCCACCGTTGCTCATGGAGCAGATCGTCATCCTGGATTTCGGATCCCAATACACGCAGGTCATCGCGCGCCGGGTGCGCGAATTGAACGTCTATTCGACCCTGTTGCGGTATGACACCCCGGCGGAGGAGATCCGGAAACTCGGCGTCAAGGGCATCATCCTTTCCGGAGGCCCGGCCTCGGTGTACTCGCCCAAGGCCCCCCTGCCCGACCCGGCCATCTTCGAGCTCGGGGTTCCCGTGTTGGGCATCTGCTATGGCGTCCAACTGATGGGACACTTCCTCGGGGGCAAGGTCGAGAAGGGCACCAAGCGCGAATACGGCAAGGGCACCCTCACCGTCATCCGCAAGGAATGCCCCCTCTTCCGGAAGCTGCCCAAGAGCCTCCAGGTCTGGAACTCCCATGGCGACAAGCTGACGAAGCTCCCGAAGGGCTTCGCCCCGGTCGCCACCACCGACAATTCCGAGTACGCCGCGATCGAGAACGCGGAGCGATCGTTCTTCGGGATCCAGTTCCACCCGGAGGTCGTCCACTCCCCGCGCGGCAAGGAGATCCTCTCGAACTTCGTGCGCGGCGTCTGCGGCTGCCGTCCGAACTGGACCATGCGCAACTATGTCGAGCAGGCCTGTGAGGAGATCCGCGCCAAGGTCGGCAAGGAGAAGGTCATCCTGGGCCTGAGCGGCGGCGTCGATTCAAGCGTCGCCGCGGCGCTGATCCACAAGGCCATCGGCGACCAGCTCACCTGCATCTTCGTGAACAACGGGCTGCTGCGTCACCGCGAGGCCGAGGTCGTCCAAGAGGTCTTCGGCCGCAATTTCCACATCCGGCTCCAGTACGAGGACGCCACGGCCCTCTTCCTGCGAAAACTCAAGGGCGTCACCGACCCGGAGCAGAAGCGCAAGGTCATCGGCAAGACCTTCATCGACGTCTTCCAGGCGGCCACCCGGCGGGCCGGCAAAGCCAAGTTCCTCGCCCAAGGCACGCTCTACCCCGACGTCATCGAGTCGGTGCCCATCGCCGGCAATCCCGCCCACATGATCAAGAGCCACCACAACGTGGGCGGCCTGCCCGAGGGCATGAAGTTCCAGCTGCTCGAGCCCCTGCGCAACCTGTTCAAGGACGAGGTCCGCCAGCTGGGACTCGAGCTGGGACTGCCGAAGGAGATCGTGCACCGCCAGCCCTTCCCGGGCCCGGGCCTGGCGGTGCGGTGCCTCGGCGAATTGACGCCGGAAAAGCTCGAGATCACCCGCAACGCGGACCGGATCGTGGTCGAGGAAATGAAGGCGGCCGACTGGTACTACAAGACCTGGCAGTCCTTCGCCGTGCTGCTGCCGGTGCGCAGCGTCGGTGTCCAAGGCGACGAACGCACCTACGCCTACACCATCGCGCTTCGGATCGTGGAATCGCAGGACGGCATGACCGCCGACTGGGTCAAGGTGCCCTACGAGCTGCTCGAGCGCATCAGCACCCGCATCACCAACGAGGTCAGCGGCGTGAACCGGGTGGTGCTCGATCTGACGAGCAAACCCCCTGGGACGATCGAGTGGGAGTGACGCTCACCCCGGGCGGTCAACCCGCCGGCGCGTAGGCGCATTCCAGGGTGATGATCTCACCGCACCCGCATCGGATCTCGATGTGGGTGATCCGGTCGCCATCCCGGATCACCTGCGTGACGGCCGACGACGGCCTCGGTCCGGATTCGGTCAGCCCCAGATGGGTCGCGCCAGACGCCGGGGCCGAATGCGCATGCGCGGCCTGCGCGGCGGCGATCACCGCGGCCGGGGTGTTGTCGCCCGAGACACCCAGCGGCTTGAACTGGGATTTGAGATCGCGATGGGAGGTGGGCCTGCCCGCGGCGGACTCCGGGGACGTCGCCCCGGCGAGGAGTGGCTTGAAGTTGGGGGGCATGGCTCTCAGAACCGGTAGACATCTTCGTTGGCGCGGAGGATCAGGGTGACCCTTCGGTTCCGCTCGTCGTTGGCCGGCACCCCTTGGAGGGGGGTCGTGTCAGCGTAGCCGGAGACCCTTCGGAATTGCGCCGATCGCACGTCATGCTCCATCAGCAGCCTGCGGGCGGCATGGGCGCGCTCCGTGGAGAGATCCCACGCATCCGGTTGCCCCGGCTGGGGCACGTAGTCGGCCTCGGTATGGCCCTCGATCTCGAGGGTGAAGCTGTTGGTGAACCGGGTGATCTGCCAGGCCAGCGTGGTGAAGATCCATTGGCCGTATTTCGACAGTTGGGGCGAACCCGGATCGAACAGCGGTCGGGAATGGCGATCAAACATGGTCATCCGGACGCCATCGGTCAGCAGTTCCATCCGCAGGGGCTGCTCGTCGGGGGTCTCCGGGTTGGCCTCGAGGCTCTTGAGCATGTCCTGGCTGATGCGGCGCAGGATGCCCAACTCGATCGGAGCATTGGCCTCGAAATTGCCCTTCGAGTAGGTTTTGTCGTTCTCGGTGTTGGAACTGAAGATGCCCGTCGATTTCTTCTCCGTGGCGGAGAACGGGTTCCGGAAGGTGCGCGACACGGCATCCTTCACCTTCGAGTCCTGGGAGACCAACCACAGCACCAGGAACAGCGCCATCATCGCGGTGACGAAGTCCGCGTAGGCGACCTTCCATGCTCCTCCTCCTCCTCCGGCCATATCGTTCGGGGTTCGTGTTCGGGTTCAGGGCCACTGGTTCGTGCCCATGGGGTCGGGCCTACTTGCTGACAGCCTTGAGCATCGATTCCAGCTCCTCGGCCGAGGGCTTCACATCGCCCGGCAGGCCGCGACGGGCGACCTCCAGGGCCATCATCGGGGCCATGCCCGTGGCGAATCCGGAAACCGCCTTGGTCAACGTGCGGTAATAGCCGATCTCCGCGTCGCCATTGGCCACCATCGCCGCGGTGAGCGGGCTCAAGAATCCATAGGACACGAGGATGCCGAGGAAGGTGCCGACCAGGGCCGCGGCCACGTGGTGACCGATCTCGGACACCGGACCGTTGATCGCACCCATGGTGATCACGATGCCCAGCACCGCCGCCACGATGCCGAATCCCGGCATGGCGTCGGAGGTCTTCGAGAGCACGTCGATCGGCTTGTGATGCTCGCGCTCCATGGCGTCGATCTCGGTCTCCATGAGCATCCCGATCTGGTCGGGCTTGACCTTGCCGTCGATGAGGGGCCGCAGGGCTCCGGTCAGCAGGTCGATCGCATGGTGGTCGCTGGAGAAGGCCGTGTACTTCGTCAGGATGCTGCTGGTCGACGGTTCGCCGATGTGGGGCTCAAGGGCCACCATGCCATTGCGGCGCCCGAGCATGAACATCTCGTACAAGGCCTTGAACATGTCCTCGTAGGCGGTCTTGTTGTAGCGGGAGCCCTTGAGGCAACCGAGGATCTGGGCGATCAGGTCCTTGTGCACCTTCAGCGGTGCCATGGTGATCATCGCCCCCAGGGCCGCCCCGAGGATCACGATGAATTCGGACCACTGGAGGAGAACCACCGGGTTGCCTCCGGCGATCATGAATCCTCCCAGCACCGAGACCAGGACGACGACCGAACCGATGATGACGAGCATATTCTGAGAAGGGGGCCGGATGGATCAGAGCTGCGGACGACGCCGGTCACCGGTCTTCGGCGACCACCCGGTTGAGGTAGCCTCGAAGGGCGAGGATGGCTTGGGAGTGGATCTGGCAGATGCGCGATTCGGTGAGTCCGAACACCTCGGCGATCTCGCGCAGCCGCAGATCCTCGAAATAATACAACGCCAACACCTTGCGCTGCATTTCCGGGAGAGTCGAAAGGCGCTTCTCGATGAGTCGGGCCATCTCGTTGCGGACGGTCGAGTCGACCGGGTCGGGCATCGCCTCGTCCGAGATGGTCTCGTGGTGGACCGTCTCACCGCCATCCTCGTTGCCACTGACGGCATCCAGGCAGACGAAAGTCGCGGGACGGATCTGGTTCATCAGGTCGTCGTATTCGTCCATCGACAACCCGAGGGCCGCGGCGATCTCGCCATCGGTCGGTGGTTGTCCCTTGGACTGCTCGATCTGCTGGATGACGGCCTGGACCTTCCGGGCCTTGTCATGCACGGAGCGGGGCACCCAGTCGAGCCGGCGCAATTCGTCGAAGATCGCCCCCCGGATCCGGACCCGCGCATAGGATTCGAAGCTGGAGCCGGCCGTGGGATCGAAGTTTCGCACCGCGTTCAGCAAGCCCACCAGACCGGCGCTGTAGAGATCGTCCAGATCGACATGGGACGGCAGGCTCAAGGCCAGTCGGCCGACCAC
Organism: uncultured Akkermansia sp.; assembly: GCA_964386625.1. Lineage (GTDB taxonomy): Bacteria > Verrucomicrobiota > Verrucomicrobiia > Limisphaerales > UBA9464 > SXXZ01. The sequence continues at coordinate 30,151 of CAYLTF010000004.1, read as the reverse complement.
GTTCTTCACGAAGGGCAAGTACTGCTCGATCAGTTCGGCCTCCTTGGCCGTGCCCGGCCGGATCTTCTTGTACTGAGCGAACTGAGGCGGCGTCTTCCGGGCGATCGGTTGGGGAGACGGGGCCGAGGTCAACGCTTCGTCCGAGGTGGTAGAGGAGGCAGGCATGGAGTTCAGCTAGTTCTCAATGGGACACACGATCGGCTTCACCCGGCAGTTTGCTCATGGCCTCGGCCATCTGGTTGATCCGTTTCATCTGTGCTTCGTGCAGGGAGCGTCGCCAGACGCCCCACCACCAACGCATCAACATCCCGAGGACCCCGGCCGAGACTGCCGCCCGCCAAAAGATCTCGGATCCACCCACCCCTTGGAGGAGGCCGGAGAACCCGCCGATGAAGAACCCCGCCAGGGCTCCCGTGATCATGAACTTTCGCATAGGGCTGCGCCGAGGCTCCCAGAAGCAAGGGCGATGCCATGACTATTTGGATGCCTGTTGAGGCATTTTGACCGTCGCTTTACCGGATGAATTGACGATTCAGAATGCGCTCGGCATCCGCCCGGTGAAACATGCCGGGAATATTCTGCCCAATTCCCATCCATCCGAGGGGGCAATTTGTGCCCAGGATTCCGTTCCAAAGCTTGCCCCAACGTGGCTCCTCATCCAGGTGGGTCGCCATCCATTCATCCGGCTGCAATGCGGCGAACCCCCGGAACTGCGCCATCATCAGAGAGGATTCGTAGGCGGCGTTGAGGACCAGGTGAACCCGGGCCGGACGCAGTCCCTGGAGTCGATCCCGGAGGCGCACCATCGCAGATCGGTCGGTGCAGCAGACGCCTGGAAGGTCGATGAATATCCTTTCCGCCGCGGACGGCCAATCAGGGGTCAGGCTCCGCTGCACCGGAACACCCAGGACCTCCGCATGGACGCTGAGGAATTCGCCGGTGTTCGCCGTGTCCCCATCGAGACGGAAGACGGCGACGGAACGGCCCTCGACCAGGACCGATTGGGCCAACCATTTGCACAGCGCGGTCGTCTTTCCCGAGCCCGCCGGACCGATCAGGACATGGGTCTCGGAGACCCCGTCCGAAGCCGGTGCCGGGGGCACCAGCCATTCGCCCCTGAGAACCCTGGAGGCCAACGACAACTGCTCAGCCAAGGCCTCGGGCCCGGCCTCGCCATGGTCCTGGCAGAGGCGCTCCACCACGCGGAGCGCATGACGGGCCTGCAACCCGGTCGCCTCCAGAATGGGACCCACCTTCCACTGCCCTGGATAGGCGACCGACTTCGCCACGAAGGGCTCGATGAGTGCCGTCTCCGCCATGAACTCCAGGGGCCCCGCCTCGCCGGCATTCACCGTGTCTCGAGCGACTGAAGGTTCGCGCCCGCGGAGCACTTCGGCACGGATCTCGGACATCTCGCGGCGCAACTCCGAGAGCGGATCCTCGGGCGGCGGCGGAACGACCGGGGCGGCCATGATGGCGGGCGCGGAGGAGATCAACCCTGGTTCGCCGGACTCCTGCCCGGATTGGGGAGGCACCGCGGCCAGAACCTCGAGCCGAGGCTTCCTCCACAGCTTCGAAACCCCTTCGGCGGGCAGTTTCCGGACATTCAGCACCACCGCGTCGGGCCCGAGTTTGCTCCGGATCAGCCCGACCGCCTCAGAGGCCGAATCGACGATAAAGGTATGGACCTGCATCAATGGAACGCCGGGGGAAACAGGTTCCGTGCCGAATCGTCGCGCAGGCCCGAAACCCTCGCCCTGAGCGGATGCCCCGGAAGCGATGCCCGCTTGGCAGGCCCACGGAACGGGATCAGGTTGGGAGATGCAGCAAAGCGAGGAGGTCCTCTGCCCCTATTGCGGGCAAGGCATGGAATTGGTGATCGACACCACGGTCGCGCATCAGCGGTTCACCACCGACTGCGAAGTCTGCTGCCGCCCCTTCGAGGTCTTCGCCGAGTGCGAACCCGGCGAGATCGTCAGTCTGGAGGTCCAAGCCTGAGCCGGTGCCGCAAGGTCTGGGCAGAAAAAACCCGCGGGGATGGATTCCCGCGGGAGGTTCTCAAAACGGATCGTTCGAGCCCGGGCATCCCCTGTCCTGTCGTCTCACGCTCGCCCATCCGTTGCGGACGGCGGGCGGGACAAGGTCCAGGGGCGGCCAGATGGCGGCGGCCCGCTCAGGCTTCGCGCTGACCCGAAGTCTCCGCCTCGTGTTTGCGACGGGCGGCCTCGATGTCGTAGGTGTCGTTGTCCGGATGATCCGGATTGAGCGGCGAGATCTCGCGCAGGCGCTGGATGATCGGCGTCAGCTTCTCGATGAGGTAATCGACCTCCTCTTCGGTGTTGTAGATGCCGAAGCTGAATCGGACCGAACCGCGTGCACGCATCGGAGGCAGGCCCATGGCCGTCAAGACATGGGACGGATCGAGCGAACCGGTGGTGCAGGCCGACCCGGAACTGGCGCAGATGCCGGCCTGATCGAGCAGCAACAGCACGGCCTCGGCCTCGACGAAATCGAACGCGATGTTGGCCGTGTTCGGCAGGCGCTGGTTCCGGTTGCCGTTGCGCACCGTGTTGGGGATGCGGGTCAGGACGTGGTTCTCGAAGCGGTCGCGGAGCCCGCGGATGCGCGTGTTCTCGTCTTCGATGCTGGCCATGGCCAGTTCCGCAGCGCGGCCGAAGGCGATGATGTTGGCCACGCTCTCGGTGCCGCCGCGGCGACCGCGCTCCTGGTGGCCGCCGATGACGTAGGGCTGGAACTTGGTCCGGCGCTTCACGTACAGCATGCCGATGCCCTTGGGGGCGTGGAGCTTGTGGGCGCTCAAGGAGAGGAAATCGACCCCCAATTGGCGGACGTCGATCTTCAACTTGCCCGGCACCTGGACGGCATCGGTGTGGCACAGCACGCCTTTGCTCCGGCAGATCGCCGCGATCTCCTCGATCGGGAACAGCACGCCGGTCTCGTTGTTGGCCATCATCGCCGAGACGATGGCCGTGTCGGGACGGATGGCCCGCTCGAGCAGATGCAGATCCAGCGAACCATCGCTCTCCACCGGCAAATAGGTCACTTCGAACCCCCGCTTCTCGAGGTAAGCGCCGAAATTCATGTTGGCGCTGTGCTCGACCGCAGTGGTCACCACATGCCGCTTGCCGCTCGTCACCAAGGCGCTGTGGATGGCCGAGTTGTTGGCCTCGGTGCCGCAGCTCGTGAAGGTCACCTCCTTCGGATCCGCGTTGACCAGCGCCGCCACCGTCTCCCGGGCTTTCTCCACGTGCCCGTGCACCTGGGAACCGAACGCGTACGCGCTCGAGGGGTTGCCCCACATCTCGCTCAGGAACGGCATCATGGCCGTCACCACCTCGGGTGCGACGCGGGTCGTGGCGTTGTTGTCGAAATAGTAGACCTTCTTGGGTGACATCATGCTCTGGCCGCGACGATGCCCGCGACCGGCCGCCAAACTAAATCGGACGGTTTTCCGTGCAAGGTGCGATTTCGGACAAAATTCGTCAGATTCCCACCCGGACTCACCGGGGCTTCTCGATGAACCCGTGGTACAGGCCCAGGTAATACGGCAGGAGGAACACCGTGCCGCTGCCCAGGACGTTGCCGTTCCCACCGTAGTCGAGCGTCCATGGGTCGGTGTTCCAGTGCTCGAAGTGCCGATTCTCGACCGGCAGCACTTTGCCGTCCACCCGGTGTCCCCGGACCTCGTCCCGGGGATCGTACAGGTCCCGGGCCTGCTGCCGGTTCAAGCGGACGATGTCGAGTCGGTGCGAGTTCTGGTGCGGCCAATTCAGGCGATCCAGGGGGAACCCCTTCAACGTGGCCATGGCGTCGTCATGCCATCCTTCCCAGGGATGCACCGGGAACTCGCCCCAGACATTCCGGATGTTCCGACCCAAGGCGTGCGCCGCGAATGCGAAATTGAAGAAAGGATTCCGCTCCGGGGCCTCCATCGCCCAGTACGCGTAGAAGGAGTAACGGACCCGGTCCGTGATCGAAGGATCCTTCCCGTAGCGGAGCAGGTTGTAGAAGCACATGAAGGCCATCTCGTCGTCGGAATGGTTGCCGGAACCCGGGCCGAACTGGACCTTGGGGAACATGAGGTTCTGCGCGTAGCCATGCCGCTCGACCAACTCGCGGGAGGCCTCGAGGTATTTCGGATCACCCGTCACATGGCCCGCCACGGCCAGGTAGCTCAGGATGCTCAGGGAATTCAGCCCGCGCTCGGCCACCCAGCGTTCGTCACGGTTCACCGATTCCGGGCCGAACTGCCCCCAACGGGTGGGTTTGCCATCGATGTCCACCAGGTTGAAGCCATGACTCACGAGATGGTCGGCCAGGTCGCGGACCACTTCGCGGCATCGGTCTTTCTCCTCGGGTGTTTCCGCCACGTGCTCGAAGTAGGCGGCATGGAAGAAGAAGTGGCCGTCGAGCTCGTCGCTGCTGGTGTCGCTCTTCCAGTACCAACGGCCATCGGCGCTCTTGGGCCAGCGGGGCTCGTAGACTTTCCACAAGGCGTCGCGCTTGGCCTCTTCACGGTCGCCTTCGATGCGACCCGCATTCGGATCGGGCCACTCCACCGGCCGGACCGTGCGGGCCACATACCCCTTCGGCGGAGCCGGGTTCCCGCCCTGGGTGACCTTCTGGAGAAACCGCAACGCCTCGAAGGCCCGGGTGGCACGCGCCTTGGCCTTGAGGTCGCGCGTCGCCGCGTAAGCAAAGCACTCACCGGCCCCGTGCATGGCGGTCCAAAGCCCGTCATTGTCGGAATCCTCAGGAGCGGCCGACGAGCGGTCTCCGGCGGTCTTGAGCGGTGCCTCGGCCGTGAATCCATACGGGGTACGGCGGATGTACTGATCGATCTCGCGCTCGTAGCGCTCCGCCTTCTGGGCGAGCGTCATGGCCTGCTGATCGATGAACCCCACACCGTTGGATGTGGCGAACCAGGCCAAACCGCCGGGTTGGACCAAGGCTTGGGAGACCGCATCGGAAGGCAGCCAACGCGGCCCCTGGCGATATTGGAACTGCGCCCCGGTCCAGCGAATCACACCGCGGGCCGTGGTGAACCACACCTCACCCGCAGGACCCGTAGCGATCCCGGTGAACTCGTTCCACGGGAGTCCGTCTTTGCCCTCGAAGAACCGCCATCCCTGCGGCGTCCGGCACCCCACCCCGGCTTTGCTGGCGAACCACAGCTGCCCCGATGCATCGACCGCAACGCCCAGGACCGAGCGCACCGCCCAAGCCCTGTCACCCGCGTCGATGATGGATTCGGGCTGCCAACCCGAGGCGGTCCGACGGACCAATCCATGACTGGAGGCGGCCCACCAATCCCCATCGCGAGTCACCGCGACCTGGGCGAGGGTCCACGACTCCGGCCACGGTTCCCGAGTCCACCTCCCGGATTCCCAGCGATCCAATCGGTGCGTCGAGACCACCAGGAACCCCTGCCCCAGCGGCAGCAATTGGACCACCGATGAGCGTGCGACATCGGCGGTGATCCACCGCCCCTCGGCATCCGGAAACGAGAACACATCGCCCGTCACTGGTGCCCCGGCAGCTAGGGTTTGCCATCGTCCTTTTTGATGCTGATACCAAACGCCCTGACCGTAGGCTCGTACGGCACCGTCGGGGCCAGCGACGATCAGCGACACCGGCCCCTTGGGTGCGCCCGGGTCGGATTTGAAATCTCCGGAAACCTCCTGCCGAAACGCCTGGGGGGCCGGCACGGGGTTTCCGGGCAGCGCAGCCCGCAGCGTGAGCCCGATCCAAAGGGTCGCCATCCACCACGGCGAGAGGCCCGACTTCATCGAGAGGAGGCGCCGATGCTTCATGGGAGCAGGGGGCGATGGGGCGGGATCGATCCGGCTTCAGCGAACCGAGCGGACCGCGTCCGCCAATTCCCGGACGAACCCACTCACGCGCTCCACCAGGTCTGCGGATTTCCCGTGCTCGGCGATGCGGTTGACGATGGCGCTGCCCACCACGATCGCCTCGGCGTGCTGGGCGACCTGGCGTGCCTGCTCGGCGTTCGAGATGCCGAAGCCGACGGCGATGGGCATCTTCGAGTGGGCCCGGATCTTGCCCGTCATCAAAGCGATGGTGTCGCTGACCTGGCTCTGCATGCCGGTGACGCCTTCTCGGCTGACATAGTAGATGAATCCGCGGGCCCTCGGCGCGATCACCGCGATGCGGGAGTCCGGCGTCGTCGGAGCGATCAGGTACACCGGGCACAATCCGGCCGCCGCCATGTGCGATTCGTAGCTCTCGGATTCCTCCGGCGGCAGGTCCAGCACGAGCAGTCCGTCGACCCCGGCAGCGGCCGCGTCCCGGATGAAGCGCTCCACACCCACGCGGTGCAGCAGATTGAAATAGATGTAGAGGACGATGGGGATCTGCGACTCCTTGCGGATGGCGGCGACGGTCGCCAACACCTTGGGCGGGGTGGTGCCGCTTTCCAATCCGCGCTGGGCCGCCAATTGGTTGACGATGCCATCGGCCAGCGGATCGCTGAACGGAACCCCCAGTTCCAGCACGTCGACCCCGGCCGCATCGAAGCCCAACGCCAGACGACGCGTGGCCTCGAGATCCGGATCACCGGCCCCGATGTAGACCACCAACCCCCGTTGACCGGCCGCCTTGAGGGCGGCGAAGCGTTGCTCGATGCGGTTCATGGGGCAGACGTTGGGACGGGGTCGGGAGGTGAGGCAAGGTCAACTTGCCCCACTCCCCCGGGAACCGGCCGATCACGGCGCGGTCGAAGCCTGCAGAAACGCACGATCCCCGCGGGTCAGCGGACCAGCACCCGGAAGAAACGGGCGTCCCCGGACAACGGCACCTGCACCTGGAGCGTCGCCGATCGAGAGACCGCCGGCACCTCCTGGAAGACCTTCCAGGAATCCCGAACCAGGTCCTCGCTGACCAGGACGGCATGGGCCCGCCCCGCCTCGGCATTGAACCTCAACACCAATCCGGTGCCCGAGCTCTCCACGGCCAGGAGCGGCCGCGAGGCCTCGCCACCGACTCGGACCCGCAGTTCGTCGCGAGCCGAAAGCAGGCCGTCGGCGACCTGGAAGGCCAGCACGTATTCCCCGGGACGATCGAAGGTCACCGCCGTCCTGGATGCCTTCGCATCGGCGAAGCCCACCGGGGAGGGTCCGCTGAGTTGGCTCCATTCGAAGCCGGGAACCCCGGGCGGCAGCGGCAGCCCGTCATCCGAGAACGAGGCATCGAGGATGATCGTGCCCGGGGCCGCCACCTGCCGATCGATCCCCAGGTCCACCGTGGGGGCCCGGTTGGCCGGAAGCACGGTGGCGACGAGGGACAGGTCGAAGCTCAGATCACTGGACGAGGCCGAATTCTGATGCACCTCGACGGCGAGGGTGTTCTCGCCGGCCCGAAGCAGCGCGGGATCGAGGCGGAATTCGAAATAGGTCGTCTCATCGGTGCCTCCGATCGCCGTGCTCGCCAAAGTGGCGAATGACACCTCGCCTTCGGGCAGATTGTCCTTGGCCGCCTGGACGCCGTTCAGCCAAACCACCACACCATCATCGCGCAGCAACTGGCAAAGGAGGGCGGTGACGGATGCCGGGTCGGCGACCTGGAACCGGGTGCGGAAATACGTGGTGGGATACTTCGCATTCGCGTTGGGACCGAAGCCCACGGTGGTCTGGGTCGCATCGCCATAACCCAGGATACCCTTGCCCGATTTCCACGAACCGTCGTCGAAACCGGGGGCGCGCCACGCCGTTCCCTGGTCGACCCCGGTGTCGAGATAGCGCCAGGTGGCCCCCTTGGGGATCCAGAGAACCTCGCCCGTGGAGCGACCGGCCGTGAGCACCACCTCGTCGGCCGAGCTCATCGCACCGTCCGACACCGAGAGTCGGAGGCTGTAGGTGCCCTGCCCCGGCAGACGCACGCGGGTGACCCGCTGGTCTTGCGCCTCGATGACCACGGGTCCAGGGCCACCGACCTGAGTCCAGCGGAAGGTCAAGCCACCGCCGGGCTTCCCATCGTCGCTCACCACGCCTTCGAGGGACACGGATTGGGGAAACTCTGTCACGGAGGGGAAATCCTGATCCGGACCGGCATCCACGCGGGGCGGTCGATTGCTGTCGGCGGTGAGTCCAGGCAGCGGTTCACCCGGGCTGGCGATCCACTGCGCCGGATCGTCTCCGGGGCCGACGGGTGAGCGGCGTTCCAGCGAATGTCCGGTACCGGCCACCGGCGGCCACGGGAGTTGAGGACCATATCGCACCGTGTCGACCGTCAGGTAGGGCACGGTCACCACGATCCGACCGAGTTGATTGGTCTCCAAGTCCGGGGAATCGGGGCGCTGCAGTTCTATGCGTTCCCCGTTGTCCTGAAGACTTCCGGCCCAGGGTCCCAGCACCGGCACGGACGCGGGAATCCCATGGCGCTGGCGGAACCAGGCAGGGTCGCTCGCCGTGACCACCAGCAAGCCGCCGGCAGGGATCTCAAGCCCTTGGGGGAACTGGAAATCCACACCGGACAGCCGCCAGGTATTGGTGGGATAGAGCGGATCGAAAAGGGGCACCGGGCTCACGGAGAGATTCTGGAGCTCGATGAACTCCACCCCCGTCGGGGATGGCTGGTAATCGATCTCACTGAAGACCACGGGGCCGACCGAGGGTCCGGCATTCGGGCTGCCCAGGGTCACCGCCTTCTGGAGGAGCCATTGCACCTCCCCCACCGAATTGGTGTACCGACCGAGACTCACCCCGTTGGGGGTGGCCCCGAAGGTGAGGCCTTCGCTGAACCCGGTGAGGTTGCCAGCCAGGTCCGCTGAATGGAGCCAGACCGAGTCACCATGGGAATCGAGTCGGAAGGCCTTCGATCCGAGACCGGTGGCGTTGAACTGCGCCTCGTCGAGCACCAGGAACCCTCCCGCGGGAATGCGGGTCCCCTCGGGCAACCGGTACTTCTTCGGCTCGGAACGGTCATCGGAGAGGAACCATCCGCCCAATTCCACCGGAGCGGAGGCAGGGTTGAACAATTCCACCGCATCCCTCTCGGGCGGATCGGTATGGGCGAGCACCTCGCTGATCTGCACCAACGGCACCGAAAGCACCGGATCATCGGTTCCCGGAGATCCCCCGATGCGGGCGCTGGTCCGCCAGGCCGAAGCCTGGCTCGAGGTCGGGCCATTTGCTTCGACCGGGACCAGTGAGAACCCCTGACCATCGGCGGACGGTGGCCAGGGTGAATCGACCCCGTAGCTCACCTCGCACAACGGGTTGCCGGTGGCGTGGACCAGCGCCACGCGTTCTCCGCCATTCGACAACCGGCCGGAATAAACCCCCGCCACGGCCACTCCGGGATACCGGCGCGCGAACGCCTCGCCATCGGACGCGAGCACGAGGAACCGACCGGCTTCGAGTCGGGTGCCCACCGGGAAGACATGGTCGACGCCGTCCACGCACCGGACCCCGCTGAGGTCCAGGGTGGTGGTGCCCGTGTTCTTCAGCTCCAGGAACTCGAAGGCCTCTCCATCAAGGTCGCCCTCGGCGGCGGGGTGATAATGGATCTCGGTGATCCGCAGGGTGTCGAAGGTCTGGATCAGGGTGAACGAGGCCTCGGCCAGGGCGCTCCAGTTGCCGCCGGTGAGCACCCGAGCCCGAACGGTGGTGCTCTGGTCCAGGGGGATCTCCCCGGCATACAGGCGCGCGCCCGGTGCCACCGCCCCGCCGATCGCCCGAGGGTCCGAGCCGTCGAGCGTGTAGCGGATCTCTCCGGCCGGAGCCGTGATCGCCAATCGGTATCCGATCGCGACGTTGCCGCCATGCTGGGAAAACGACGGGGCGACGGTCGACGGATAGAGATTCCTGGCCTTGAGTTGAGACAGCACGTTGGCGGTCCGCTGCCCCATGTAATTGGACATCAGGTCGCGGACCCGTGGCAGCCAGTGCTGGTCGCGATTCAGCGGACTGGCCACCTTGGAATCACCCCAACGGGCCGACTCGGCGATCACGGCCGAGTGGATCTCGTTCGTGCGCATCGCGAACCGAGCCCGGGCCGCCGCGGGCGTCAGCGCCCCCTCGTTGAAGAAATGCTTGTGGACGCGGTCGGCCACCCGGAGGCGGAACTCGGCGTTGGCACTCAACTGCTGCCAGAGGTACTGGGGATTGCTCTTGGTGAGGCTCCAGCTGGTGGCCGTGCCGTAGGGGCCGGTGCGATTCTCGGCGACATTGAGCAACGTGTGCTCCGAATCGTGCGCGCTGAACCGGAATCCCCCGTGCCGGCCGGTGCGGTCGCGCTGGCCATACCAGTTGTTGGGCGAGGTGTTCCCCAGGAAGTTGGAGATCGGGGCGTCGAGGTTGCCGCCGTACAGGATGACCAGCATGTAGTCGATCAGGTTGTCGACATCGAGCAGGTTCTCGTAGGCGGGGTTGGGAGTGCCATCGGCGTTGCACCCCTCGAGCTTGAAATAGGCGGCGTTCTCGGCGAGTCCCGCCTTCGCGGCATTGTAGAGCCGGGTCCAGGCTCCCATGTCCCCGTCCGTCGCATTGATGGTATAGGGACCGGCCTCGACCTTGATCACATCGTAGTCTTCTTTGTTTCCACCATAATAGGTGGCCGCATACGCCGCCTCGGGTCGTTCGCAACTGTTGTAGAGGCCCCAATACTGGCCATTGATGTAGAGATGGTAATAGCGCCCCCGCTCGCCCTGGCGACCCATGGCCAACTGGGTGTCACGGCTGAATTGATCACGGATGAAGACGCCCTGGGAATCGCCCTGGAAGCTCCAGGAATAGTTCTGGAAGGTCCGCAGATCGAGGGCGTCGAACTCGTCGGTGCCCCCGTTGCCGAAGAGCGGGAACTTCAGTTTCGAGGTCCCATACGATTCACGGAAGAAGAACCGCAACGCATGCTTGGGGTTCCCGGTGCTTCGGGAGAAACCGCCACGAATGCGGATGCCCGCGTCGATCTGGAAGCCCTTGGCGCCGTCCGGAAAGACCAGTTCCAGCGAGCAAGGCCGCTCCCAGTCACGCCCGTCCTGCCCCGGGTTGGCATAGATGCCCGTGGTCGGGTCGAAGAGGTGCTTCAGATCGGTGACCACCGAGAAGGATGGCAACGACTGGAGGGCCGGGATGATCTGATCACGGTAGGCCGGGGAGTCCACGATGTCCGGATCCATGCCGTAGTCGCGGGTATTGGCCCCCCAACTGGTCGGCCAACCCGGAGGCGCCGCGCCGTTGGTGGACTGTCGGATCACATCCTTCAGGAAGAGGTAGGTCTGGGTCTTCACCGGACTGGACTGGAGCCCGTCCTTGAAGGCGGCCGCCCGAAGGATGGTCGTTCCCCGGATGGGCAGAGGCCCCGAATAGACCAGTCCGGTGGTCGCCGTGGGCCAGGTTCCGTTGGTGGTGTAGCGCAGCACGGCCCCCGGAGTCTGGGAGAACAGGGTCAGATCGAAGGGGGCCTCGAAAAAGCCGCGGGTTTGGCTGAAGCGCGGACCGTCGACCCAGTCGGCGAACCCGCCGGTGTTGGCCACGCCCGGTGACGGCGGATTGAAGAACAGGGCCTGTCCGGCGCGGAACCCGTACGAGACATCCGGCTTCTGTGGCGGAAACGCCGGAGAGAACTCGCTTCCAGCCGTGCCGGACTCGGGCGCGAACAACCCCAGGTATTCGCCATCGGCTGCAAGGCTGAAGTTCGCGTGCAACGGCGCCCCAGGCACCGCCCGATCCTTGCCCGACGCGAACACCACGAGGAAAGCCCCGCCATTCAGGTTGGTCGCCGGAAACCGCCACTTCGCCGGGTTGGCCGGATCGTCGGTCAGCGTCCATCCCAAGAGGTTCACCGGAGCCGATCCGCTGTTATGGATCTCGATCCAGTCCGGGTAATCCCCATCGGCGTCGGCCAAGACCTTGGAATTGCTGGCCAGAAACTCGGTGATCACCACCGAGGACTGGCCCAAGGCCACTCCCGACAGTGCCAACCACATCCAGAGTGCGCGGAGGAACATGCGGGAAGGCTAGCCATTCCTGGGCCAAACCCAACCCAAGACCGCCAAAACGTGGGAGCGGTCCAAGGCCATCGCGGGCAGCGGTGGACAACGGTTCGCCCCGAGTGCAGCCGGGGATCACCCGAGTTGTGAATAAGGCATCACCCTAGAGCGATCACACTGTGATCACTATGGCGGAATATCGGTTTATTTAGGAACGCCATCGCGTTTTCAGAGGATCAAGAGGTTCGAGGATTCATAAGGAGGAGGTGAATCCCGGCTTATTGAAGGGGCCATGGAAAGAGCAAAGGCTTGAAGGCCGGGAAATCGAACAACCCACCACGGGTTCCCGGCCGTGGGACTGCACAAAACCATGAAAACCCTCAGAACAACACCTCACAGGATGGGGGGGCTGCTATTCGCCCTCTTCATTTTGTGTCTCATCAACGCCAGAGCCTTGGCCGCCGGGGCGGCCAACCTGGACCAAGCCCAGAACGGGGGAGTCGGCGATACGCCGATCAACCCTGTGGATTGGATCAACGGCAATTCCAATGGTCAAAAGAGCCACTTCGTCGAGGGAGAATCCATCCCTTACCGCATGGTGCTCACCGGATTGAACGTTGGATCGCATGTGGTGGATATCGAATGGGATATTCGTAAATCCTCAAAGGCGACCATTGATTATATTACTTCATTCCAACGAATCAATGAAACCGTCAATCCCTTGAAAGGGCTTATCGGTACATTTGGTGCGCCTTCAACATTCCCAATACCACCACCCCCTGTTTCTACTACGACAGGAACCTCTGGTGGATTGGCACAACCGTTGACCAGTTTCAATAACCTTCCCGCAAACCAGAAGCTGTTCACGATCTACAATGGCACCATCACCGCCATTCAATATATCAACAATGCCGACGGAAACCTTGGCAGCTGGTCGGTGGCAGACTCTTCCCAACGCATCCGCATCACCCTGCAGGCGACCGCGTCGCAGGTGGTTTTGGCGTGGGGCGGACATATCGCCAGCCGCCGAGACTGGGGTGATGGAAACTCCGCGAACGCCGTCCCGGGGTCCCCTTACCACACCCGCCTGATCTCCTTGGATGGTAGCGGTGGCAATCAGGACCGCGCTCTGGCAGCGGCGGCCGTCTGCATGCCGCCGAATTGCGCGATCTCCGGGCCGACCACCGTCTGCACCGCGACCCCGTCCACCTACACCGCCCAGACCGACGGCACCGGAAACACCTTCCTGTGGTCCATCACCGGCAACGGAACCATCGTCGGTTCGACCACCGGTCCCTCGGTCCAAGTCGCCTCGGGCGCTCCCGGCAGTTTCACCCTGACCGTGACGATCAGCCGCCCCTTGGCCTCCGGCGGTTGCAGCACCACTTGCAGCCAGACGGTGACGGTTTCCGGACTGCCCAGCTGCAGCATCAGTCGCGTGAACGATCCGGCGTCCCAGAGCGCGGGAGCCACCCTCTATCAAGGTCCGGCAGGCATGGCCAACTACAGCTGGACCGTCTCGTACAATGGTGACCCGGCGGCGGCGGCAGGCGGTAACGAACCCTCCATCTCGCTGGCGGATCCCACTTCCCAAGGTGGGCAGACGGCGACGGTGACCGTCGGACTGACCGTGACCGACATCAACGGCTGCACCAGCAGCTGCGTCCGCACCTTCCAGGCCCCCGGGGAGTGCATCCTCAAGCCTGCGGCCGGGTGCCCCCGCAGCGTCGAGACGTTCACCTATGGCGGCGACCCCACGGGCAGCACCTTCCTCTGGAGCATCGTGACCCCGGGTTCCCCGGTCACCATCGTGGGTGCCAACAACCAACCGAGCGTGAATGTGACCTCCCCGGTGTGCACAGAGTTCCTCCTGCGCCTTGAGGTCACCGCTCCGGATGGCTTCGTCACTGTCTGCGAGACGACCGGCGCCTTCGTGGACACCACCCGACCGGTCTTGGGCAACCTGCCGATCGGCGGCGATCTGGGCTGCAACCCCACGCTGCCCACCTGCTCCCAGACCGTGACCGCCCTCGATGATTGCGACGGGGACATCAGTGGTCGCGTGGTCTGCACCCCGGGTTCGGTCATCGAAATCGGGACCTGCGGCCGAGAGCGGTCCTTCACCTATTCGGTGAGCGACTCCTGCGGCAACACGACCTCGGCGGTGGTGACCTACACCTGGAAACAGGACACGACCGCCCCGGTCTTCAGCAACCTCCCCACGGGCGGCGACCTCGGCTGCAATCCGATTGTGCCCCGCTGCTCGGAGGCCGTCACCGCCCTCGATGATTGCGACGGGAACGTGACCGCTCAGATCGTCTGCACGCCGGGTGATGTCGTCGAGACCGGCACCTGTGGACGCAGCCGGGCTTTCGTCTACACGGTCACCGACGCCTGCGGCAACGTCGCCCGCGCCACGGTCACGTTCACCTGGCGCGAGGACACGACCCCGCCGGTCTTGAACAACCTGCCCACCGGGGGCGATCTGGGCTGCAATCCCACGACCCTGCCGGCCTGCTCGCAGGCCGTCACCGCCCTCGACCTGTGCGACGGCGATGTGACCGCCTCGGTGGTCTGCACCCCGGGCCCCATTGTGAACATCAATGGTTGCCAGCGGAGCCAGACCTTCACCTACACGGCCAAGGATTCCTGCGGCAACGAGGTGCGCAACGAGGTCAACTACACCTGGAAACAAGACACCACGGCCCCGGTCTTCAGCAACCTGCCGATCGGCGGTGACCTCGGCTGCAATCCGCCCCTGCCCCGCTGCTCCGAGGCGGTCACCGCGTCGGACGACTGCGACGGCAACCTGACTGCGGAAATCGTCTGCACCCCGGGCGATGTCATCGAAATCAGCGCATGCAGTCGCACCCGGACCTTCGAGTACACCGTGCGTGACGCCTGCGGCAACGTCGCCCGCGCCACGGTCACGTTCACCTGGCGCGAGGACACGACGCCGCCGGTCCTGGACAACCTGCCCACCGGGGGTGACCTGGGCTGCAACCCCACCCTGCCGACCTGCTCGCCGGCCGTCACCGCCCGCGACCTCTGCGACGGTGATGTCACCGCTTCCGTGGTCTGCACCCCGGGGCCCATCGTGAGCATCAACGGTTGCCAGCGGACCCAGACCTTCGCCTACACGGCGAAGGATTCCTGCGGCAACGAGGTGCGCAACGAGGTCAACTACACTTGGCGCGAAGACACTGTCGCGCCCGAATTCGGGAACCTGCCTGCCGGTGGAGACATCGGCTGCAACCCGGTCCGTCCGGTCTGCTCCTTGCTGGTCACGGCTCGTGACAACTGCGACGGCAACCTGACCGACCTGGTGGTCTGCACTCCGGGACCGGTCGAGACCCTCGGAGGCTGCCGCTTCAGCCAGGTCTTCACCTACTCGGTGCGGGACCGCTGCGGCAACGTGGCCACGGCCCGGGTGCTCTACACTTGGCGCGACGACAATGTCGCCCCGGTGATGTCCAACCTGCCGACCGGTGGTGACCTCGGCTGCAATCCCATCCGGCCGACGTGCTCGAATGCGGTCACCGCCCGGGATGATTGCGACGGGGACCTGACCGCCCGGATCGTCTGCACTCCGGGGCCCATCGTCGACGTTGGCCCCTGCGGCAAGACGCAGCGCTTCCGCTACCACGTCGAAGACGCCTGCGGCAACGCTTCGACCGTCGAGATCGAATACGCCTGGCGTGAAGACATCACGCCGCCGGTGCTCGGCAATCTGCCGACCGGGGGCGACTTGGGCTGCAATCCGATCCGACCGACCTGCTCACGGGCCGTCACCGCCATCGACGTGTGTGACGGCGACCTGACCGCGCGCCTGGTCTGCACCCCGGGTCCGATCGAGGCGACCGGCGCCTGCGGTTTCACCCAGGCCTTCACCTATCAGGTGGAAGACAACTGCGGCAACCGGGTCGCGGCCGTGATCGTGTACCGCTGGACCGAGGACACCACCGCGCCTGAGTTGGTCAACCTGCCCCCGGGCGGCGATCTGGGCTGCAATCCGGTTCCGCCGGTCTG
>CAYLTF010000004.1:0-14051 GCA_964386625.1 uncultured Akkermansia sp. | reverse complement strand
ACCGTGGCCGACCGCTGCGGCAACCTCGCCGAGGCTCAGGTCACCTACACCTGGCGCGAGGATACCACCGCCCCGACCCTGCGTAATCTGCCGGAAGGCGGCGACCTGGGCTGCAACCCGACTCGCCCGACCTGCTCGCAGGCCGTCACCGCCGACGACCTGTGCGACGGCGACCTGAGCGCCCGGGTCATCTGCACCCCGGGTCCGATCGAGGCCACCGGTGCCTGTGGTTTCACCCAGGCCTTCATCTACACGGTCCGCGACACCTGCGGTAACGAGGCTTCGGCCCGCGTGGTCTACCGCTGGACCGAGGACACCACCGCGCCTGAGCTGGTCAACCTGCCCCCGGGCGGCGATCTGGGCTGCAATCCGGTTCCGCCGGTCTGCTCCACCACGGTCATCGCCCGCGACCTGTGCGATGGCGACCTGAGCGCCCGCATCCGCTGCGTGCCCGGCCCGATCGTCAATGGAGCCCTGTGCCGCAAGACGCAGGTCTTCACCTACACCGTGGCCGACCGCTGCGGCAACCTCGCCGAGGCTCAGGTCACCTACACCTGGCTCGATGACCGAATCCCCCCGGTGATCGTCTGCCCGGCGGTCCAATCGCCCATCGAATGCCCGGGAGTTCCGGTGTTCCCGGAGGCCACGGTCAGCGATGACTGCGATCCGGCCCCTCGGATGGTCTATTCCGACAGGACGATTCCCGGAGCCTGTCCGCAGAGCTACACCGTGGTCCGTACCTGGATCGCGACCGACGCCTGCGGAAACTCGTCCTCGTGCAGCGCGACCATCGAGGTCCGCGACACCCTCCCGCCGATCGTGGTCTGGCCCGGGGACATCAACCTGAGCTGCACCGACTGCAACATCGACCCGGCCAACACCGGGACGCCGACCGCGGAAGACCTCTGCGGCCCGGTGACGATCACCTACGATGACACCATCTCGGGCACCTGCCCGAAACGGGTGGAACGTCGGTGGACCGTTTCCGACGGCTGCAACGAGGTGAGCCAGGTCCAGATCATCCTGTGCCTGCCGACGACCCGTGTCGTGGTCACCGACAGTTCGCTGTGCACGTTCGACGTGGATCCCACCACTCGGTGCAAGGACTTCCGCCTCCTGTTCACTCCGGATGGCAACAAGTCCTCGAAATCCAAACTCAACGCCAGCAATCCGGGACAGACGTTCTTCAATCTGTTCTACAACGGGCAACCGGGAGCCGTGGTGACTCTCAACCTCACGATTCCCTATCCGTACATCACGAAGGGTGCCCAACCGATCCACGCTTACGACAGCGTCACGGTCGTTCCGGGCCTCAACGGCCAGGAATGCTACATCCCCGGCAACGCGTTCTTCGTCAATTCGACGCAGATCGTGTTGGCGAACTACAGCCCCCAGGCCATGGGTGCCTCCACCACGGTCTCGGTGACCCTCACAGTGCCTGCATCGGGTTTCGTGTACCTCAACATGCATCTCGACTACGGCCTGAAGGGTAGCACCGGCTACGCCAAGGGTGGCCCTAGCGGCAACGACGCCGTGGATGCCTCGACCCTTCGGGTCCTGATCCCTGATCGCGGTTCTTACCTCTTCGCCTTCAGCGATGGGTCTGAATCGGCTTCGGACATGGTCTGCAACATCAACGACTTCAAGAAGACGACCGGCATCGTCGGGATGGTGACGTCGAAATCCGATGACCATGACGACGACGACGACGACGACGACGACGACGATCGTCGGGGATCGCGCCGGCAGAAGCAGGGCTGCAGCATCGTGTTGAAAGACGCGAAAGGGCAGGTCCTTGCCACCGGCAAGACAGATGCCGATGGCTGGTACTCCTGCGACTACAAGTGGAGCGGCAAATCCACCACCGTGTACCTGACCCTGAAATACCCGGGCCAGGTACCGCAAACCAAACCCGTGACGATCACCGCCAACGGGTGCAATCGGGTGGACTTTGAAGTCCGCTGAACCGCGATGATTCCAGATCGGAATCACTGAAACTCCAAGGAACCCGGCGGTCCTCCGCCGGGTTCCCCTTGCCCCGAACCACCCCTGGCCCGTCCCGGACCTCCCGTCACGAATTGCCCCTCAGGATCGAACGGTGCAATCCGGCTCCGCGATCCCCCCGCCGCCCCCCTTTCCCGACCGTCATCCGCTCCAGCCCTTCACCCGTTCACACCTTCTCTCCCATGACCTCTCACCCGACGCATCGCCAGGAACATCACCACCCCCGGTCTCGCTGGATCCTCCTGATCACGACAGCAGGAGCCCTGGTCGGCCTGATAGGATGGGTCCGGTTCGGTGCACCCCGCTCCGTTCCGGACATCGCAACGGAAGCCTCCGGAGCAGCGGTTGGCGAGACCACCGCGGATTCCAGGGTCGAGTCCCAGGAGCCCACCGGCAATGAACCAGAACCCGCCGTCGACAACCGCACGACGGAGAGAATCCCCCCCTCAGAAACCCTTTCCGCCGGCGAACCGACTGCTGAAGACGCACAGAAGCTCATGGACCGATTGGTCTCGGTGATGGAGCTCCTCGGCAAGACAGGCGAACCGATCGCCGCGGAGACCGCGGCATCCTGGAAAAGTGGTCTCCGGGAACTGGCCGCGCTCGGAAAAACCGGCATCCCGGGAATCCTTCAGTTTTTCGCAGAGGGGCGTGATGTCGCCTTCGGCCAGGAATTGCGGGCGGAACTGGGCCATGCCAGCGCCCGCACCGGACTCATCGGCGTCCTTCGCCAAATCGGAGGTGCCGAATCGATCTCAGCCATGAGCCGGATCCTCGACGTGACCCCGTCCTACCAGGAGTTGGCCCTGTTGGCGCAAGGCCTTGAGGAAGCCGACCCGGGCCAGCACCGGGAGCAGGCTCTGGCAGCCGCACGGGCACAACTCGCGGCGGCGAACTCCGGGTCTGCCACTGCACCCGGCACCGACATCGCCCCGCTCTTCGAGGTCTTGGGCTCCTACGGCCATGCAGAGACGGCGCAGGATCTCGAGTCGGCCGCAGGACGATGGAAATACTATGCGATGTCCGCCCTGGGCCGGCTTCCGGAGGGGGCGGGAGTACCCTCGCTCATTCGTTTGGCTGAACCCAATTCACCCGGTGGCCATCGACTCCAGGCCCTCCAAGTATTGACGGAACTGGCGCCCACCCAGGAGGCCGCCAGGGATTTCCTTATCTCGCAGGCCAGCAGCGGCGGGATACCTTCGGAGTACTGGTCGTACCTCAAACAACCCCTGGCCGGAAACCAGTACTTCGTCGCCGATGCCATCCTCACCCAATACCCGCCGGTCTCCAACTGGGCCGAGATCCAAACGATCCACATCCAGGCTGGAAACCAGACGCTTTACAGCATCCCGAGTGCGGCGAGCCAGACCCCGGAGGGCATTCAACGCCAATTGAGTCTGATCGACCAACTGACCGGATTCGCCCAAAGCCCTGCGGCCCAGTCGAACCTGAGACAGGCACGACAGATCCTGGAATTGCGCATGCAGCGAGCGACCGCCGGACAACCCGCTTTCTCGACAGAGAATCCCTGAACCGCAGCCATTGAGTTTCCCCACATCCACACCCCTCCCATGAATGCCAAACTCCTTCCCTGGATCCTGATCCCCTGGGCTCTCCACGCCGCCGAGGGATCCGCGACGCCTCCCCCAACAGCCACCCCTCCGGATCAGCCTCCCGGGCCGGTCATCAGTTTCGAATCGACCACCTTCGATTTCGGAAAGATCAACAGCGGAGAGAGTGTCACCCACTCGTTCGTGTTCACCAACACCGGCAACCGGGTGTTGGAGATCACGCGCGTCCAACCCGGTTGCGGTTGCACCACTGCCGGGACTTGGGACAAACGGGTGGAACCGGGAGCCAAGGGCTCCATCCCGCTCCAATTCAATTCGGCGGGATTCAGCGGCCGGGTCAGCAAGAGTGCCACCGTGCATTGCAACGACGTCGCCCGCTCGAACATCGTCCTCCAGCTCAACGGGACGATCTGGAAACCCATCGAAACGACGCCGTCGTTGGTGATGTTCTCCTACGGTGAGGAGGGACAAACCCCTCAGACCAAGAGCGTCCGGATCGTCAACAACCTCGAGGAGCCGGTGGAATTGTCGGGCATCACCTGCACCAACACCTCATTCAAGACCGCTCTGGAAACGATCAAGCCGGGTCACGAGTACCAACTCAACATCACCGCGATCCCGCCATTCCCGCCGAAAAGCACGGTGGCGACGGTGCGGATCGCGACCTCGACACCGAAAAGCCCCTCGTTGCAACTGACGGCGTATGCCGTGGTTCAACCGGCGGTCGCTGTCTCGCCGGAACAGGTGTGGATTCCCGGCGAGGCGTTGACTTCGCCTCTGAAATCCACCTTGGTCATCCGCAATTCGAGCACGGATTCCGTGAGCCTCTCCGAGGCCAAGGCCAACGTGGCCGGATTGCAGGTCACCGTCCGCGAAACCGATCCCGGGCGATTGTATCAACTCGAGGTGAACTTCCCGGTCGGCTTCCGTCTTGAAGAGGGCCAGGCCGCGGAAATCACGGTCAAATCCAGTCACCCGAAATTCCCGATCCTGCGCATTCCGGTCCTGCAACAACCCGGCAGCCGGACCAGTGCCAAGAAATCGGCGGAGTCGTGATCGGGACGCCCGAGCTGGATCGATGGAGATGGACGCCCCGGATCCTCGATCCAGCCCGGCTGCGGATCGATCCGGGCCTTCGGCCCGGATTCACTGGCGAAGTATCACCCTGTAGAAACGCTGGAGAGATCCCTCGGGAATCCTCTCCAGGTAGTTGCCGATGCCGCCAGTCACTTCCCAGCCGGATACGGGCGTCCAGCAGCATCGAGGATCGCTGGAAGTCTCCAAGGTCTGAGTGGTGCCCGGCAGACCCGGAACCCGGAACTGGATGACGTCGTCGAGGCTTCGATGGAAGCCCATGACTTGCGGTGCCCACGGCGACAGTGAGAGACAGACTTTCCCTGAATCTCCATCGAATCCATCGATGGCGATCTGGTATCGCTTTCCCGCCACCGGGGTCCAAGTCAAGGCGGTGGTCAGGACTCCGGTCGACGAGTCGATATCGTCCCCTGAGGCGACCGGAACCAACCCACCCAGCGTGTCGCCCTCATACACGGCCACCACGGTGTCGAAATCGCTGCCCTCGGTGGTCAAGAGCACCGGCCGCGCCGCAGTCGCCTTCCACTCCCACCAGATGGAGGCATCGCCCACGACCTGCGCATGCCAGGGTTCGCCCGACTCGCGGGTGGCATGCCGGTTGGTGGTCTCCACGCGGATCCGGTCGAGTGACTCGAGCAACCGTGTCCGATCGTTGAAACGGTCGTTGACGGGCCGTGGGATGGGCTCCGCCAGAAAGGTCAACCTCAGGGCGACCCGCCCCTCGGCGGACTGCGACTCGCCGCCCATCGCATCGACGGCGATGGCATACGAAGTGCCTCGGGTGACCGCGAAACGCACACGGCTGGTGACCCCGAGTCCATGGTCATCATTCGCAGCCACCGGGACCAGACGCTGGATCTCGGCCCCCGTGTAGACGGCCAACAGCGTATCCACCTCGCTTCCATCGGTGTCGATCCGCACTTCGCCGTCCGCCCCCGCGTCCCATCGCCACCAGAGAGAACGACCTCCGCTCTGGCCTGCGTGGAGGGGTTCCCCGGGCTCCCGCCCGGCTCCGGTGTTGTTGCGATCATCGCGAGCATCGCTTCCGACGAGGCGGATCCGCCCGGTGAATGCGTCATTGGGACTGGACGGCGAGCCGGCCTGCAGGACGAGGCCGACCAGGATCGCACATCCACCGAGCTTCGGGTTTGAGAACATGTTCAAGAGAACCTCCAACTGGGTTGAACGATCAGGAAAGGGGCCGACGCCAGACGTAGGCCGCCACGGACAACCCCATGAGCAGGGTGTTCTCCATGAGTTTTCGGCACACGAGGACCTCGCCATTCCCGCATCCGCAGTCGAAGCGGATTCCGCAGAATGGGACACCGGTCGTCTGGTGAAGGTGCAGGGCCCGCTGCAACACGAGCCCGGAGAAAAGCGCGAGCATCCCGAACACCAGGAATGCCGTGCCCCGGATCCGCAGACCGATCAAGAGCAGCCCCCCGCAGACCACCTCGAACCACGGCAGGAGCGCGGCGACCCACGTCAGGGAGACGGATCGATCCAGCCAGCCATAGTCGTGGACCGCCTTCAGGAAATCCGCCGGATCCAAGGCTTTGTGGAGCCCCATGGCGATGAAGAGCAGCCCCAGGATGGCCCGGGCCGACACCCCCGCGATACGGCGGCCCTGCGAGTGGAGGATCGCAGTCATGGACTCTCTCCTGCGAGCGGATCCCGGACCCACCCGCTGTCCCGCGGTCCACGCTCCACGGGCCAACGACGCGCCGACCACTCCTGGAATCCTCCGGTGAAGACGCGGATTCGGGACCGATCGATCCCGGCTTCCACAAGCTGTGCCGCCGCATGGTGACTGTCCTCGCACGCCCCCCCGTTGCAGTAGACGACCACCGGATCCGCTGTCGCCCCGGCCAAGACCACCCTGGGCAGGTCCTCCTCCGGGTAGAACCGGTCCAGTGGAAAGGCACCCGGGATGTGCCCTGCCTCGTAGACCGAGGATTTCCGGGCATCCACGAAAATCACCCCGCCCTGCCGATGCCGAGGATCCTTGAACCAGTCGAGTGCCGCCTCGGCCGTCAGTTCAGGCCAATCTTCCGCGGTGCCGGCAGGTGTCGCCGCCGGCGGAGACGTTCCGGCCTGAGGCCCGACGCGGACGACCGAGGAGGACTCCCTGAAATAATCCCGATCGAGCCTGAGGCCCTTCGGCGACACTCGGTTGGCGACAAGCGCCACCAGCAACCCGAGGACCAGGACCTCGATGGTTTCCTTCAGCAAGGTCTTCACGAGGGTCCTCAGCCCAGCGTGTCCCATTCGACCGGCAAGGCCTCGGCATCGCCGGAATCCGGATCCGTCAGGCAGGAATCCCAGTGTTCGGCTTCCGCCTGAAGCCAATGATCCAAGTCGCGCCCTTCCGGGCATCCCCGTTGTTGGAAGATCTCCCGGGCCCTGCGTTCGATGGATTCGCGGGTGGAATTGCAATAGAGGGGGATGAATTTGCTCATGGCTCAATGGGGGTGAGGGGTTGATGGGAAGACGGTTTCAATCCTGCAGTCGCTCGTCTCGGACACAGCGATGCTCCATGCGCGCGCGCGGAACCCGGGGGCGGAGCAGCACCTGGCGCACCGTTTCCAGCAAAGCGCGGACGGTGAAGGGCTTGGGCAGGACCGCATCGCACTCCAGGACATCCGGGCTCGAGACGGAGGCCGAGGCCAAGACGATCGGGACCGGGATCAAGGCCTCATGCACCTTCTGGATCAGTTCCAAACCGGTGAGGCGGGGCATCTGGTTGTCGGTGATGAGCAAATGGTAATCCGCGCATTGAAGAGCTCCCCACGCCTCGGCTCCGTCCGCCACCGTATCCACATCGTAGCCGGCCCGATCCAGCATCACCTGACAGGCCCGCAGGATGCACCGGTCGTCATCGGCGTAGAGGATGCGGATCCGGGAATCGCAGGGGTCGCCCGATTCCAGGCACACCTCGCGATAGCGCGCGAGCGGCAGGGAGCGATTGGTTTGAGAGACATGGGCGAGGGTGGCGTCGATGGCGGGATCCAGGAGGCGTTTCATGGTCGGAGGGATTGGACGTTGAGTGCAGAACCGGGTTGTTGGACTCATCATGCCAGCCGGTTGGGGACCCGTAATTCAGCCGCAAGTCCCGCCGTCGTTGAGGTTCGTCCCTACCCCCTCCCGGCAACCTCGGCACCCCCTTCAAAACAACGGGGCCGGATCGCGATCGATTCCGGCCCCGGCCAAGGCGAAGGACGTGCGGAGTCACCCCTGCGGGCACTGCGTCTCCACCCACCGCACGGCATGGTGGAGCAACGAGATGGCGTCTCGGATCTGGAGCTTCTGTTTGATCCGTCCCCGGTGGACGTCGACCGTCTTCGGACTCAGGTGGAGTGTGCCGGCGATCTCCTTGGTGCTCTTGCCGTTGCCGATGTGCTGGAACACCTCGAATTCACGATCCGACAGCTTTTCGATGGGTGAATTGGACCCCCGCGGACGCCGGCCGATGGCCGCATCGACCAGGCGGGCCGAGATCTGGGGACTGACAAAGGATCCTCCGGAAAGGATCAGCCGGATGACCTCCATCAGTTTTTGAGGACTGGCTTCCTTCATCAGGTATCCCCGGGCCCCGCTGCGCAACGCCCTCTCGGCGTAGAAGGTTTCGTCGTGCATCGACAGCACCAGGATCGGCAACGCCGGCAGCACGGCGTGGATGTCCTTGATGAATTCGATGCCATTGCGTCCCGGGATCGACATGTCCGTGATCATCATGTCGGGCTGGGTGGCCTGGATGGCCGAGACCGCCTCCGCCGGTGAACCCACCGCCCCACAGACCTCCAGATCGGTTTCCCTCTGGATGAGGGTGCTGAGCCCCTCTCGGGTGACGGGATGGCCGTCCACCAGGAAGATGCGGAATTTTCGGATCGATGCAGCGGGGTTGGATCGGGCGCGGGTCCGCCGGGTGAGGTGTTTGGCGCGACGGGGACTGTTGGATTCAGAAGTGCTCATGACTGGATGCGTTCCTTTCAAGGAGCCGGATGGATTTCCCGGCGTTCCACAGGCTCTACCGCCTGCAGGAGTCCAGCTTATCCGGAATATCGGGAACGTCTCCCTGAACGATGGGTAGGGGAATCCCTGACAGGCCCTCGGATGGCCTCGGTCACCGCAGACGACAGGCGCACGACTTCAACCCGCTGGGTGGCCGTGGCTGGCTCCCGTTCTCCGACGGAGGTCAAAAACAACTGCGATATGCGTTTTTTATTTTGTTTGTAACACTTACGCTGTTTCAATATTTATTGCCTTATGGTTCGCGCTTTTTGCTTTCCTCACATTCTTTCAGTCCGGTTGACCCACCATTAACGGCCGCGGTCCAACCCGCCATTCACATTTGAAGCGAGTGTCGCATCCGTTCAAAGGACACGGCGCTCGTCGGCATATCTGTTTTCCTTTTATTCATGCCCCAGTCCCACCTGACCTTGACGCAGGCTCTCCTGCTGACTCCTTTCGGCTCCGCCCTTCGACGCCTGGGTTCGATCACCCTCTTGGGCGCCGCCCTTTTCTGCCGGGCCCAGGCCGATGACTCGACAGCACCGGAATCCCCGCTGCGTCTGAACGACCTGCGACGGATGGTCTTGGAGCAGAACGACCAGATCCAGATGCGCCTCCAGGATGCGGAGGTGAGCGAGCGACTCCACCGGGCCGAGAAGGGCATATTCGAGCCGCAATTGGTCGGCGGCGCCGAGTATTTCGACACCAGCAGGCCCAACAACCGTCAGCAGTCGGCGCAATTGGGGTTCTTCGCCCGCCCCTTCTATCTGGAGCGGAACACCCTCTACAACGCAGGCATCGAATTCCTGCTCGGGACCGGTGCCAAGCTCCGCACGGGCTACATGCTCCGGGACCTGAACAACAACGTCGGGGCCGCTGAAGCCACCCCCGGGCAGTTGATGGGCCAGCAGTACGAAAGCTTCGCCGGACTGAACCTCACCCAACCGTTGCTCAAGAATGCCGGGTGGGGTGCGACGACGGCGAAGATCCGCCTCTCGGCCATCTCCTCGAAGATCGCGTTCCATGAGTACCGGCGCCAGATCCTCCTGGTCCTGGCCAGCGCCGAGGCCGCCTATTGGGATCTGCACCTGGCCCAGGAACAGGTGCGGATCGGCACTGATTCGCTGGAGACCGCGAAGAAGATCCTCAAGGACAACCAGGCGCGCATGGAGGTCGGCAAATCGTCGGAGCTGGAGGTCATGCAGGCGCAAGCCGGACTGGCCGCCCGCAAGGCCAAGCTGGAGCAGGCTCAACAGACGGCCTTCGACTATGCGAGTCGCATCAGCAGCCTCTACTCCCGGACCCTCGGTGCACAGCCCAGTCTTCCGAAGGCCGTCGACGTACCCGAGTTGCTCGACGACCCGACGACGAAGATCGAGAGCTACACCCAGGCTTTCCGGAAGAACCCGGATTACCTCATCCGCTCCGAGCAGGTGAAACAGGAGAACCTCCGGGTGGCCTATCTGAAGAACCAGCGGCTGCCCCAGTTGGACCTGAAGGCCAGCTACGGTCTCAACGGCTTGAGCTCCAACATCGTCCAATCCA
This sequence comes from uncultured Akkermansia sp., assembly GCA_964386625.1. Classification (GTDB taxonomy): domain Bacteria; phylum Verrucomicrobiota; class Verrucomicrobiia; order Limisphaerales; family UBA9464; genus SXXZ01. The sequence continues at coordinate 3,825 of CAYLTF010000004.1, read as the reverse complement.
TGGATGATTGGGCTGGCAGGGAGTACCCCGCCTGGTCCCTCGGCTTCGAATTCCGTGTCCCGCTGGGCGGCGGCATCAAGGAACGCAATGAACTCGAGGCGGGCAAGCTGGGCAAGATCCGTGCGCTCGCGGCACTGAAGGAGGCCGAGGTCCAGGTGTTCAACCTGGTGGACACGGCGCTCCGGAAGATCGACCTCCATCGCAACAGCCTCACCAACGCCCGCTCCGTGATCGGTTTCCACGAGAAATTGCTCGCGGCCCAACTGGATCGCCTGGCCGTCGGGAGCGTCGATAGCCGACTCGTGCTCGAGACCGAGGAGAAGCTCTCCGAGGCGCGGGCCACCGCCGTGGAAAGCATGGTGATGGAGCGCAAGGCACGGCTCGAACTGGAAGCCGTCCGCGGCACCCTGTTGCTGGCCCGGGATGCCGAAGTGGATCTCTTCGAACTGCGCAAGCGGACCGAGGAATTCCTGCGAAAGAACCGCGACAAGAAGGTGGATGAGCCCCCCGCAATCCCGACCCACTCGTCGCCCAAGGCCCCATGAACCCACCCCTGCACCCCGTGAAATTCTCCAAGACCCGCATGCGGCCGTCAGCCGTGTCGTGGAGCCTGGGACTGGTCCTGCTCCTCGGTTCCGTGACAAGTCTCACCGCCGAGACGACCTGGGTCACCGGTGTCACCGAACCGGTGAAAGATGTCACCCTGGCCTTCCCCATCGTGGGTGTGGTCGGAGCCCGCCCCCTCGAAGAAGGGGCCGCTGTCCGCAAAGACCAGGTGGTCATCGAGCTCGACAAGCAACTCGAGGAACTGGACCTGGAGCGCAAACGGCTGGCCCGCGAATTGGCCGCCAGCGAGTTGGAGCGCCTGAAGTCCCTCGCGCAGCGCAACGCGATCTCGGTGAGCAAGGAAGAGATCGAGAAGAAGCGCAGCGAGTTCGAGATCGCCCGCGTGGATCATGAACTGGCGGCGGCGGTGCTCAAACGACGCCAACTGACCTCCCCCATCGAGGGGCAGGTGGCCCAGTTCTACAAGGATGTGGGCGAGAAGTGCGAAGACCAGCAACCGGTCGTCCGCATCGTCGACACCCGTCGATGCCATCTCGTGGCCAACCTGGAGCCCCGCGTGGCCCAGACGCTCCGGTCTGGCCAGAAGGTGCGTGTCGAGGTGCAGGTCGGGGAGGCTCCCGTCGAAGTCGAGGCCACCGTGATCTACCTCTCGCCCGTCGCGGATGCGGCCAGCGGCCTGCTCCGCATCAAGGCCGTTTTCGAGAACCCCGAGGGCCGGATCCGCCCCGGCGTCGCCGGACGCATCCGCATCGACTGAAGCCCATGTCCCACCCTTCTCCGATCCCGACCCCGGCCGGGGTGTCTCCGCTCCTGGAGGAAGTCTCCCGGTTGCGCCGTTTTTCCGGGGCGCCGGCCGAATTCTGGCCTTCGTTGCTCTCCGTCATGGCCCGACTGGTGGAAGCCAGCCGAGGCCTGCTGATCGTCGGCCAGGCCGCCATGCCGGACAAACTCCGCAAACTGAGCGACTGGTCCCTGCCCGGGTATTCCGACCCGGCGTTGGTCCCCTTCATCAAGGGGGCCCCAGCCCTGGCCGTCCAAGCCCTGGAAAAGAGCCGCTCGATGGAGAGGCTCGGCGACGGAATCCTGCCCGAGACCTCGCACATGGCCGTGGGCATCCGCCTCCAGTTCCTGGGGGCGACCGAGGGTTGCGTGGCGGTCTTCCTGATTCCGAACAGCACCGAGGCCAAGGCGACCGAGGCGTTGTTCCGATTGGCTTTGCTGGCCGACATCCCGCTCGATTACCAGGCCAACCGGAATTCACAGCAACCCAAGGCCGAGGCCGAGAAGTTCGCCTCGGTGCTCGATGTCCTCGCCCAGGTCAATTCCGAGGCCAGGTACCTCGGTGCGCTGATGGCGATGGCCAACGGGGTGGCTTCGCAACTCCAGTGCGAGCGCGTGGGCATCGGATGGGTGGAAGCGGGCTACATCCGCCTCAAGGTCCTCAGCCGCACCGAGCGTTTCGAGCCGAAGATGGCGGCTGTCCAATCCCTGGAAGCCGCCATGGAAGAGGCACTGGATCAGGACGAGGAGATCGTCTGGCCCCAGCCCGAGCACGCACGCTCGGTGGCCCGGGACCATGCGGCGTTCGCCACGGCCCAGGGAGTCCAGCATCTCGTCTCGTTGCCCATGCGGGTGGGTGGCAAGGGTGTGGCCGTCCTCACCTGTGAACGCCAATCGGCACCGTTCTCCGAGGTCACCCTCCAGCAACTGCGTCTGCTGTGCGATCAAGTGGCTCGACGCCTCTCCGATCTCCATGCGTCGGACCGCTGGTTCGGATCCCGTTGGAGCCACCGACTGAAGCAGCGTCTGCAGACCTGGGTGGGCCCGGAGCACACCTGGGCGAAGGCCGGCGCCATCGGGGCTTCGCTGTCGCTCGTCCTGCTGCTGCTGCCGGTTTTTCCGGTGCGCATCGAGGGCAACTTCATCGTCCGCAGCGAAGAGCAGTCGTACCTGAGCGCGCCCTTCGACGGATTCATCCAGTCGGCACAGGTCCGGCCCGGGGATGTCCTGACCAATGGCGCGACCTTGATGCGCTTCAACACCGAGCAACTCGAACTGGAGGAATCGGCCGCCATCGCCGACCAGACCCGCTTCCTCCGCGAGGCTGAGAAGGCTCGCGCCGCCAAGAATCTGGCCGAGATGCGGATCGCCCAGGCCCAGGCCGACCAGGCCGCGGCACGCCTCGGATTGGTCCGCCACCGCCTCTCGCAGGCGATCCTCAAGGCACCGTTCAACGGTGTCATCGTCGAGGGCGACCTCCGCCAGCGGATCGCCGCCCCGGTGCGACAAGGGGATCCCCTCTACAAGTTCGCACGGATCGACACCTTGTATGTGGAGGCGGAGATCAGCGAACGGGACGCCCACCGGGTCCCGGCCAAGGCGACCGGGGAGATCGCCTTCGTGGCGCAACCGGATTCGAAATACCCCGTCCAAGTGGTCCGGGTGGAACCTTCGGCCGTGCCGAAGGAGACGGGCAATGTCTTCATCGTGCGGGCGGCCCTCAACGGGCCAAGCCAACCATGGTGGCGACCGGGCATGAGCGGTCTGTGCAAGATCGACGCCGGTCGCGGGACGCTGTTCTGGATCCTGACCCACCGCACGGTGGATTTCCTGCGGTTGCACCTCTGGTGGTGACCTGACGACCATGTCCGAAGCTCCAGCCACATTCAGCGAATCCTGGTACCGGGTCGCCTCGCAGCGACTGGCCCTGCGGCCCACCGTCCGTGTGCGCCGGCAACTCTTCCGCGGCGAGCGCTGGATCGTCTTGGAGGACCCCTTCACCAACCAGTTCTTCCGGGTCCGCCCGGAGATCCACGAGTTCCTGGCACGCCTGCGACCGGACCGGACGGTCGAGGAGGTCTGGAGGGAATGCTTCGAGCGTTTCCCCGCCACGGCGCCAGGCCAGGAGGCTGTCATCCAGGTCCTGGCTCAACTCTACCATTCGAACCTGCTCCAGTACCCGATGGCCGTCGATGCGGCGGAACTGTTCCGCCGCTTCGAGAAGACCCGCCAGCGCGAGATCCGCTCCCGCCTGCTGAACATCATGTTCGCACGCTTCCCGCTGCTGGATCCCGACCGATTCCTGGTCCGGACGCTGCCGTGGGTGGGCAGGCTCATCAGCCCGGCCGGGGCCTTCCTGTGGTTCCTGGTCGTGGGGTGGGCCCTCAAGGTCGCCGTCGACCACGCCCCTGCCCTGCGCGACCAGGCCCAGAGCGTCATCGCGCCCGACAACCTGTTTCTGCTGTATGCGGGTCTGGT
>CAYLTF010000003.1:47501-68070 GCA_964386625.1 uncultured Akkermansia sp. | reverse complement strand
TCGTAAGAACGAGAACAGTTAAGCTCAGGTCTTCCGGACTGACAACACCTTTTTGAATTTTTTTTGAGCCACCCCGCAAAACAGGCCGTTTTCCTCGGGTTTGGGTCGTATTTTTCTTTCGCCCGTCGACGAAGTTCGAAGGTTTTCACGAACGGTCCCGTTCAACTTCTCGGAGAAACATCGACGCCAGGGGCGCACTCGACACTGGCGTCCACCCTGCACCCACTCGCTCTCCAACTGCCTCCGCGCGGGCGTTTCCTGAGGTTTTACTGGAGCGGCTCCGACCTTCGCGGAGCGTTCCAAGCACTCGTTTTCCGAAGGGATTCACGGCGATGTCGCCGCGGCTCTCGGAGAGGCGCTCTGGAAACGAGGCCACCGTCCACAAACCCCATCGGTTGTCCCGACGGACGGATTCGCAGTAGGCTTGCGGCATGTTGATGCTGCGCCGTGCGGTCGATCCAGAATGGGCCCCTCGTGTCACCCGGCGTCTCGATGAACTCCTCGTCGATCACGCCCACCTGGAGCGAAAGGCCGCGACCACCGCGATCCATCTGGAGAAATACCGAGAGCTTTATCCCCAGGTGCACGCACTCAACGCGATCGCGATCGAGGAGCTGCAGCACTTCGAACTGGTCCTGGGCCTCCTTCGACAACGCGGATGCGATTTCGGGCAACCTCAGCGGAGCGAGTGGATCACCGGGATGATGCGAGCCGTCCGTCAGGGACGCCGTGAGTCCGTCATCGACCACCTCATCGTCTGCGCCCTGATCGAAGGGCGTAGCTGCGAGAAGTTCCAGATCTTGGCCGGGCACCTGGCCCACTCAGAACCGGAGCTTTCCCGGTTCTACCAGTCGCTGGTCGAGTCGGAGGGCAATCACTACGCGACCTACCTCATCATGGCGCGTGGCATCGACCTGGCCGAAACAGAGACACGGCTGGATTGGTTCCTGGATCATGACGCCGAGCTGATGGCTCACCGTCATGAGTTGTGCATCTTGCACTGAGGCGAGGGGCTGTCCAAGGCTGGGCGGCGCCTCTATGCGAGGTCGAGGGCGGGCTTGGCTGCCGAGGGAACTCTCGAGACCGCTTTCGTTCGTGCGTGGGTCCAGACGGCTGCCTGCTTGGCAACCCCTCGGCGGGACCCTCGCTTCCCCTGGGGCCCATGGGGGGACGGATCGGCAAAAAGACCAGACAGAGGCGGCGCTGGTCGGGGCTCGTCACCGAAGCCGGGACAAGCTCGGCCACTGGCAGTCGTGGCAGCGGGTCGCTTGGCCTGTGAACTGGGACCGGCACCGCGGACAATAGTGGGTATTGGCGGGGTCCGCGGCTTCCGGCGGTGCATCCCAGGCAGCGGGATCCAAGCCCAGCTGACGAGCCAGTGCTTCGATGAATCCCGTCGAGGTCCCGGTGGTGGTTGGGCCCGCCATGGGGACCAGTTCGGCGGAGGGAGGCGTGGTGGGGTCCGCGTATTTCAAGCGGCGCCACCGATCCGCCGCAAGCGCTTCCCACCCCCGGAAACCGGGCAGAGCGGCCGCGATGACCAGTGGATCGGTCCCGTCCAAGGCGCATTTCTGGGCGAGGTCCATCGAGCGGAGCGCAGCGATGGGCGACAGGCACGCCGAAAGCACCAATCTCAGGCGCTCGTCGGCGAGGCCGGGGAACAGCCGGCGATGGAGGCGAAACAGCATCGCCGCATGGACCGCCATCGCGATGAGCAACAGCGGCACCACGATCCAGAGCATCGGGGAGGCCCCCAGGAATCCGAGCAGCGCTGGTGCCAGCAACCACACCATGCCGAGGAGCACGAACGTGGTCCATCGGAGCGGGCGGAAGGCTCGTTCTGCGGTCTCCTGCCGGAGGCGAACCTCCATCAGGTCGGCAGGATCGCCTGTCGGCGGCCCCACAGGCCTTGCCCCGTGGACCGGGATCGCACCCACCGGGCCGGGTTCCGTGACCACGAACGCACGGCCGAGGCCGGGAGCAGGATACACCCAATGCAGATGCCCCCGGACGCTGGAGATGAGCGCCGCACGAGGTGAGGCCACCTCCCAACCGCGACCTCGGCGCCGGAAAAACCAGGCACCAGGACGCACCCACACCACGTGTTCGGACAGGTGCAGCAGCAGGAGAACCGCCAAGAGCGTCGGAACCGACCCCATGGCTCGCTCTTCAGAGATCCAGGGCCTCACCCGGGGCCGGTTGCAGCACCTTCATGCGGGGGTGGCGGATCCGGATTTGTTCACAGATCCACGCCTTGGCATCGGTGTCTCCATGGCCCAGGACCACAGTGCGCGGATTCACCTCGGCCACCATGGACATGAGGTCGTCCCGGTTGGCATGGGCGGTGAGGTCGAAATCGAAGACTTCGCAATTCCGGGTCAATTTGCCCACCGACGGGCTGAAGTGGAACCGTTCGCCCGGCTTGGCCGCCTTGAGTCGACCGCCCGGGGTCTCCGAGTCGGCGTAACCGACAAAGAAGATGCCATGGCGCTCCTCGCCGACCAACCGGGCCGCCAGCGCATGGGCCCCGGTGTTCTCGCTCATCATGCCCGCCGTCATCACGAAGATCCTGCCGCCGCGCAACGACATCGACTCGATGTCGTTGGTGGAGATGACCTGCAGATTCAGGGCGTGGGTCAGTTTCAGGTTCGGGTGATGCCGATGGGTCCGGTTGGACTGGAGGTCGTAGATTTCGGTGAACACCCGTCCCAACCCCCCGATGTAGACCGGTTGCTCGCGCAGCTTTCCGGACCGCATCAGCAGCGCGAGATACGCCAGGATCTCCTGGGTTCGCCCCAGCGCGAAGGCCGGGATCAGGACCGTGCCCTTGCGCGCCAGGACCCGGTTGATCCCCTCGGCCAACCGTTCCAACTCGCGATCTCGACTGAAGTTCGGCGGCAACTGGCGGGCACCTCGAGTGGTCTCCATCACCAGAACATCGGCACGCACCCCCTCGAAATCGGCGGCCCGGAGAAGCGTCTGGTCATGGAAACAGACATCGCCCGAATAGAAGAGCGTCTGCTTTCGGCCCCGCACCAGGACGCCGGCCGACCCGAGGGCATGGCCCGCGTCGAAGAATTCCAGTGTCGGAACATGCCGCCGACCCGGTGCCGGCCCGTGGCTGCGGGCGAACTGGGCCCACTCGATCTCGCGGCGATACCCGAAGCCCTGGAAAACCGGGGCGTAATCGTCGACCTCCTCATGGGTGTAGAGGGGATACTCACGGATCCCCAACTCGTCGCGCTGGCGGACCATCACGTTGACGGAATTGTGAAGCACCCGTTCGACGATGAAGTAGCTCAGGTCCGTCATCAGGACCCGGGCGTGGGGAAAATACTGGAGGGCCACCGGCAGGGAGCCGACATGGTCATGGTGGCAATGGGTCAGGGCGATGGCGTCGACCTCGAGGTCCTTGACCGATTCATACAGGGGGAGAGAAGCGAGTCCCTCGCGCTTGGGGTGGGTCCCCGCATCCATCAAAAGCTGGTGTCCGTCCACGGAAAGCATCCAGGCGCTGGCCCCGATGTCATGGTCCGGGTTGAGATTCGTAATCCGCATCACCGACATGGATAGCCCCTGCATCCCCTCGACCGCAAACGCGGAAAGCGTTTATTCGCCGCCGGTCCCGGTCGCATCCCCCGGGACCGGAGCGGTCTCGAAGGCCAGCGTGGCGATGAGTCCTCGATCCAACCCCCGCTGGACTCCGTTGGCCAACTCCAGGCTCCCACGGCAGGCGGCCATGCAGGTCTTGACGATGGCCAACCCCAGTCCTGTCCCCCCGGTGTCGCTGGATCGGGACCGGTCTGGACGGTAGAAGGGTTCTCCGAGCCTGCGCAGCTCCGAGTCGGGCACTCCCGGACCGGAATCGATCACTCGCCAGAGCACCCGGCGGGCCCCCTCGTGAAAGGCCTCGATCCGGATCGGGCCCTCTGCGCCCGCATGATGGCGCGCGTTGCGCAGAAGATTGCCCATGGCACGCTCGACACACTCGGCGTGGCCGAGCACCGCCAGGGATTCCGGGACCTGAACCGAGACGGCCGCCGTGTCCGGCAGCTCGCGGGACACCACCTTGCGGGTCAACTCGGCCAGAGACACCGGCACACGCTCGGCATCCAGCGGCTTCAGTGCGGCTTTGGAGAATTGGAGCAGTTCGTCGACCAGTCTGGACATGTGCCGGACCTCTTCGCGCACGTCCTCCACGTAGGGCCGTGCTTCGGCATCGGCCCGTTGCTCCAGGATTCCCAAGGCCATCTCCATGCGGGCCAGCGGCGAACACAACTCGTGGGCGACATCCCCGAGGAACCGCTTCTGACCATGGACCAGGCCATCCAAACGGCCCGACATGCGATTGATGGATGCGCCCAGGCGCCCCAGTTCATCCCCACGATCCTCGGGCACCACCGCGTCGAATCGCCCCTCGGCGATGCCTTCTGTGGCTTCCGAGATCGAAGAGACGGTCCGGGTGATTCCCCTCACGAAGGGAAACCACCACAGGACCGAGATCGCGATCACCGCCGAGGCGGCCCATAGCCACGATTTCAACTCGAAAAAGAGCCCGCCGGCCGAAAGGGTCTCGGAGACCATCGCCATCCGCAGCCCCCGCGGAAGACCCGGCCCGCGGATGGGATTGCCCTGGATGAGCCAGTACCGGGCGGGTGTACCGGCCCGGAGGAACGCCTTCGGACCACCGGCAGGCGGTCGAAGGCCGGGACGCGGGGGCGGAGGCCCCGGCGTGCCCATCGGCGCGGGGTCGAAACGGTCTTCAGGGGGCATGCCCGGCGGCGGACCCGGCCTGCGGTCCTCGAAACCCGGGGCTGTCCCCATCTGACGGAGACGCGAGAGGACCTCGCTCGGGACCTCGGTGCGAAACCCGAGGAACCGGGTCCCATCCTCTCGCAGCAGCATCACACGGACCGGGTAGGCCTCCTCGAATCGGGCCATCGCGCGGTCCCACTCCGGGATGGGGCGTTCCCTCAGTTCGGCCATCAGGGCATTGGCGGCGGCCTGGGAACGCTCGCCGGCGATCCGCCCCAGGAACGATTCCCCGCCGAGCTCGGTCCACACGAACACCCCGGACACGGCCGCCAGGATCAGCAGGTTCAGGAGCAACCAAGCGAGGATGCGGCCGAAAAGAGGCAGTCTCAGGGTCATTCGGGATCCTCCGGATCGACCATCATGTAGCCGGCCGAGCGGATCGTCCGGATGAAGCGGGGATGCTTCGGGTCGTCGTCGAGCTTCTTGCGCAACGCCGAGATGTGCACGTCGATCGAACGGTCGAAGACATCGTAGTCCCGCTCCCGGATCTCATCGAGCAACGCCTCCCGGGTTTTCACGCGTCCCCGGGCCTTGGCCAGCGAAGCCAACAGGTCGAATTCCACAGGAGTCAGGGTCAACGGAGCGTCGCCCAGCACCGCCGACCGTGAGGCCGGGCGCACCCGCAATGGGCCGACAATCCATTCGTCGTCCGCGGCCGATTCCGGGCCGGGATGGCGGACCGATCGCCGGGTCACCGCACGCAGTCGGGCCAAGAGTTCCCGGGTGGAAAAGGTCTTGGGCAGGTAATCGTCGGCCCCCAATTCCAAGCCCACGATCCGATCGGCCTCATCACCACGGGCCGTCAGCATCAGCACCGGCACATCGACCCTGGCGCGGATCCGCTTGAGCACCTCGAACCCATCCAACCCGGGCAGCATGAGGTCGAGCAGGACTGCGTGCCACGGTTCACCGGTGGCTCGTTCCACGCCTTCCGGTCCGGTGTGGACGGCCTCGACCGCGTACCCCATCGGGGAGAGATAATCGCGGATCAGGCGGCACAGCTTCCGGTCGTCATCGATGACCAGGATGCGGGGCAGCGCCTCGTGGGCTGCCGATTCTGCTGATGGGGATTTCATGGCTCGATCCAAGCCGCTCTTCGGCCGGTGTGCTGCGGGAAGCTAGCCGGACATCGCGGACTCCGGGGGACGCATTTACGCCTGCTTAACAATTTTCCCTCCGGGACACATCATTTCATTACAGGGCTCGCGTCTTATGTTTCCAGAACGACACGGCGAGCGTTCGCCGGGCGTCAAGATCAACACCACAAAACACAAAACACACGACACACCATGAAGACACTGAATCGCACCCTGATGGCGCTGGCCCTGGCCGGCGCGACCTTCACCGCCATCGCCGAGAACGACGAGCGTCCGCACCCTCCCGGTGGCCCCGGCGGTCCGGGCGGCGGACGGCCTCGCATGGTCTCCCCGCTGATGGAGGCCCTCGACGCCAACCATGACGGCATCCTGGATGCCGACGAGATCAAGAACGCGGCGAACGCCTTGATGAAGCTCGACAAGAACGGTGACGGGAAGCTCACCGAGGACGAGCTGCGTCCGGCCCGCCCGGGGGGTGGCCGCGGTCCTGGCGGTCCTGGCGGTCCTGGCGGTCCGGACCGCGGAGGACGGCCACCGCGTCCCGAGAAGAACTAACCCGGGCTCGGCACCTGACGTTTCGGGGCACCGGTTCCTGACAGCGACTTCCCCGTCTGGGGAAGTCGCCTTTTTCATGGGGGGAGCGATTCAGCGGCGGCCCAGGATCCACCGGGCCAATTGGGCGAGTGTGGCGGGTTGTCCGGTCCGCAGCACCGCCGTCCGAAAAACACGGGCGCAGGCCCACAGGACGGCGATGTCGGACAACACCAGCAGGAGCAGCGTGCCGACCACATCCCGCATCGGTGGACCCGCGGCCACGCGATTCATCATCACGAAGGGCGTGTACGGAGGGATCCACGACAAGACCGTGGCGACCGGTCCATTGGGATCCCGGGGGATGAAGGCGATGGAGACCAGCGGGACCATCATGAACAGCGCGATGACGCCGGTGAAATTCTGGGCCTCCTTGAGATCGTTGCAGGTGCTGCCGAGGGCGAGGATGACCGCGGCGTAGAACAGGTAGCCCAACACGAGATACAGGCCGAAGGCCGGGAGGAGCCAGGAATCGCCCAACAGGGTCGCCAGCTCCATGGGCAGACGCGCGATGATGGAATCGGGCGCGACGGCGGCGGCACCGGAGGTGTGGACCATCCCGAAGGTCACCAGCACCAGCGAACCGATCCAGGCGACGGTCATCACGATCCCGACGGCGGCCACTCCGATCAGTTTCCCGGTCATCAATTCCAGGGGAGTCACGGAGGAGAGCAGCACCTCGAGGATCCGGTTGGAGCGCTCCTCGATCAGCGAGTTGAGCAGCATCTGGGAGATGCTGAACACCGCGATCCACAACAGGTACACGAAGGCGCTGGGGGCCCATTGCCGCAACTGGTCGGCCAAGCCGACCTGTTCCTCGCCGACGGCCTTGCGGGGATTCAGATCCACCAGCTTGGCGCCGAGGTTCTCCACGCGGACCACCACCTTCGGATCCACTCCAAGACGGGCGTATTCGCGCCGTCGATGATCACGGGACAACGCCTCGACCATGCGGTCCCGCAGGCCGGTGTCCGCCTGGTTGGCGGACCAGAACCTCAGGATGGGCGGAGCATCGGACGGCGCCCCGTCCGTCACGATGGCCACGGCGAAAAGCTCCACCGGTTCATCGGAGCCCTCGACCCGGAGGGATCGGTCTTCACGCATCCAGGTCCGAAGACGACCCTCGAACTCAGCCAACTCTCCGCGCCACTCCAAACCCTCCGGAAGCGGCACCTCGCGGTGGAGGGGTTCCGGAGGCGAGAACCTTCCGGCCTCGGCCTGGAGCAGCGGGGCCACCCGCTCCTGAAGGCCCTGCCAGTCGGGGGCTTCCCGGTCGACGCCCGGCATGGGGGTGCCGGAAGGCAACCGTGACCCAAGCCACTCCCGGAAGTGGAAATAGGCCCTGCGTTGTTCCGACGAGCGGAGATGCTCGAGGATCACGACGGAACCCCGGCCTTCCGCCGTGGCGTCCACCAGGGCGAAGTGCCGGATGGGCGTGCCTTTCCGGGCCAACAGGAGAGGCACCTGCGAGGCGATGGACCAGAGCAGGGGCACCAGCAGGATGCCGAACCAGAATCCCCGGGTCTTCACATTGCCCAGGAATTCCCGCGCGGCGATGAGCAAGGCGTTCCTCATCGCGGCGCAGCCTCCCGGGCAGCGGGGCCCACCAGATGGACGAACACCTCGTGCAGATCCGGTTCACGGACCTCGAACCTTCTCAGTCGGAGGGACCGCTCAAAGCAGGCTTCCAGGACAGATGAGGACCGGACTCCTGGTTCCAGTTCCAATCGCCAACGGCCGTCTCCCAAATCCGATGGGTTCCGCACCCCGGGGAGAGATCCCAGGTTGGGGTGAGGCTCCGAGGTCTCCAGGGAGATCACCACCGGAAGCAATCGGCGCGCCTCGGTCGGGGTGCCCTCGAACAGTCGGCGACCGCCGCCCAGGATGAGCAACCGATCACACAGGCGCTCGGCATGGGCCATCACATGGGTCGAGAACAGGACGGTGCAGCCCCGATTCCGGAGATCGCGCAGCACCTCCTCCAGCACTTCCTGGTTGACCGGATCCAGGCCTGAGAACGGCTCATCGAAGAGCACCAGTTCAGGGTCGTGGGCGATCGATGCCAGCACCTGGACCTTCTGTCCCATGCCCTTGGACAAGGACTCCACCTTCTTGTCGGCGACCGCTCCGAGGCCGTAACGGACCAACAACTCCCGGGCCCGCAGCTCTGCGCGACCGCGGGGGAGGCCTTTGAGCGTGGCGAAGTAGGCGATCACCGCGGCGGCCGTCATTTTCCGGTACAGCCCCTTTTCTTCCGGGAGGTACCCGACCCGGCTGCGGACGGCGATGGCCGAGGGCGATCCCAGCACCGACAAACCGCCGGAGTCCGGGAGCAGCATCCCCAGGATCATCCTCAAGGTGGTGGTCTTCCCGGCTCCGTTCGGCCCCAGGAACCCGTACACCGACCCTCGGGGCACCGAGAACGAGAGAGCCTGCACGGCACGGAATTGCCCGAACGATTTGGAGACTTGCCGAAGTTCCAGCACGGCGGACATGAGCAGAAGCGTGGTCGGCCGGGATTGCTGCGACAAGGACATCTGGATCCACCCGCGCTCGTTACAAAAACGGCACAGCTTCTCGGATTCCATCGGCCGGCTCCCGGAGGCATGATTGGCTCGCGCCATGAATCCCACCGCCCCTTCTTTCACCGTCAACGGACGCACCTATGCCCCGCCCGCCCGCCCCGTTGCGGTGCTGTGTCTGGACGGATCCGCAGACGCCTACCTGGATGCGGCGATGGCCCGCGGACTCATGCCGCAGGTCCAGCGCCTGGCAGTCCAGGGGTGGCGCGGCACGGCACGGGCGGCGATGCCCACCTTCACGAACGTCAACAACAGCGCGATCGTGACGGGCGTTCCCCCGGCGATCCACGGCATCGGCGGCAACTTCTTCTACGACACCTCCATCGGGCAGGAAGTCATGATGAACTCCTCGAAGTTCCTCAGGGTGCCCACACTCTTCCCGGCCGCGCAGGAGGCCGGTCGCAAGGTGGCCGTGGTGACGGCCAAGGAGAAGCTTCGGGACATCTTCGCCAGCGGCCTGATCAGCCGGGGAGGCATCGCCTTCTCCTCCGAGAAGGCCCGCGAGGCGGCGATCGCCACCCATGGCATCGAGGGCGTGGAGGCGCTGGTGGGCCCCACACCGGCCATCTACTCGGGCGACGCTTCCCTGTACGTGCTGAAGGCGGGAGTCGAACTGCTCCAGGCCGGGCGCGCCGATTTCCTGTACCTGAGCACCACCGACTTCATGCAGCACAAGTACGTGCCGGACGCACCTGAGGCGCTGGCCTTCTACGCCGGCATCGACGCGGAGGTCGGGCGGCTGCTCTCGCTGGGTGCCGTGGTGGGAATCACCGCCGATCACGGCATGAACTCCAAGCAACGTGCGGACGGATCCCCGAATGTGGTCTACCTGGAATCGGAACTGAACGCCCGGTGGGGCGAAGGGTTCCGTGTGATCCTGCCGATCACCGACCCGTATGTCGTCCACCACGGGGCGCTGGGTTCGTTCGCCCAGGTGCATCTGCCGACCGACCGGTCGGTGCCCCTGGCGGAGGTTCTCGATTTTGTGGCCACCCTGCCCGGCATCACCGAGGTGATGTCCCGCGACCAGGCCGCCCGACTCATGGAATTGCCGTCTGACCGCATGGGCGATCTGGTGGTCTGCTCGGGCCGAGACGCGGTGATCGGCCGCACCCCCGCTTATCATGATCTCAAGGCGATCGAAGGGGGCCTGCGCTCGCACGGCGGCCGATACGAGGAGATGGTGCCCTTCATCCTGAGCCACCCGCTGCGACCCGAGTACATGGCCCGAGCCCTGGGCGACCCTCGCAACTTCGACATCTTCGACTTCACCTGCAACGGAACCCAGGCCCGCTGAATTCCCCATGAGCCATCCCACCGAGAGCTGGGCGTCCCGGGCGCTCCGGATCTTCCCCGGAGGCTCCAATGGCGAATTCGGCATCCCGCCGGAACGGCTGGTCGTGCCAGAGCGTGGGCAAGGCGCACGGATCTGGGACACGCAGGGGCGGGAGTTCGTCGATTTCACGATGGCCTGGGGATCGGCGCTGGTGGGTCACGCCCACCCCAAGGTTGTGGAGGCGGCCGCGGCGGCGGCTCGCGAGGGGGTGAACTTCGCATCGGTGAATCGCAAATCCGTCGAACTGGCCGAGCGCATCGCCGCGGTGAGTCCATGCGCCGAGCGGATCCGTTTCGTGGCCTCGGGGACCGAGGCCACCCTGCTCTGCCTCCGGGTGGCGCATGCGGCGACGGGGCGACCGAAAGTCCTCCGGTTCGAGGGCGCCTACCATGGCCAGCACGCGGTGGGCGTGGCCGGCATGATCCACAGCCGGCCCAGCGACCTGCCCTCCTGCGATACCGCGGGGGCCGGTGCACCGTGGACCGGACAGGATGTCCTCGTCGCGCCCTTCAACGACCTCGAGGGGACGTCCGCGATCGTCGAAGCCCATGCCCGATCGCTGGCGGCGGTGATCGTGGAGCCCTTCCATCGCTGCCTTTCTCCAAGGCCCGGTTTTCTGGAAGGCCTGCGCGACCTCACCCGGCGCCATGGCATCGTCCTGATCTTCGACGAGGTGGTGACCGGATTCCGCCTGGCTCCGGGCGGGGCCCAGGAATACTACGGCGTGACGCCCGATCTGGTGGCCTACGGGAAGGCCCTCGGCGGCGGCTTCCCGATCGGGGCCTTCGCCGGTCGGGCCGAGATCATGGAAGTCCTTGAGGAACGCAGGCTGCCCGGGCCTCGTTATGTCTGGAGCGCCTCGACGACCGGCGGCAATCCGGTGTCTTGCGCGGCGGCACTGGCCACCCTCGACCTGCTGCTGCAACCCGGGGTGCATGCGACGTTGCATGGGCTGGGCCGACGCTTCCGCGACGGACTCCGATCGGTGATCCAGCAGGCGGGAGAATCGGCGCAGATCCTCGGAGACGGCCCCCTGGGCCAGGTGGCGTTCTCGGCGAACCCGGTGATCGACCAGGCCTCTTGGCTGGCGAGCGACCGGGCCCGCGGCGGCCGACTCATGCTCGAGTTGCTGACCCGGGGTGTCTTCCTGAACCCGATGGGCACCAAACTTTATCTTTCCCTGGAACATTCCGAGGACGTCCTGTCGCGCTTCCTGGAGGCCTTTGCCGAGGCTCTGCCCGCTTCCTCGACGCCCCGCTGATAGGCCCACGTCTCTCGCCCACCCCTTTCAAAACCCATGAATCTCCACAGTCTCGTCGCCGGAAAACCGATCGATTCGGATTCCGTGCTCACCGTCCGCAACCCCTTCGACCAGTCCGTCTCGGGCACGGTCACCCAGGCCTCGCGAAGGCACGCCCTCGAGGCGATCGCCGCCGCCACCGGCTTCCGGGAAACCCCCACCCGCTTCCAGCGGGCCGAGATCCTCGAGAAGACCCGATCGGCCCTGGAAAGCCGTCGGGACGAATTCGCCCGCATCATCACCTCGGAGGCTGGCCTGGCGCTGCGCGAGGCCCGGTACGAAGTCGGGCGCACGGTGGACGTGCTGCGCTTCGCCGCCATGGAGGCGCTGCGCGACGACGGCCAGATCTTCTCCTGCGACATCTCCGCCCAGGGCAAGGCCCGCAAGATCTTCACCACGCGCGAGCCGCTGCGCTGCGCGGTGGCCATCACGCCCTTCAACCATCCGCTGAACCAGGTGGCTCACAAGGTCGGGCCCGCCATCGCCGCCGGCACCCCGATCGTCCTCAAACCCTCCGAGAAGACCCCGCTGGTGGCCCTGCGCTTCGCGGAGCTGCTCCATGCCTCCGGTCTGCCGGGCCCCATGCTGAGCGTGCTGCTCGGACCGACGGCGGAGGTCGCCGAGGTGCTGGTCGGGCACCCCGACGTCGAGGTCGTCGCCTTCACCGGCAGCGTGCCGGTCGGCAAGAAGATCTCCGCGACGGCCGGATACAAGAAACTGGTCCTCGAACTGGGTGGCAATGATCCGCTCATCGTCCTGGAGGACGCCGACCTGGACTTGGCCGTCACGCTGGCCGCCGAGGGCAGCTACCGCAACTCGGGCCAACGCTGCACCGCGGTCAAGCGCATCCTCGTGCAGCAGTCCATCGCCGACGAGTTCACCCGACGCCTGGTCGAGAAGACGCGCGAGTACACCTGCGGAGACCCCGCGAACGAGGCCACCAAGGTGGGCACGGTCATCGATGAGGCGTCGGCGAAGTCGCTGGAGGCGGTGGTCCAAGAGGCCGTCGCCCAGGGAGCACGGGTGCTCATCGGCGGCGGACGACAAGGGGCGCTGCTGCAGCCGACCGTGATCGATCGCGTGCCGCGCGACTGCCGGATGGTCGTCTGCGAGAGCTTCGGGCCCCTGGCGCCCATCGTCACGGTGCGCGATCTCGACGACGCCCTCGAGGTGGCCAATTCGACCGCCTACGGACTGAGTTCCGGCGTGGTCACCAACAACCTCGGCCATGCGCTGAAGGCGATCCGGACGCTGCGCTGCGGCACGGTGAACATCAACGAGGTGCCTGGGTTCCGCGTCGAGAGCTCGCCTTTCGGCGGCATCAAGGACAGCGGGCTCGGCATCAAGGAGGGCGTCATCGAGGCCATGAAGGGCTACAGCTACGTGAAGACCTTCAGCCTACCCTGGTGAGCCGGAGACGGGCCGGGTGGGGCGGATCCACCGGTCCAGCCTCACCAGATCATCGCGCGATCCTCGGGCCTGCGCCAAAGAGGAGAGGCCTCGGTGATGCCCCAGGCCCGATAGAACTCGGGCAGGTTCACGTGGGGACCGACCCCGCGAAACTGCCCGGGGGAATGCGGGTCGACCACGAGGCGGCGCTGGAGCTCGGCCTCGCGCCAGTTGACCCGCCACAGCTGAGACAGGCTCAGGAAGAAGCGCTGTTCCGGGGTGAGGCCGTCGATGGTCCGCCGCCGCGAGGGGTCCTTCGCCAAGGCCCTCTGCAGGGCCTCGAAAGCGATGCTGGTCCCACCGAGGTCGGCGATGTTCTCGCCCAACGTCAGCCGACCGTTGACGCGCTTGCCGGGCAAGGCCTCGTAGGCCGAGTACTGGTCGATCACCTTGGCGGCCCGCCGGTCGAACTCCTTGCCGTCGGCCTCGGTCCACCAGTCGCGAAGGTTGCCGTCGGCGTCGTACTTGCGCCCCTGGTCGTCGTAGCCATGGGTGATCTCATGGCCGATGACCACGCCGATGGCCCCGTAATTGACGGCATCATCCATCTGCAGGTCGAAGAAGGGCGGCTGCAGGATGCCGGCCGGGAAGACGATCTCGTTCAGAGGCGGACTGAAGTAGGCGTTGACCGTCTGAGGCGTCATGTGCCACTCGGCACGATCGACAGGCTTCCCGACCCGGGCCAATTGGCGGCGAGATTCGAACACATTGGCGCGCAACACGTTGCCCAGATGGTCATCGCGGCGGATCTCCAAGCCCGAGTAGTCGCGGAAGGTCTTGGGGTGCCCGACCTTTTCGGTGAACCGGTCGAACTTCCGCAGAGCCTGTCGTCGGGTTTCCTCACCCATCCACTCGAGCTTGGCCAACCGGTCCCGGAACACGCCCCGGAGGTTGGTGATCAGCTCCGACATCCGGGAGGCGGCCTCGGGCGGGAAATGCTTCTCGACGTAGAGTCGCCCCAGAGCCTCACCCAGCGCCCCGTCGACAGCCTTGGCCGTGCGCTGCCACCGCGGCTCCGGTCGCGGTTGACCGCGCAGTGTGGTGCCGTAGAACCGGAACGCCTCGTCGGCCGGGGCGGAATGCAGGTGCTCGGCCAGGCTGCTCAACAGATGCCAGCGCAGGTAGGCCAACCAATGACCCTCTTCCACCTCCGAGGCCATTCGGTCCAGTTCGCGGAAGAACTCCGGCTGCCCGACGATCACCGTCTCGGGCATGGCGATCCCCGCCGCCGCGAAGTAGGCGCTCCATGGGAGCTTCGGAGCCAGGGCCTCCAACCCGGCTCGGGTGAGCTTGTGGTAGTTCTTCTCCTCGTCGCGCAGATCCGTGCGGGTGCGAGAGACCTTGGCCAGGCGGGTCTCCAGCGCGAGCACCGCCTCCGCTGCGGCCCTGGACTCGGACTCGCCGTCCCCGAGCAACCGCAACTGGGCGGCGATATGCCGAAGGTACTGCTCCCGCTGGGGGGCGAAGCCCTCGGCGAGATAGTAATCGCGATCCGGCAGCCCGAGGCCACCCTGGGTCAGGTAGAGCGCGTACACCGAGCTGTTCTTGGCGTCGGGCTGAACACCCATGCCGAAGGCGGCACCGATGCCACGGACATGCCAATGACCCAGGAGAGCCATGGCCGAGGCGGGATCGCTGACGCCCCTGAGGCGATCCCATTCCGGATCCAACGGGGAAAACCCGAGCCGCTCGATACGGTTGGTGTCCATGGCGGCGGCGAAGAAATCGCCCACCTGCCGGCGAGCGGATCCGGCCGGCGCCTGGGTATCCGCCGCGGTGGAAGCCAGGATGTCTCGGATCAACCACCAGTTGCGCTCCTGGAGCTCGTCGAACCCGGCCCAACGGGACTTGTCGGCGGGCACCGGGTTCTTCTTGCGCCAGGCACCGGTGGCGAACCCGTAGAAGTCCACTTTGGGATCCACCGCTCGGTCCACATGGTCCATGGAGAAACGGGGGACGGGCGGGGGATTCTCGGCGGAGAGGGTGGACCCGACCGAAAGCAAAGCCAAGGCGGCGGCCACCCCCCGGAGGGACGGTCCCACCGAAGGGGGATACGAGCGGAACATGGAAGCCACGTTGGCCTGTCCCGGGGGAAAATCAATCCGCTCAGATCGATGCGGGAGGTCCATCCGGGGCCGCCATGGGGCGTCGTCGACCGCTACACGGAGGTCAGCAACTCGGTGATCTTGATGCCGAAGCGGTTCTCCACGACGACCACTTCGCCCCGGGCCACGAGCTTGGTGTTCACATGGAGATCCACCGGCGCGTCGGCGACCTTGTCGAGCTGGACGATGGAACCGTTGGTGAGGTTGAGGACCTCGCGCATCGGAAGGTGGCAGGAACCGAGCTGGACGCTCACTTCGACGGGGACGTCCAGCAGGATGGAAAGATCGGTGGTTTGGCTCATGGGGAAGCGGGATCAACTGTCGGTGCCCAGGGTGACTTCATCGATTTCGACGGCCCAGCGGCCATCCACGGTGCCCAACCGTCCGTAGTAGCGCTTCTCGGAGGCCAGCTTCACCTGGACCCGTTCCGCGAACTCCGGCGGGAGCGGCACGACATCACCGACGCGCAGCCCCACGACATCCTTGGCCCGAAGCTTCAGTCCGTTGGACTCGGCGGACACCAGCATCGGAGTGTTGTCGTAGTGGGAATTCCAGTTCCCGCTGCGTTCCGAGGGCACGTCCGGCAGGTCCTCGGGGCCGGGCTTCAATCGGGAACTCAGCAGGTGGACGATCGGCTCGATCGTCCAATAGGGGAAGGCGATCTGCATGGTCTCGGTGCAGTCGTTCACCCGGGCCTCGATGGCGAGCACGAGCATGATCGCATCGGGATCCACCGTCTGGAGAAAGAGCCCGTTGCTTTCGTGTCCGAAGAGCGCCGGCCGGAGGTCGCGGTACCGGGCCCAATGCGTGCACCACTCGGTGAGCATCAGCAACACGACCTGGTCGAGCAGCGTGACCTCGAGCTCCGAGAGTTCCCGGTTGCCGGTGACCGAGTGCCCGGGCCCCCCGAGCAGACGATCGACGATGGTGAGGCCCAGTCGCGGCGGGACGTCGAGCAGGCAGATCCCCCGCAAGGGTTCCACCCGGAAGAGCGAGATGTGGGTCGGACTGTCGAGACTCTCGCACCATTGCCGGAAGGAGATGGTGTGCAACTGGGACATCTGGAGGCTGAACTCCACCCGCAGGTAGATCGAAAGGCGGGCGGCCAGCGCCTGGATGAATTCCTCGTGGTGGATGCGCAGCTTGCGCAGCTCGATCGGCGACAGGAAGACCGGCGTCCGGAAGTCGTACGCCGAGATGGAATCGCGGCTCTGGTTGCTGCGTCGTCCGTTCGACTGGAGGACGACGGTGTTGGATTCCTCCTCCTGCACCTGCTGCAGCAGGCGCTCGACCTCCGACTGGGAGAGCACGTCTCCCATGGATCCGGTTGAGTCCGACATAGGCTTCGTGGTGGGTGTTCTACTGGACGGCGAGGTCCGGCATCACGACCTCGGAGAACGCGCCCGGGCCCAGGATCCTCTGGAACGCGTTCTTCAGCTCGGACTTGATCGTGGCGCGGGCCCCCACGCGCTCGATGTCCGCCATGGTCTTGGTGTGCAGGAGAGTGGAGGCCGCGTCCCGAAGATCCTGGGATCGATCCTTCACCATCTCTTCCAGTTTGGGATTGGTGCCGCGGATGCCGATCTTGGCCATCAACAGGCGGGAACCCATGGTGCCCGCGACGTTCACCGTCACCGATTCGAGCATGTGCGTCTTGTCGGCGGCGGCCCCGTGCCCTCCGTCTTTGGGCTTGGCATCATGGCTTCCTCCGGAGGCGGGCGGGTGGCTTGTGCCCGATCCGGACGGCGCGGCCCCATGGGGGTCCTGATCGCCCTCCGCGGGATCCCCGGCCGGTTCCTCCACGACCGCCTTGTTGTTCAGGCTGGGCAACAGCACGAATTTGGTCATCGCGAAGGCCACCACGGGCATCAGCACGATGTTGAGGATCAGCGGCAGCATCGCCTTGATGCCGCCGGACGACTCGGCTTTCGAACCGTCGTTCTTGTCGGATGCGGGAGCAGCCATGGTCGTGGGATCGATGGGGTCAGTTCATCAACGCTTGAGGTTGATCAACTCCTGGAGGATCTCGTCGGAGGTGGTGATGATCTTGGCGTTGGCCTGGTAGCCCCGCTGGGTGACCATCAGGTCGGTGAACTGGGTCGCCAGATCGACATTGGCCTGCTCCAGGGATTGCCAGCGGATCTGGCCCCGACCGCCCTGTCCGGGAGTCCCCAGTCCGACCGGGCCGGCCGCGGTCAGGTTGCTGAAGCGGTTGTTGCCCACCTTGCTCAGATTGTTGATGTCCCGGAAGGTCTGGACCTGGATCTGGCCGATCTTGAAGGGACCGGGCGGCGTCGCCGGCGGAGGCACCAGGGTGCTCCGCATCGTCAGCATCACATCCCCGTTGGACTCGATGCGCCACGACACAGCCTCGGTGTCGGCGGGCAGGTTGGAGGGGGTCAGGGAGATGCGGATGTCGCTGGTGGTGGTGACCGCCGGATCGGTCGAGACGCCCTGGACCCGCATGCCGTCGGAGGTGGTCAGAAACCCGTCGGCATCGGCCCGGAAATCTCCCGCCCGGGTGGCGTAGAGGGCGTTGTTGGCGGCGTCGCGGACGATGAAAAAGCCGCTGCCATCGATGGCCATGTCATAGGGTTGGCCGGTCGAGTCGATGTTGCCCTGGCCGAAGCTGCTGGAGACATCCGCCAGCGAGACACCGGAACCGATCTCGGACGCGCTCGAATTGGTGGAGAATTCCGAGAGTTTCTGACTGAAGACATCGACTCCCTGGGCGCGCCCCGCGCGGAAGCCGACGGTGTTGACGTTGGCGATGTTGTTGCCGATGACGTCGAGCTTGTCCTGCTGGAACCGCAGGCCGCTGATGCCGGTGTTGAGGGATCTGAGCATGGTTCTTTGTTTGGTTTTGGAGTGTTATCGAGTGATCGAGCCGAGGATCCCCTGGAGCTTCTGGGGAATGAGCCGCAGCTGGGCGGCGCTGATCGGGAGGTTCTTCAACCCCTTTTCAGCGGGAAGCGAGTCGGGGCCCGTCGGTGCAGGGTCGGTGGCCGGAGCGGTCACGGCCGGGGCCCGGACCACGTCCACACGGGAGAGGTCGTAGGGCACATCGCCGACGACCAACTGCGGGTTGCCGCCATTGAATCGAACTTCGGTCACCAGGCCCTCGACCGTCTGCCGGGTCGCAGGATCCTGGAGGGAAACCCACTGCCCCAGGAATTGGTTCGCCTGCGACCCCTTGAACTGGGATCGAAGCCCGGCGATGTCGGCCTGCATCAAACGGGTCTGGTCCAGGGTGTTGAACTGGGCCATCTGGGCGATGAAGTCCGTATCCTTCTGCGGATTGAGCGGGTCTTGGTACGAGAACTGCGCGGCGATCAGCTTGAAAAAATCGTCCTGTCCCAAGGTCCGGTTGGGCTTCCGACCGATGAGCTGGGCCCCGGAGGGATCGGTCGAGGTGCCGGAAACGACCGGAGAAGGGGTCTCGAACGCATTGGCCAGAGTGCGATTGGAGGAGTCGAGTGTCATGGTTCAGATGCGGTTCAGGCCCAGGATTCGAGCAGGCGGCGGTGTCCGGGACGGTGGGGCGCCGGCGACTTGGAGCGCGGATCCGCGGGACTGGTTTCAGTGGGCGCCCCGCGTCCGGGACCCCAGGCCTCGGGATCACGGGCAGACTGGGGATTCCTCCCACGTCCCCCGGAATGGGCCGGGTTTCCGCCGGGCGCA
Source organism: uncultured Akkermansia sp. (assembly GCA_964386625.1). Taxonomy (GTDB): domain Bacteria; phylum Verrucomicrobiota; class Verrucomicrobiia; order Limisphaerales; family UBA9464; genus SXXZ01. The sequence goes on along the minus strand of CAYLTF010000003.1, from coordinate 49,114 downwards.
TCGGCGGCCGATTCGGCGGCACTCTTGAGGGAATCCCCGGCCGGAGGCCTCGAAGGCTCCCGCTCCAACGGCAGCAGGTGGACTCCCTGGGAGGCCATGCGCTGCTGCAAGTCGTTCCATCCCTCGGCGATGGCCTGGGAATCTCCCCGCTCAACCGTGGCCCGGATCTCGATGCGTCCGGACCGGCGGCGAAGGTCGACCCTCAATTCAGAGCCGGCATCGGGCCTCAAGACCGCGGTCATGGAGGCGGTTCGCAGGCGTTGCATCAAGACGACCTCGCCGGAGAGCTGATCGGCCAACCGGGGGGTGGGACGTTGGGCCGACGCCTGCACGGTGTCGTTGGCATCCCTCCCCTCGGAAACACGCGGGGCAACCCAATCACCCATCCCGGAGGGGAGCAACCCCGCCAGAGGATCGAGCCGATGCCCCGGCACGGAGGTCTCGGAACACTCCGGAGACAAGCGGCCCGAACCAAGCCGGGGGGCCGGGTTCTCGGGGGCTGCAGACTGGAATTGTTCACGGACCATCAGTGGTCGCCCCGCAAGAGTCGTGCCAGAGGGGGGTGCAGGAGGTTCCGCCAGGTTGCGGCCGATCGGAGGCGGGACCGGAATATCCGCTGAAAACACAGGCTTTCCGCCGTTTTCGGGCAATTTGTGCGACGATTCTGAAGAAACGAGGCTGCCCTGCCCCGCACTCACGAACGGCTCCTGACCGATGAGACGGGCAATCCCTGCCGGCCCGGAACTCCGCGACTCGGCCACCGACCGGGAAACTTCAACCCCGAGAGCACGTTCCGGCCACGTCGGTCCAACGATGTCCTTCGGAATCTCCGCCTGGGTTTCCCGGATCACCACCGAGGCGACCGGTGTCACTGCCCCCTCCTGCGGTACCGCGGTGATCTTGGGGGCCCCAACGACCACCGGCTCCTGGGGATGCGTCAGAGCCGGGGCTCCGGAATCTAGGCCGCCGCGCGAGGTCTTCAGGGCATGGGGGGAGCCCCCCTGCACCCCTTGGCCGTCCCCGGGATTCCATGCGAGAGCAAGCTCAACCGGTGCGGCATGCGACGCCGAGGGATCAAGCCATCGTCCCTCGACCGAGGAGGCCCACGGCGCGGGTGGAGGGGGCCCGAATCTCTCTTCCCCTGAAATCCTCGACTCCTCTCGAACGCCGTCTGGAAGGCTGAACCCGCCAGAGCCGCGCCCCCAGACCCGGACTTCGATCTGCATGGATGGTGCATCGAGCGAGCGATCGGAGACCGCAGGCATCGGCAGAGGCGTGGATTGGAGCGGAAACGGCCCGGAGACCAACCCGTCGTCTTTGGATTGTCCGTCGCGCTCAAGTGGGCCGGAATCCCGGAATGGGCTCGGCGAAGACGGCATGGGCTCTCGACCCGGAATCCCCGTCCCGCCCGAGACACGACGCGACGAGGCAACGACCGGACCTGACACCCCCAACGGACCCTCGGCCTCCACGGACCGCCCCGGAGTCCACGGTGTCTCAAGCCTTGCCTGCGCACCGATCGAGCGGCGTGGGACTGGGAACGGATCCTTGCCGGGGCGCTCGTCTCCTCCAACGAGGTCGACCTCCCTCCGATTCCGACCGGCCAAAAGAGG
>CAYLTF010000003.1:39388-47401 GCA_964386625.1 uncultured Akkermansia sp. | reverse complement strand
AGTCGGTGGCGCAATCAGAACCACGGGCAATGCCGTCACGGAATCCGGCAGGGACGGGACCGGCGCCCGGGAGGGATCGAGAGCTCGATCCGCCCTCCCTTCGTCTGCGGGAGGTTCTTTCGATTCCGCCGGGGCGAAAGCCTCGGCGAGCCCCGCTGCGTCCACCGTGCCCGGAGCCTCCAAATCCTTGGCCCGACCGGGACGCATCCTCCGGACCAGCCCATCGGTGGGCTCGACGAGCAGCCCGCGGTCGATCGGCCGGAGGCGGGTTCCCGGCTCCGGGTCCATCCCCAGCGTCAGACGGGTATCCGGCCTCGATTCTGTTGATTCGACAACGATGTCGGGCGGACGAACGAGCGCACCACCGACCGCCATCCCGGGTTGCCGGACTTCCTCTCCCTCGGGGCCAGCGGACATGGCACCACGGACCATCTCGGCGAACACGCCGGCACGGATCTCCGCCTCAAGAGCTGCCGGATCGTTCCCCTCGACCGTGGGATCCGCGGGCGGAAACAGGATGGCATCCAGCCCGGATGAACCGATGGACGTCATGGTTTCTTGCCGACAGGGACCAACCGAAGCTTGTCGGAGATGCCGGCGGCGAGTCGCGCCCCCGGTGCACCGCTCTTGGCCAAGGCATCCAGAACGGCCGCATTCTGGTCGTCCTTCATCTGGCTCATGATCTTGACCACGAGTTTCTCATCCAATTCGGTGAAGACCTTGGCCACGCTCGCCGGCTCCATTCCGGCGTAGGTCTTGGCGAGGCGTTTCACATTGGCCGCCTCGTCCTCCTGGATACGGATGATCTGGCGTTCGATGTCGTCCCGAAGGCGGGCCACCGATTGGGTCACCGAGGCCAATTCGGCCCTCTCCGAGGCCAGTCGTTTTCCCAGATCGTCCAACTCCTTCTGCCGGATCCGGAAGGAGTTGCTCTTCTTTTCGAGGTAATCGATGAGGAACTCGACATCCGGATTGTAGAAGTACCATGAAGGACCGGTCCCCTCCTTCAATTGGTCCGCGGTCTTGCCGGCCATCGGAGCACCGGCGATGTCGCGGGATTCCGGGACATTCTGCGCCTTCGGTGATGATGGTTTCGGGGGTTGGTACCCCTTCACGATCACCAGGGCCGTGATGACGAGGTACAAGAGCGCACCGATCAGGGATCCTATCAGGGGCAGGGCGATGGATTTCACAGGAAACGAGGGCTGACTGGAGGAGCGACTTCGGCGGATCTGCGTCGGAGGGCCATCTCATCGAGATTCTTCTGGTCCTCACGGAGTTGTTCGCGCTGATGGTCTGCGACTTCCTTGGCATGGAACCGTTCCACCACTTCGCGATCCCGACGGGTGCCCAGGACCGCTTGAAGCGAGGTCAAGGCCGCAGCGGTCGCCTCTTCCACCTGCCGACGGCTTTCGTGGCACCGTTGCTCGAGGAGCATCCGGTAGCCGTCCTGCTGGGCCAACCTGGCCGCCGGGCATCCATCGGCCAGATCGGCCTGGACCTCTTGTCGATGGCGGTGAAGCGCCGCGAGACAGGCCTGCAAACGCTCCTCGGCCGACTGGCGGTTCCGCAGGGCCCGGGCGTGGACTTGCAGGGCCTCGTCTTCACGGCGTTTTCGGAGCTCACGGAGAGCCGTGACTCGGGATCGGAAACGTTTCATCGGTGGTTCGAATCCAACGGGGGGACCATGGCGTTCACGTCGATCGCTCTCCGCTCAAGGCCGCCTTCAGAGCCGACCAGGCCTCGCCGGGTGACATCCCTTGATCGACCCGCTGCCGGAGAAACCCCTGCAACGGCTCCTTGAGACGGATGGCTGCATCGACCGCGGGATCGGAGCCGGCGGCATACGCTCCGAGGCTGATCAGATCGGCGTTGCGCTTGTAGTTGGCGAGGTGTTCCCGGGCCTGCCCGGCGATCCGCAGTTGCTCTTCGTCGCACAGGTCGCGGGTCAGACGGCTGATGCTCTGGAGCACATCGATGGCCGGGTAGTGGTTCTGCTGGGCCAGGGTGCGGTCCAGGACGATGTGTCCGTCCAGGATGCCCCGGACCGTGTCCGCCACGGGCTCGTTCATGTCGTCGCCCTCCACCAGCACGGTGAAGAAGGCGGTGATCGCCCCGTCCTGCGAGGAGCCCGCACGCTCGAGCAACTGCGGCAGAAGCGCGAATACGCTGGGGGTGTATCCCCGGGTGGCCGGAGGCTCCCCGACCGCCAGGCCGATCTCGCGTTGCGCCATCGCGAACCGGGTGACCGAGTCCATCATCAGGAGCACCGATTTGCCCTGGTCGCGGAAATACTCCGCGATGGCCATCGCGGAGTAGGCACCCTTGAGGCGGGTGAGAGCGGGCTCGTTGGAGGTCGCCACGACGATCACGGATTTGGCCCGGCCTTGTTCCGAAAGGTCCTTCTCGAGGAACTCACGCACCTCGCGCCCGCGCTCGCCGATCAGCGCGATGACGTTCACATCGGCCTCGGCCTGGGCCGCCATCATGCCCAACAGGGTGGACTTGCCGACTCCGGAGCCCGCGAAAATGCCCAGGCGCTGCCCTCTGCCGACCGGAATCAGCGTGTCGAGCGCCTTGATCCCCGTGCCGAAGACTTCCCGGATCCGCCGGCGCTGCAGCGGGTGCGGAGGAGCGGCCAGACACGGCGCACGCGACACGGGCTTGACCGCGGCGAGGCTGTCGATGGGTTGCCCGAGTCCGTTGAGCACACGGCCCAGCAGGTCGGGACCCACGGGCACCTCCAACGGATGGCCCAGGGCGACCACCTCGGCGCCGGGGTGGATGCCGTGGGTCTCGCCGAGCGGCATCAGGAGCACGCGGCCCTGGCGGAATCCCACGACCTCGGCCATCGAGTCCCCGTCCTTGCGCACCCCCTCGATCCGACAAAGTTCACCAACCGCACACAGGGGCCCTTCACTCTCGATCACCAGCCCGATGAGTTGGACCACCCTCCCACGATTCTCGACGACGCGGGTCCCCCGCACCCTTTCCAGGATGCCCCCCAATCGATGACCCGGAGATGGTGCCGGAGCGCTCATGATTCCATCGACTGCCGGAGCAACTCGAGTTTCACCTCACGACGGGCGTCCACCGTCCCGAAATCGGTGTAGACCAGGCAGCCGCCTCGACCGACCTCGGGCGAGGCCTCGAAACGGATGCGCTCACCGCCCAGTTCCTTGAGGAGCACGGGACTGTTGACCCCCTCGATGAGGGCCAGGTCCTCGGCGTGCAACTGGACGCGGACACGTCCGGTCTGTCGCAACGATCCCAAGGCCTCGTTGAGCGCGGCCTCGATCATGGCCGGCGTGATCTCGAGGCTGTCGACCACCTTGCGCGCCGTCTCCCAGGCGATGGCGATGAGGGCCTGCTCGCAGTCTCGGACCACCTGGGGTATCGCGTTCTCGAGCTGGACGAAGAGCCGGTTCTGGAGGTGCCGGAGGTCGGCCCGCTGCTGGACCAGCTGCTGACTCAGGTTTCGCTCACCGTCCGCCACGCCGCGCGCATAGGCCTCGCGCTCCCGCAATCTCCATCGGTGCTCCAGCTCCGAGAGGGACAACCGGATGATCTGGACCTCGCGGAGGGCCTCGGCGAACGGGATGGGGATGGGGATGGTCTCGGATTGCATGATCAGGAGGCGCTGAGTCCCTCGTTGTCGGCCTCGGACTTGCGGACCAGCTCGATGATGCGCATCTGTGCGGCCTCGATGTCGCGGAGCTTGAGCGGCCCCATGAAGCTCATCTCCTCCTGGACCGTCTCGGCGGCGCGCTTGGACACCGCGCTGAGCAACGCGCCCTTGAGGGAATCGCTGGCGGTCTTGAGGGCGACGGCCAGGTCGCGGAGATCGACCTCGCGCAGCACCCGCTGGAGGACCGGGGTCTCGAGCGTCGCCACATCCTCGAAGGTGAACATCTTCTGGCGGATCTGCTGGCCGAGCTCCGGATTGCGCTCCTCGATGTTCATCAGGAGGGTCTTGGTGAGGTTCTTGTCGAGCGAGTTGAGCAGGTTGGCCGCGCTCTTCAGGCCGCCGGTGAGGTTCAACGCGCGGGTGTGCTGGGTGCCGAGCTTGCGGTTGAGCTGCTCGACCACCTTCTCGACGATCTCGATCGGGGTCGGCGCAAGGGTGGCCAACCGCTCGATCACCTGGTCGCGGAGGTCGCTACGGAGCATGATCAACAACTGCGAGGCCTTCTCGGGCGGCAGGTAGGACAGGATCAACGAGATCGTCTGGGGCTGCTCGAGCTTGAGGAGGTTGAAGATCTGCCGCGGCTCCAGTTCCACGATCTGGGTCATCGATGAGACCGGGGTGCGGGTCGGCAGCACCCGGCTGATCACCGTGGCCGCCTTGTAGAGGCCCAGGGCTTTCTCGAGCATCGACTGGGTGAAGTCGAAACCGCCGCGCAGGGAGGTGCTGGCCTGGATGGCCACGTCGGTGAACTCCTTCAGGACGGTGTTCTGCATCTCGATGGACAGCATGCCCACCTTGGCCATCTCGGCGCAGATGGACTCCAGTTCATCGGGCTGGAGGCCGCGCAGGAACGAGATCGCGGTGTCTTCGCCCAGGACCACCAGCAGCATGGCGATCTTCTGGGTCCGGGTCAGACGGGCGAAATCGGCGGGGCTCGAGGCGAGGATCTCAGCGGCGGGGGCGGCCATGGTGGATCACTTGGATTTTTCGGCGCCGCGGGTCATCCAGGTGCGGAGCGCGTGGGTCATGTTGGCGGGATTCTCCTTCATGAGCTGGTTCATCATGTCGGCGGTCATCACGAAGGGCTGGACCTCCTCGGGCTCGATCGCGGGCCCGGCGCGCAGGCCGGCCGCGAACCCGGCCATGCCTCCACCTCCGTCGCCCGCTGCGGCGCCGACGGGGATCCCGATGGGGATCTCGTCGATGCTGGTCTTGTTGAAGATCCGCCAGAACAGCGCCAGGACGCCGACGCCCAGGAGCGGGAAGACCGATTCGCGGGCGATCTCGGTCCAGAGACGCTGGCGCTCGCTCTTCTCGAGACGCTGGGTCAGTTCCATCGAAGGCTGGTCGTTGAAGGCGATCTCCTCGACGGTCAGCTCGTCGATGCGTCCGGCGTCACCCCTCTCGACGATGCCGAGGGCCGACTGCACCGCGCGACGGATCTTCTGCATCTCGGCCGGAGTCCGAGGCATGGCGACCCGGTTGGTTCCGTTGACGGTGTATTCGATGGGGATGAAGACCGCGGCGGAGATGCGCTTGGTGGAGCCGGGGATGTGGTTCTGCGTCGTGACCACCTCGTTGATCTCGTACTGGTTCTGCGTGACCTTTTTGTTGGTGTTGTTCTTGGTCGTCGGGGCGGTGCCGGCGGGGCTGTTCGTGTCGGCGTTGGCGTTGGTCGCCGCCCCGGGCGCACCGATCGCCCCGACCAGGGTCGAAGTGCTGTTGTCGATGCGTTCGTCGGTGATCGTCTCGGTGCGTTTCACCTGACTCTCCGGATCATACTTGGTCTCTTTGCGCTGGAGGGTCGTGTAGTCGAGGTCCACCGAGACCCGGGCCATGACCCGGGTCGGACCGCCGACATACGGGGCCAGGAATGACTCCACCTTCTTGGCCAGGTAGTTCTCGTATTCCCGGCGCTGCTTGAGCTGCGAGGAGGTGGCCCCGGTGATGGGGTCGTTGTCGAAGGCCTCCGTCAGCAGGTTCCCGATGTTGTCGGTGATGGACACGCCCTCGGGGTTGAGCCCCTCGACCGCGTTGGCGACGAGGAAGCGGATGGCGTTCACCGTGGAGGCCGGGATCGGGACATTGCCCCGCAGCTTGAGGAAGACCGAGGCGCTGGGCTTTTTCTGGTATTCCACCAGCAGGCGGTTTTCAGGCATCACCAGCATGACCTGGGCCGATTCGATGCCGTCGACCCGGGAGATGGTCTGCGACAATTCACCCTGGATCGCCCGCAGGTAGTTCACCCGCTGGACGAAGTCGGAGATGCCGAAATTGGGCTTGTCGAACAGCGAGAAGCCGGTGGCTCCGCCTCCTGGGATCCCCTTGCCCGCCAATTGGATGCGCAACGTGTGGACCTTGTCGGCCGGCACGGAGACGGTGCCACCACCGCGGACCTTGTAGGGGACCTTCGCCTCGTCGAGGGCATTGATCACCTTGGCGGCCTCGGCCTCTCCGAGGTTGCCGAAGAGGACGGCATAATCTTCGCGGCTGGACCAGACGGCGACCCCGGTCAAGCCCAGCAGGACCACCAATCCCGCCAGGACGATGGAGATACGCTGGTTGACGCCGATCTCTTTCCAGACGGCGACCAGTTGCTGCCAGAGTTCTTGAAAACTGTTGTTCATGGCTCAGGGAACGGGGGACTCAGACCTGCATCCGCATCAATTCCTGGTACGACTCGAGCAGCTTGTTGCGCACCTCCACCATCAACTGGAAGGAGACGCTGGCCTCCTCCATCGCGATCATGGCCTGGTGCAAAGGCACACCCTGCTGGGTGACCAAGCCGCGGACGGAATCCCCCGCGGCGACCTGCTTGTCGGAGACCTCGCCCACGAACCGACCCAGGGTGTCGGCGAAGGCGTCGCGCCCGGTGACCCGCCCGAGGGACGGGATGCCTGTCGGGTTGACCCCGGTGGGCAACGGAGCTGCATCGGGGAAGACCTTGTTGTAGGGCTGCAGCTTCCCCATCTCCGAGTCGGGGATGAGCTTTCCAAGATCTCCCAGGCCGGCCTTCTGGAGAGCCTCCGTGCCGGCCTTGCCGAGCGCGGACTCCCGGAGGGCGGCCGGGTTGAACATGCGGAGTGCGGAAAGCGCTTCCATCGGGTGGGGTCAGGCCGGGGTTCAGCGCTTGCCGATCGACATGGCCTGCTGGGCCAGTTGCCGAGCGTTCTTGACCACGGCCACGTTGGCCTCGAAGGCCCGGGACGAGGCGATCAGGTCGACCATCTCCTCGTGGACATTGACGTTGGGATAGCGGACGTATCCGCGGGCGTCGGCGTCGGGATGATCGGGCTTGAAGACCTCGCGGAAGGGGCGGTTGTCGGACTCGACCCGGGTCACCCGGATGGTGGCGCCGCTTTCGGGATTGGCCCCGGCGTTGTTGACCAGCGACTCGAAGATCACCTGCTTGCGCTTGTACGGCTGACCGTCGAGGCCGCGGGTGACGTTCGCGTTGGCGAGGTTTTGCGACACGATCTCCACCCGGGTCCGTTCGGCATCGAGCGCGGAGCGGGTGCTTTGGATGCTGGGAATGAGTTGGATCATGGCGTTCGGGTTCCGGTGTTTCAGCTGCGACCGGTGATGGCCATCCTCAGCTTGAGCATGGAACCGGTGATGAGCTGGGTTTCCAGCGTATGGGCCAGGCCGTTCTCGTTCATGGCCAGCATCTCCTGCTCAAGATTCACCGAGTTTCCGTCCCGGTTGGAGGCGACGGCCGTGGGATCGACCGTCAGGGTCGGGGCGGAGACGTTCGCGATCCGGGACGGATCATCGGCCTTCACGGCATTGATGAGTTCCGTCTGGAACGAAGGAGCGACATCGATCCGCTTGTAATTCGGAGTCTCGACGTTGGCCAAATTGCCGGCGATCGCCTGATGGCGCAGCACCGTGGCATCCAAGAGCTTCTTGGTGACCACGTAGTTGGACTGGTTGAACAGCGATTGGATCATGGACTCGCCTCCGTGCCCCCCTGAAAGCAACGCCCATGCCGAACCTTGAAACCCCGGTTTTTCGGGGGTTTTCAACAAACCGACCCTCGGACGGGGCTTCGGAGGCGGAACCGAAGTCCATCCCACCCGCCGGATCGGCAAATCTTTCCGGCAGCCGCCCATATCAGGTGGTCGTCCGGGAGAGACGCCCAACCGCGCGCAACCCCTGGGAGCCTGTCCCCTTCGGCCTGCGCCGCCCCCGGAATGGCCACCTGCTGATGGGTTTGGGATTTCCGGATTCGGCCGCGGCCGCGGGTCGCGGGGGGGGCGATTTCAGCGGACCCGGTCCACCCGACCGAGCCTGTTGTCATGTCCGGAGCCTGTCCCCGTGACCCC
>CAYLTF010000003.1:13003-39288 GCA_964386625.1 uncultured Akkermansia sp. | reverse complement strand
GTCCCCGTGACCCCTGAGTCTGGGCGTGCCGACCCGCCGTCAGGATCGGAGCAGAACGGCCAGCACGACGCCCAGCGCCCAAAGGACGGCGACGGCCCCCGGCTTGCCCAGTGCCGTCCGGGCCAGGCGATGACTCAGGTGCTGGGTATCCCCCACCCAGAAGGGCTGTCCCCTGCAGGTGCGAGAGATGGTCACAAACACCGTGTCCATGAGCGGGACGGCCACCACCACGGCCGCGGCAACCGCTGTTTGGAGCCATCCGCCACCGGACATGCGGACATTCGTCGCATGGAGCAGAGCCAGGCCCGAGAGGACAAAGCCCACCCATTGGCTTCCGGCATCCCCCAGGAACACCGATGCCCGGGGATAATTGAAGGGCAGGTAGCCCGCGAGACTGCCGGCGGTGACGGCCGCCAGACAGGCAAGCCCCCAGTGCCCCCCCTGCCCCGACAACGATCCGACCACGACGCCCACCGCCCCGATCAACCCCAGTCCGGCACAGAGCCCGTTCATGTTGTCGCTGAGGTTGAAGGCATTGGTGACACCCAGAATCCAGAGAATCGTCAGGACGTGCCCCGCCACCCCGAAGGATTCCGGGAATGGGGCCCTCACCCCCCAAATCGCCACCCCGGTGGCGATGACCGCCTGGACAAGGAACTTGGTTCCGGCTCCCAGATCCTGACGGTCATCCCACGCCCCGAGGAAGACCATGCCCAAGGCTCCGGCCGCGAAGACCCCGAGGTGTCGCAATCCGTCCCCCCCAACCGCCATCACCGACGGCCACTGGGTTTTCAGGGATTCCATGCCGCCCACCCACCCGATCAACAACCCGCCGAGCAACCATCCGGTCAACACGGCGAATCCACCCGCCAACGGAACCGGTCGCCCATGGATCTTGCGATGGCCGGGGTCATCGACGTGTCCCCATCTCCGGCACAGCGACCGCCACCCTGGCAACGAGGCAGCCGCGATGGCGCAAGCCATGCCGAAACCCAGCACCGCAATCCCGATGCCGGAGTTCATCGGGCACTCCCTCCCGACACCCCCAGCAGGCGTCGGTACAACGCATCCAAGGATCGCACCATCGCCTCCTCGGAAAAGCGCTCCTTCACCCAGGATCGCCCTGCGGCCCCCAGTCGCTGGGCCAACCCCGGATCGGCCGCCAACCGGGCGACCCGGTCCACCAGCCCAGCCAAGTCGCCCGCCTGGAGAAGGAATCCGGTCTCAAGATCCCGGCAAACCTCCCCGGCTCCATCGCAGTCGAACGCAATCACGGGTTTCCCGGAGGCCAGCGCCTGCGGCAGCACCCGGGCCAGGCCCTCGCGGCGGGACAAGTGCACCAGGACATCCATCAACCCCAGGTACCGGCACACCTCCGAGGGCGGCACCAGGCCCGCGAAGATGAAGCGGCCGGCCAGGCCCGGCGTCGTCGCGGCCAGGGTCTCGAACCGGGCGCGCCAAGGCCCGTCGCCCACCAACAGGAAGCGCACCCGAGGAATCCGGCGGACCATGTCGGCGGCGGCGGCGAACAGGTCGTCATGCCCCTTGAGCTCGAACAGCCGGGCCACCTTGCCCACGACGAACTCCCCGGGCTGGATCCCCAATCGCTCGGCCAACTCGGGATCCCTGCGGGCTCCGAGGAATGGGGCAAGGTCGAAGCCACTGAAGATGCGGGTGTACCGGGACGGTTCGCCAATCCCCGCCTCGAGGTATTGTCGGGCCATGGCCTCGGCGACGACCACGAAGTGGTCGGTCCGGCGTCCGGCCGCGCGCTCCGCCCCCCGGAACACCGCATTGGCGATCGCTCCTTGGAACGGCCCGAAACTCGGACCATGAATGGTGTGGATCACTCGAGGAACCCCCGCATGGCGCGCCGCGAAGCGTCCGACGATCCCGGCCTTGCCGCTGTGGGTGTGAACGAGATGAGGACGGGTTCTGCGGAAGTGCCTCCGCAGTCGAAGGTAAGCCAAGAGATCGGTGGGAGGGCGCACTGGCCGAACCAGGCTGGGTTCCAACCTCAGCAATCCGGGCACCGACGAGACCAGAGGCTCCAGGGATCCCTCGGAACCACGGGTGGGGCCGGAGATCAACTCCACCTCCCAATCCGGAATCCGCCGCAGGCCCAACACCGAGCTGACGGTGTTTTCCTGCGCCCCGCCAACGATCAAGCGGGTGATGACATGACTCACACGCATGGGATCGTGGGAACGGACGCCGGAGTTTCCGGCACCGGGGATCGCATCGGTGCCCTCAGCGTGCGGCACCGAGGGCCGCCAGGCGGTTCACGACATTCGTGTGCTCGGCCGTCCCTTTCGGTGCCAGTTCCAGATAGCGCTCCAATTGCTTGCGCTCCTCGGACGGTTGCTTCTGCTGCCGTGCGATCTCGGCCAGGCCGAAGCGGACCTGGAATGTCTCGCGCCCCTCCTTGATGAGGCGCTCGTAATCGGATCGCGATTCGGAGAACTGGTTGAGCATGAGTCGGGCGATCGCCCGATTGACCCGGGCCACCGAGTTGTCCGGATCCCGGTCGAGCACCTTGGTCAACGCCTCGGCCGCCGGTCCATAGCGCCCCAACTGCATGAGGATCAGCGCCCTTCGGGACGCGGGAGCGGGATCGGTCTTGGCCACCTTTTCCCACGATTCGGTCATCTTCAACGCCTCGTCGGTCCTGCCCAGCAGCAAATAGAGATACGAGAGGTAGTCGTGGAGCTCAGGATTGTTGGGGTTGAGCCGGCGGGCCTCCTGGAGAGGGGCTTCGGCTTCCGGCAACTGGTTCAACGCGATCAAGACACGCCCCTCGGATTCCGCCAATCCTGCCTTCTCCATGGGCGTCCATCGGCCGCGGGTCGGGTCGGCGCGCAACCCGTTCAAGGCGTTGGTCGCGGAAGGCAGGTCTCCGACCGCCAAGGCTGCCGCGATGAAGCCGAACTGGTTGAAGTGGTTGGTGGGAGACAGACGGGAGGCCCGAGCGAAACCCACCGCAGCGCGGCGGACCATGTCGTCCTTCTGCGCAAGGAGGGTCGAACCGAAGATCCGCAGGAATTCCGGTTCATCGACCGGACCATGCAAGTCGAGCAACCCAGGCTTTCCGTCCCAGATCTTGACCAATTCCGCGGAAAGCGGTTTGCCACCCGTCAGGGACCGGTTCACCTCCAGATTCACCCTCGCAGCCGCATTGTCGGCATTGAGTCGCAGCGCCTCGTTGAACAATGCGCCGGCCTCCTTCAACCGACCGCCCTCCTGGAGAAACACCCCCGAGGCGTTGGCCGAGCGCGACCACATCGAAGCCACGATCACCGCGTTCGACGAACCCGAGGACGCTTCGCGAACCACCGAGTCGAGAGAAGGTTGGACCTCGCTCCAGAACCGGCGCACCTGTTCCAACTCCGCCTCGTTGGCCGGGGTCGGCAGAAGGGCTTTCCGCGGCATGGCCCCGTGCAGGGAACCGACCGGACGGAAATCGAAGGGCTCGGCGAAGAAACTGAAGACCGGCGATGCGAAGAAGGTCTGGTTGCTCTGGGCGGCCCGCGTGGCCAGCGTCAGCCACAGACCTGCGATGTTGTCCTTCGCGGCGGCGATCTCCCGCAACGCCGGCCAGCGCTCGGCGTGACGACCGGCCATGAACTGACGGTAGACCCGGATCGGCGCCAGGCGGGTGTTGACCACCAGGTGCGCGGTGTTCGGCGAAAGGGTCTGGTTCCCAGCCGTCAGCGCCATGGCGAGCGTCGGATCATCGACGAACACCAACCCCGGAGCCCGGTGGAGGGGGGCCATCATGGTGCGGACGTAATCGCGGAGACTGGAGCCATTGTCGGCCAGGACGACCTTCCAGTTCTTGGCGACGAGGGCCGCGGGTACCAGGAGCGTCAGCGCCACCACGGAGATGCCAGCCAGGCGTGACAACCCCGAGGACAACGGAGTCACACTGTAGGCATGCCTGGGGTCGGGGCGGCCCGTCCAAAGCAACAGGTAGTACCCGGCGAAATAGCCGACAGCCAGCGAGGCGCAGAACGAGAAGGTCAGCAGCGGGACCCCGTAGCCCAATTGGCGGGGGCTGAACTTGAGGTCGAAGGCCACGGCGATGCACAGGCCGAACCAGGCAAGGATCAGCACCTGCCATGCGATCGTCGCCGCCAGGGTATCCAACCCGGCTCCAAGGCGCGATGGCCATCGGATCCCCACTCCCACCAGCGGCGCGATCATCATCAGCGCGAGGAACAGGAACCGTCCGCGGGGGAACATCAGCAGGTGTTGAGCCTTGAGCTCCAGACCGGTCCGGAACAGGGACCAGAACCCCTCGTCGAAGCGTCCGGTCATCCGTGCCGACCATGGGATCCACAGCAACAGCGAGAGGCCGACCAAACCCGCAAGGGACATCCTGGCCAGGAATCCCAGGTTGAAGAAACTCCACCCTCGGATCCAGACCACCGCCACGAGGAACATCGGTGCGAACCCGAAGAACGCATGACTGTTGGCGATGCCGACCCCCATGAGCCCAGCGACCCACCACAGCCGGGACTCTTTGCGATCCAATCGATATTCCAGCAGGTTCCGAATGGCCACGGCGAAGATCAGCAGGTCGATCATCTCACCGGTGAACGCCGTGGCGTGCTGCCAGAAGGTCAGCTGCAAGGCCAAGAGCCCCACCGCCAATACCGGGGGAATCCAGGCCAGTGGAATCGTCAGGAGGGCGATGTCGGAGAACTCCCGGATCCGCTCCTCATGACGCCGATCGTGCGGCAACAAGGCGACGCAGCGCGCCAGCAGGAAGACCACATAACCGGCCATGGCCGCCGTCAGGATGTTGGCCTGCCCGGGGAACCTGCCCCCGGTCACAGATGAAACAATGGCCCCGAAAATCTGGTTGAGGGGTTGCGAAAACGCATTGTCGAACCCCCAACCGGCCGCCTCGTAGACCGGTCGAAGGCTGTTGATGCCGATCCAGGAGTTGCGTGTGAACAGGAAGACGGCAAACGCGGTGGCAGCGAGGATCCACGGCAATTTGCGGGTGACGAAGAGCCTCGAAGAAACGGGAGCGTCATCCATAGGGTTCGGTCATAGTTTGTAAAACCCGGCGGAAAGGCAAAGTTGTTTCAAACGTAAACGAGTCACTCACATTATTCGGCATGCAGCCCGGATGGTTCTGGGGACGGCCGGAGCGGCGATTCCTGGCCAGAACCTCGCTCCTCGAGGCTTTTCGTGGCGTCCACCGGCCATCGGCCCCAACCCGGAACGTTTCCAAAATGAAAAAGGGCGCCTGAAGACAGGCGCCCTTGAAGGGGAAAACGAGGAGCGTTCGATCACTTGGAGCCGAGGATCGCGTCCTTGGCGGCCTTGGCCACGCGGAACTTCACGACCTTCTTGGCGGGGATCTTGATCTCGGCGCCCGTGGCCGGATTGCGGCCGACGCGGGCCTTGCGGTTCACCAGAACCAGCTTGCCGACGCCAGGGAAGGTGAAGGTGTTCTTGGCGTTCTTGTAAGCGAGCTCAGCCAGCGCCTCGAGGACCGTCAAGGCTTGCTTCTTGCTGATCTCGGCCTTCTCGGCGAGGACGGCGGTGATCTGAGACTTGGTGAGGGCTTTAGCGGCTTTGGCCATAATAGTGGTCTTACGTGTTGGGATCTGTGGTTTTCTGAAGTGACTTCGTTGCGGATTTAGCAATGCGTGTCGGCACGTCGCAAGAGAAAACCCAATGAAAGCGCGGTTTTCCGCCATTTCTCCGCGATGCAAATCGCGTCGTGCGGGCTCCGGGTTCGGGGACCTTGACTTGCGCCCCTCCCCCAACACCATCTGCCTCTGGTTCGAGGCGATCGAAACCCGGAGTCCAACGGCACCATTCGCCCGCCTGAAGCACCTGAACGCGACAATGAATCCACGCCCCAAGACCCGGTCGGTGACCCTCGGTCTTCTGCAACACGCCTGCGGCCCCGATCCCGATGAAAACCTGCGGGTCTGCCTGGAGGCCGGCGTCCGGGCCGCCAAGGCCGGAGCCAACATCATCTGCACCCAGGAGTTGGTGCGCTCCCAGTATTTCTGCCAATCCGAAGATCACCGCTATTTCGACCTCGCGGAACCGATCCCGGGGCCGAGCACCCGTGCCTTCCAGAACCTCGCCCGGGAACACGGCGTGGTGGTGGTGGCCTCGCTGTTCGAGAAGCGGGCGGAGGGTCTCTACCACAACACGGCGGTGATCATCGATGCGGACGGATCCCTGCTGGGCATCTACCGCAAGATGCACATCCCGGATGATCCGCTTTTCTACGAGAAGTTCTACTTCACGCCGGGAGACACCGGCTTCCGTGCCTGGGACACCCGATTCGGGCGCATCGGCGTCCTGATCTGCTGGGACCAGTGGTATCCGGAAGCCGCACGCCTCACCGCCATGAGCGGTGCAGAGATTCTCTTCTATCCGACCGCCATCGGTTGGCACCCCTCTGAAAAAGCCGAATACGGAGTGAACCAGCACGGGGCATGGGAAACGATCCAACGCTCCCATGCGGTGGCCAACGGCTGCTACGTGGCCGCCATCAACCGGATCGGACTCGAACGCCCCATCGGCGGTGATGGACTCGAGTTCTGGGGCCAGAGCTTCGTGGCAGGCACCAGCGGCCAATTGCTGGCCAAGGCTTCGGTGGACCAGCCTGAGAACCTCCTGGTCTCGGTGGACCTCTCCAAGGTCGACGTCACCCGCACCCACTGGCCCTTCCTGCGCGACCGGCGCATCGATGCCTATGGCGACCTCACCCGGCGCTACCGCGATTGACCCCGCTTCCGCAGGCTCGCTGCGCGGGCGTTGCCTCGTGATCATCGGGGGCACCCGAGGACTCGGTTGGTCGGGCACCCAAGCCTGCCTGCGGGAAGGAGCCTGCGTGGTGGCGGTGGGACGCGATCCCGCTCCCGTCGAGGCCGCCGCGGACGCGCTCGCCGGTCGACTCGAGATCGTGCTGGCCGATGCCCGTGAAGCCGAAGTGGCCGATCAAGCGATCGAACGCTGCGCCCGACGGTTCGGAGCATTCCACGGACTCTACCACGTCGCCGGGGGCAGCGGTCGGTCCTGGGGCGACGGCCCGTTGCACTCCATTCCCCTGGACGGTTGGCTCAAGACGCTGGAACTGAATCTGACGACAGCGTTCCTCTCCAACAGCGCGGCGATCCGCTGGTTCCTGCAGAATCGGCAATCGGGGTGCATCCTGAATTGCGGGTCGGTCTTGGCCGATTCCCCCTCCCCCGCCCTGTTTGGGACGGCGGCCTATGCGACGGCCAAATCGGCACTGGAAGGGATGACTCGGGCGGCGGCGGCCGCCTATGCCCCGCATGGCATCCGCGTGAACCTGCTGGCGCCGGGTCTGACCGCCACGCCGATGTCGCTACGGGCCCAATCCGACCCGGCGATCCAGGCGTTCATCGGCCGCAAGCAACCCCTGGATGGCGGCCGCATGGGGCGGCCGGACGACCTCGATGAAGCCGTCGTCTGGTTGCTTTCCGAGGGCAGCCGTTTCGTCACCGGACAGGTGATCGCCATCGATGGCGGATGGTCCGTCTCGGAGGCTACACCCGGACCATTGCAGGCCATCACCCCATCCCAAGCGACGCCATCGGAACCATGAATCCTGCCCGGCAAACCGAACCCTACTGGCTGGGCATCGATCTGGGCGGCTCCCGCATCAAATCGGTGGCCGTGACAGCGTCAGGCAGCGCCCTGGAGACACACTCGATCCCCTTCGAAGACCGCGACATGCAATGGGCAGAAACGGTCCGGGATCTGGTCGACCGAGTGGTGGCCCGCCGCGGATGGCCTTCAGGCCTGGGACTTTCCGCCCCTGGGCTCGCAGCGCGCGACGGCCGATGCATCGCCCATATGCCGGGCCGGTTGATCGGCCTGGAAGGGTTGGATTGGCGGCGGCATCTGTCCTCACCGTCACCGGTGTCCGTTTTGAACGACGCGCACGCGGCGCTGTTGGGAGAGGCTTGGATCGGGGCTGCTCGTGGGTTGGACAATGTCTTCATGTTGACTCTGGGCACCGGCGTCGGTGGAGCAGCCATCGTCGACGGGCATCTCCTGCGCGGACACCTGGGGCGAGCGGGGCATCTGGGACACATCACGCTCGATTGGCGGGCCGAGAACGACGATGTCGGCACGCCCGGATCCCTCGAAATGGCCATCGGCAACAAGACGCTCCAGAAGCGAACCCTTGGTCGCTATACTCTCACGGAGACACTCGTCCAGCATGTCCGCGCCGGCGATCCGGAAGCCGGTGGTCTCTGGCAGGCTTCGGTGCATGCATTGGCGGTGGGGATCAACTCGTTGATCAACACCTTGGATCCCGAAGCGGTGATCCTCGGAGGAGGCATCGCCCAGGCCGGACCGGAACTGTTCGAACGGCTGACTGGACTCTTGGCCCGATACGAATGGCGTCCCATGGGGTCGGCCGTGCGAGTGCTCCCGGCCACCCTGGGAGACTTGGCAGGGGCCTTCGGTGCGGCCCATCACTCCATGCGCCAGACTCGGGGTGGCCGGAGCGATTAACTCGGGGCCCTCGCCTCGACATTGCCTTCGCCACCCCCTCATCGGTTGCCCGCCAAGGATCGTTTCGCCCTTGGTGAAGATCACCAAGGCCTCGAACCAGAGCCTCTGGAACCTGGGAGATCCTTTCGTGCCCGACGCACTTGGCAAGAAGGCCATCCCGGTTCTCGGGATGGCCTGCAACCAAACAAAAAGACCACCTTGGTTGCCCAAGGTGGTCTTGAATAATCAAACCAAAATTACTTGCGACGGCGCCAGAGCAGCGCGGCGGCACCGAGGGCACCCAGAGCGATCGTGCTCGGCTCAGGGATGACCGTGTTGCCCACCAGGTTGAAGCTCTTCATGTTCTCCAGACCACCGGGGATGGCCAGGGGATCAGCCGGGATGGCGTAGGTGAAGGTCTCGGACAGACCGGTTCCAGGGGCCTTGGCCAGAGC
This sequence comes from uncultured Akkermansia sp., assembly GCA_964386625.1. Classification (GTDB taxonomy): domain Bacteria; phylum Verrucomicrobiota; class Verrucomicrobiia; order Limisphaerales; family UBA9464; genus SXXZ01. The sequence goes on along the minus strand of CAYLTF010000003.1, from coordinate 30,328 downwards.
CTGAGCGGCACCGACACCAGCGATGGACGAATCCCAGACGGCGACCTGCAGGGTCACGGTGCTGCCCGGAGCGAAACCGTCGAGGGTCCCGATCGCGCCCGGACCACCCGCGGCAGCCGGATTCCAGGTGCCAGGATAGGTGGTGGTGGAAGCGCGGAACGGGGCCGGAGCGAACGACTTGGTCAGCGAGCCAGCCGAGGCACCGTACCAGACCTGAGCCACGAAGCTCGTGCCGGTGAGGGGCTTGCCGGACGCGTCATTGACCAGAGCCAGACCACGGTTGTTGAGGTTGATCTGTCCCTGACCGAAAGCCGACACGGCCAGAGCCGAAGCGGCAACGAGGTAAGCGAACTTGTTCATGGTGTTTTCTGTTAGGACTGATTAGTTGACGGAGAAATTCCGGGTGTAGGTGCGAGCAGCGCCCTGGAGGAAGAAGCCTTCGCCCACCTTGACGGTCGGAGCGGAGGGTTCCCAAGCGCCGTCAACGAAGGACTTGGCGGAGAAACCGGAACCGGTCCACTGATAAACCACATCGCCCTCGGTGGCGGTCAAGCCACCGGCAGCGGCGTCAGCCAGACCACCGGCCAGGGGCACGGGGACCGACAGGAGGTTGTAACCAGCGGCCAGAGCCTTGCTGTTGCTCAGGCTGACCTCACCGATCAAGGTGATGGTGGTGGCAGCCGGAACGTTGATGAAGAAACCCTCGCCCGGGGCCAAGGACATGGCCGGAGCGTCCCAAGCGCCGTCAACGAAGGCGTTGGCGACGTACTTGCCACCAGTGAACTTGTAAACAGCGGTACCCTCCGGAACGTTCAGCACGGTGCCGATGGAGTTGTTGCCGTTGTTCAGCTGGTTGCCGATCAGGTTGTAGCCCTTCGCGAGGCTCAGCCGGACGTAGCCGACGATGTTCTGACTGGTCACCTGGGCGGACCCAGAGACAGCACCGACAGCCGCGACGACGGCGGCCAAGAGGAGCGATTTGGTGTTCATTGTGGTTTGATTTATTCCGTGTGTGGGGAAGTTCTGTCAGGGCCTCAAGCGAGCGTCAACGGATTTTTAGAAAAAAAACCGGACTGCCGTTCGGCCGCCGTGACGGTGTTGGCCAGGAGCATGGCGATGGTCATCGGACCCACACCTCCCGGGTTCGGAGTGATCCAAAGACACTTCGGCTGCACCTCGGCAAAAGCCACGTCGCCGACGAGCCTGCTCCCGGTCTTGCTCGTGGGATCAGCGATGCGATTGACGCCGACATCGATGACCACGGCTCCGTCGCGGACCATGTCGGCCCGAAGGAATTCCGGCATCCCCATCGCGGCGACAATCACGTCGGCGCGCCTGCAGTGGGCGGCGATGTCGCGCGTGGCGCTGTGGCAGACCGTCACGGTGCAATTGGCCCGCGGCGACTTCTGGATGAGGATCGCGGCCATCGGTTTGCCGACGATGTTCCCCCGCCCCAGCACCACCACCTCGGCCCCGTTCAACGGCACGCGACTGCGCACCAGCAGTTCATGGACACCGGCCGGCGTGCACGGGAGAAACCCTCCGGCGTCTCCCAGCATGAGCCGCCCCACGTTGACCGGATGGAACCCGTCGACGTCCTTCTCCGGCAGGACCGCGGAGTAGATCACCGCCGAGTCGATGTGCCGCGGCAGAGGCGCCTGGACCAGGATGCCGTGGCAACCCGGGTCGGCGTTGAGTCGGGCGATGAGCGCCAGCAACTCGGCTTGGCTCGTCGCCTCGGGCAGCACCGTGGTATGGGAGGCGACCCCCAGTTCCCGGGCCTTCTTCTCCTTCATGCCCACGTAGACTTGCGAGGCGGGGTCTTCTCCGACCCGGATGAAGGCCAGGGCGGGCTCGATGCCGCGGTGCTTCAGGGAGCGGACGCGGACCAGGGTCTCCTGGTGGATGTCGGCCGCAATGGCCCGACCGTCGATGAGGTTGTTCATGGAAAGTAGGTCGCCGGCTGGACCGGCGGGATTCAAGTTGCCGGGGAAGTGACCCGTGATGCGGGCACTTTTGCAAGACACGGAAGTGGGCCGCCGGTCAGGACCGTGTCAGCGCCAGGTTCTCCGGACGGGTGCCCCCACCCGTCGCAGCAGGCCGGCACGGGCCGGAAGAGGCACACGGTCCCGGAAGAACGCCGGACGAGTCACCACGAGACACCGGCCACCGATCCTCGCCGGGGGCAGGTGGTCACCGGGCCGCGATTTCCTCGACGGATTGCACCCGCAGGATGACCTGGGTGCGACTGCGCGGATCGACATACTCCTCGGCCACCACCCGCACGGTCTTGCCGCGGAAAGCGCCGATCGGTGTCTGGGTCTTCGGGTCCTGGTCGACCAGGAAGCCCAGCATCCCCTCGCCTCGCTGGGGGCTGCGCAACTGGTGATGGGACGGAGATTGAGGCTCGAGACTGCGGACAACCTTGCCGACCCGGGTGACGATCCGGACCTTTTCGGAGTACTGGATCGCCGACTGGGCCACGCCGCCGACCGACTCGGAGGTGACGGCTTGCGGTTGGATCGGGGCGATCGGGGACGATTCCTGGGACCGCGAAGAGACGGGCGATGGAGCGGGAGGCGCCACCGGCTGCAACGGTGAGGCCGCGGCAGGAGCCGGCTCGGCCACGACCACCTTGGCGGGCGCGGACGGCGGAGCGGTCGGCACGACCGGATCGCCATCAGCCGGAAGAATGCCTCCGGTCTTCTGGGCGGCGACCTTGGCGACCGGTGATCCGGAGGCTTCGATGAACTGGGCCCCGATGTAGGCGGAGAGACCCGCCGGAGGCTCCACCTGCAGCCAACCATCCGATTCGCGGATCTCCGTCAAGGCCACCCCTTTCTTGAGCACCCCCAGTTCGCCGTAATTGCGACCCGGGCCGACCCGCAGGCGTGCCTCGGCCGCCTTCACCTGGTGGGAGGCACGGTCGACCAGGGGCGCGTAGACCCAGACGGCCACCTTGGAAGGCAGTGCGATCCGTATGAAACCGTCCTTGGCGCTTCCCTGGGTCTCCACCGTCTCGCCCCGCTTCATCCAGGCCAGCACCTCGCCATCCAGACTGGGCTCCGAGCGGACGTTCACCCGGTCGCCCTTGATGACGACGGTGTCGGCTCCAGCGGGAATCACGAGGGCCAGAGCGGCCAAGAGGAGTGATTGCGAACGGAAAGCGGAGAAGGAACGGACACGAGCGGACGAGCGATTCATGCGTTCGAAAGCAATGACCGGATTTCGGTCGGCGTCAATGCGCGCCACTTGCCCAGCGGCAATTCGCCCAATTTGATGGGCCCGATCTGGGTGCGGCGCAGCTCGGCCACCGTGTGCCCGAGGACCTCGAACAGGCGCCGGATCTCCCGGTTCTTGCCCTGGGCCAACTCGAGCTCGACGACGCTGTGGGAGTTGTTGGCATCGACCAGACGGACCTTCTCCGCCTTCAGCGTCTCGCCTTCATGCTCGACCCCCTGCGTGAACCGGGCCAACTGCGAGGACTCCAGGCGCCCTTCGACGACCGCCACATACTTCTTGCGGACTCCGTAGCGAGGGTGGGTGAGCTTGAGAGAGAACTCGCCGTCGTTGGTGAGGAAGATGAGCCCCTGGCTGTCCCGATCGAGGCGACCGACAGTGAACAGGTTCGACCATTCGGCCGGAAGCAGCTCCCCGACGACACGGCGTGTCTCCGGATCGGTCCGGGTGCAGAGGAACCCGGGCGGCTTGTTGAGGGCGATGTAGAGTTTCTTGCGCGGGCGCACCGGTCGACCTTCCACGGCCACCGTGTCGTGCAGGGGATCCACCTTGGAACCCAGCTCGGTGACCACCCGACCGTTGACGGAGACCGCCCCGCGAACGATCAGCTTCTCCGAGGCACGCCGTGAGGCGACACCGGCATCGGCAAGCAACTTCTGGAGGCGGACAGTGGGCATAGGAGAGGGGCTGGGCTGAAAATCACAACGCCGACCGCAGGTCATTCAAGGCACCCGCAATCGGCGTCAATGGCGTCAATGGCAACCGGGGATTCAACCTGAGGCTGGGCCTGAGGCTGATCAGGCCGGAACCCGGAAGGAGCCGGCTCGTTGGAATCGCGGTGCCCGGATGCATCGGGGGCCTGTCGGCGACACCACCCACGCATGCGGAGGCGACTTTCCGACCCATCAGGGATGCAGGGCGTTCCAAGCGGACCGACCTGCAGGATCACTCCGGCGGGCGGGTCTTGCGCAGACCGGTCACGCGGTCGCCTTCCTTCCATTGGGAACGGCCCTTGAGAACGGCGACGCGCTCGAAGCGCTTGAGGACATTACGTTTGGCCCCGGTGGTGCCGGAGGCGCGGAGGCTGTTGTGCTGCGACATAAAATCGGATGTTCCGCCGGCCTTGGCGCAGCCCCTCGAATGGGCTGACCGCGATCAGCGAGCCCGTGGTTGTAGCGGGCGGCGCGGGAGTTGCAAACCCGTTTTTGAGGGAAATCCGGATCCGAACCCGTCGGCAAAGCCGGGATCTCCGGGCTCCACGTGCGGGTTTCCATCACTTTCAGGCTGCAATCGACGTGCTTCCAGGGCGAAGGTCCAAGGCATGCCGCTGGTGGCCCGATCGAGTTTCCGACCCCTGTGCGGGCTCGGCAACGCCCACCTGCAGACGCTACTCCCGGCCCTCGCTCGACGATTACCCCCGCTGGACTGGACCCGCGAACGGTTGGAGTTGCCGGATGGGGATTTCCTCGACCTCGACTGGTTGAATCCGGGACCCGGCCGGCTGCTCATCGTCTCGCACGGGCTGGAGGGTCACTCCCGGCGCCCCTACGTCGCCGGCATGGCCCGGGCGGCGGCCCGACGCGGCTGGGCAGTGCTGGCCTGGAACTTCCGCGGGTGCTCGGGGGAACTCAACCGCCTCCCGCGGTTCTACCACAGCGGGGCGTCGGAAGACCTCGCCGAGGTGGTGGCCCATGCGGGCCGATCGGGCCGGTTCCACGGAGTGGGGCTCGTCGGGTTCAGTCTCGGCGGCAACATGACTCTCAAGTACCTCGGCGAGGGGCGGCCTGCGCCCCTACCCGTGATGGCCGGGGCGGCCCTGTCGACCCCCTGCGACCTGGCGGCCGCCTCGGCCGCCATGGAATCCCTGCGGGCGCGCCCCTACATGAAGCGCTTCCAGCGGGACATCCTCGGCAAATGGGCCCTGAAGCGGCGCCGGTATCCGGAATTGATCCCGGAGATCGCCCCGAAACGGCAACGGACCTTCCGCCAGATCGACGACACCTTCACGGCTCCCCTCCACGGATTCGCCGATGCCGAGGCCTACTGGCGGGCCTGCTCGGCCAACGCGTTCCTCGACTCCATCCGCGTGCCGACCCTGCTCCTGAACGCGGCGGACGACCCGTTCCTGGCCCCGGAGTGTTTTCCGCGAGAGGCGGCCGCCCGAAGCCCCCGAATCCACCTCGAGGTGCCCGATCGCGGCGGGCATGTCGGATTCATGGACCGGTGGGGTTCCCGGTGCGATCTGTGGTCGGAGACGCGGGTCTTGGACTTCCTGGAACCGTTCTGCCCGGCCTGAAGGCCGGTCCCGGCGAAAAAGGGGCCGCGAAGAGGGCTTGCCAATCCATGCCCAAGGTCCATCAACGCACCTGTGCCGCATCGATTCGTCCTCGCCCTGTGCCTTTGGATCAGCCCGATCCTGGCCGAAGACTGGCCGCGACTGCTCGGGCCAAGGCTCAATGCCACCAGTTCCGAGGCGGGCCTCCTGACCCGCATCCCCAGCAACGGACCGCCCGTGCGCTGGGAGAAGGCCGTCGGCACAGGCTACGCCGCCCCTTCGGTCGCCGCGGGCCGGGTGTTCGTCTTCCACCGCCAAGGGACGGAGGAACTCACCGAGGCCTGGGACGCCCGGACCGGCGCCCCCGTCTGGAGACACTCACAACCCAGCGCCTACCGCGATCCCTACGGCTACAACAACGGACCCCGCTGCGCGCCGCTGATCGAAGGGGGACGGGTGTACACCTTCGGGGCGGAGGGGCTTCTGACCTGCCTCGAAGCCGACTCCGGCCGGCAGGTCTGGCAGCGCAACACCGCCGCCGAATTCGAGATCCCCAGCGCCTTCTTCGGGGTCGGCAGCACGCCCTTGATGGAGGGCGGCCGGCTGCTGGTGATGGTGGGCGGCCAACCCGATGCCACGGTGATCGCCGTGGATCCGAAGACCGGCAAGACGCTCTGGGAATCGGTGGGCGAGAAGAACTGGACCGGACAACCCATGCTCGGATGGCCCGGGGATCGGACCGTCCAATGGCGCCGGTGGGAAAAGACCGCCAGCTATTCGTCTCTGATCGCCTCGGAGGTCCACGGTCGCCGCGTCGTCCACGCACTGACACGGCAGGGGCTCGTGGTGCTCGATCCCACCGACGGACGGCCGCTGTTCAGCCGCTGGTTCCGCGCCCGGGTCGACGACTCGGTCAACGCGATGACCCCCCTGGTGATCGGCAACGATGTGCTCATCTCCAGCGCCTACTACCGGTCCGGATCGGTGTTGCTGCGCGGGGGCCCGGGGGCCACGAACTTCACCGAGGTGTGGGCCGGCCTGGGCCTGGAGATGCACTGGAGCCAGCCGATCCGCGTGGGATCGCACCTGTACGGCTTCAGCGGGCGCAACGAACCCGATGCCGTCCTGCGCTGCGTGGAATACGAGACCGGCAAGGTGGCCTGGGAACGCAGCGAGCGCTGGCCACCCCACAGCGCCCAGCAACCCCCGGTCTTCGGGCGCGGATCGTTCGTGCTGGCCGAGGGGCGACTGATCGCCCTGGGCGAGGGCGGCCTCCTGGGCCTGTTCCAGCCCAACCCCGAGCGGTGCGAGGAACTGGGGCGCTGGCAGGTGCCCTCGCTGCATTACCCTTGCTGGGCGGGGCCCGTGCTCTCGGGCGGTCTCTTGTATCTGCGCAGCGAGGATCGACTGGTCTGCCTCGACTTGCGGGCCGAAGCCAAGCCCTGAGGCGCTGCCCCGGAAACCGTCCGGTCTGCACCATGGAGTCCCCCTTCCCCTCCGTCCCGCGAAGATCTCCCCACCGACATGGATCCCTGGAACACCCCTGAACTCCGCCGCCGACTCGATCTGGTCCTGGAGAGCCACCGCCACTGGACGGGCCGCGACCTGGTCCCCGGCCTGCCCTCCGTCGGCTCGGGCGATCGGCATGCCTTCCTCTGGGCCATGCCCCGGGTGCTGGTGTCGCACGGGACCGAGGAAGACCCCGTGTTCTGGTACGGAAACCGCGCCGCGCTGGAGTTGTGGGAACTCGACTGGGAGACCTTCACGCGGACCCCGTCCCGGTACACGGCCGAAGCCCCGCTGCGGGATGAGCGGGCCCGCCTCCTGGAACGCGTCACCCGCGACGGATTCATCGACGACTATTCCGGGATACGGATCTCCCGGACGGGAAAGCGCTTCCGTATCCGGCAGGCCATGGTGTGGAATCTGCGCGACGAACACGGGGCCGCCGCCGGACAGGCCGCCTCGTTCACCGATTGGGAACCCTTGCCGATGAAGACCGCCGCGATCCTCGGAGCCTCCGCCGACCCTTCCAAATTCGGACACAAGGCCGTGCTGGCCTACGCCCGCCAAGGCTACGGAGTCTGGCCGGTCAACCCCAAGGAAGCCCAGATCGCCGGGCACCCGGCCTTCCGGGACCTCGCCTCGCTGCCGGGCCGCCCGAACGTGATCAGCGTCTATCTGCCCCCTCCGGTGCTGCTCGGACTCTTGCCGGCCATCGCCGCGAAGGGCTGCGATGAGCTGTGGCTGAACCCCGGCACCGACAGCCTGGAAGTGGTCGCCGAGGCCGAGCGCCTGGGCCTGCCGATCATCCGCGCCTGCAGCATCGTCGGGCTGGGGCTGTCTCCCTCCAGGCTCGGGAACTGAGGGCCCGCCTGCGCCTCCGGGCCCGGGACATGGGCGGCCCAGACTCGGGCTGGACTGCGGCCACCAATGAGGTTCACTCAGCCCATGGCTTTCCTGTCCCATGTGCTCATGACCGCCACAGCCCTGGCCACCCTGCCCCTTTCCGCCGCGCAACACCTGCTCTACGTCGGCACCTACACCGGGCCGAAGAGCGAGGGCATCTACGCCTTCCGTTACGACGACGCCACCGGCAAGGCCGTGCCCCTGGGGCTCGCGGCCAAGTCGTCGAACCCCAGCTTCCTCGCGATCCATCCCAACGGGCGGTTCCTGTATGCGGTCAATGAGACCGACCAATGGCAGGGCAAACCCGGTGGCTCCGTCAGCGCCTTCGCCATCGACCCGGCCACCGGCAAGCTCCGGGAACTGAGCCAGCAGTCCACGATGGGCGGCAGCCCCTGTCATTTGTCGGTCGACGCCACGGGGCAACAGGTCCTCGTGGCCAATTACGGGGGCGGCAGCGTGGTCTCGCTGCCGATCCAGTCTGATGGCGGACTCGGAGCGCACAATTTCTTCTCCCAGCACACCGGCGGCAGCGTGAACCCAGCGCGACAGAAGGAGCCGCACGCCCATTCGGTGAATCTGTCGCCCGACAACCGATTCGGCTTCGTGGCAGACCTGGGCACCGACCGCATCCACACCTATGCCTTCGACCCGGTCCGGGGACTCACCTCCGCACAACCCGCGCTCGATGCCCGCCTCACTCCGGGCAGCGGCCCCCGGCACGTCTCCTTCAGCCCGGACGGGCACCACGCCTACGTCATCAACGAGATGCTCTGCACGGTGACGGCCTTCCGCCTCGAGTTTGCGACCGGACGGTTGTCCGAAGTGGGTTCGGTGCCCACGGTTCCGGCCGGGACCGACATGAACGGCGTCTCGACGGCCGAGGTGCGGGTGCATCCGTCGGGGAAGTTCGTCTTCGGCTCGAACCGCGGACACGACTCGATCGCCGTCTTCGCCCGCGATGCCGCCTCGGGGAAACTGACCCAGGTCGAAGTCCGCAAGATCGGGGTGCAGACGCCAAGGAACTTCACCCTCGACCCCTCGGGCCGGTTCCTCCTGGCCGCGGGCCAGAACTCCCACGACATCCGCTCGTTCCGGATCGACCCGGAGAGCGGGAAGCTCACACCGACCGACGAACGCTGGGAGATCGGCTCGCCGGTGTGCCTGCGTTTCGTGCCGCTGAAGTGACCCATCGAGCCCGGCGGCCAGCACGCCCGCGACCGGGCCGACTCAGACCCGGTCGGCCCAGCGCGGATCGGCCGCCAGTTTGCGGACGAGGTCCTTGATCTTCTGCGACTCGGCTTTCGAGGCCACCAGCGTGGCGTCGTCGGTGAGCACCAGGATGCTGTCCTTGACACCCACCAGGGTGACGGGCGTGCGCCCGCGGGTGCGGCCATCGAAGACGATGTTGCGCGCTGCATCGACCTGCACCAGGTCCCCGATGGCGGCATTGCCTTCGGCGTCCTGCTTGAGATGGCGGGCCAGGGCCGGCCAGGCCCCCAGGTCGTCCCAATCGAAACGGCCGTCGGCCACCACCACGTTCTGCGCCTTCTCCATCAGGGCGAAATCGACGCTGATCTTGCGGATCTCCGGGTATTCCGCCGACAGGACCGTCTCGAGGCGCTTGGCTCCCTTGGCCGCCGCGGCGAACCATCGCTGGCAGGCCTGATGCATCTCCGGTTGATGCACCGACAGGGCGTTGGTGATCGTCACGAAGGACCACACGAACATGCCGGCATTCCACCGGTAATGGCCCGAGGCCAGGTATTCCTGGGCCTTCTCCAGGGAGGGCTTTTCCACGAATCGCTCGACCTTGAAGAAGGGGGTCTTGAGCGGTTTTCCGGACGCAGGCGGAGGCAGGACGTTCCCGGAATGGATGTAGCCGTAGCCGGTCTCAGGGCCGGTGGGCTGGATGCCGATGGTGACGATCACCTGGCCTCGAGAGGCGACATCGAAGGCGTCGGAGAGCACCTGTCGGAACCCCTTCTCGTCGTGGATGACATGATCGGCCGGCAGCACCGCCATGACCGCGGTCGTGGACCGCGCCCCGACCACCGCCGCCCCGAGCGTGACCGCGGCGCAGGTGTCGCGACCGACCGGCTCGCCGATGACGTTCTCCTTGGGCAACTCCGGCAATTGCCGGCGCACCTCGGCCGCCTGGACCGCGTTGGTGATGATCAGGATGTTGGAGACCGGCACCAGCGGTCGGACCCGATCCACGGCCTGCTGCAGGAACGAGCGCTCCCCCAACAGGCGGATCAATTGCTTGGGCGTCTTCTCGCGACTGACGGGCCAGAACCGTTCCCCGCGACCGCCGGCCATGATGATGACGAAACGATCGGCCGAGGCGGCGCGGGGCGCAGGCGATGCCGGAGATGAGGTCTTGCCGGCCTTGGCCGTCGGGGCCTGGGTCACCTGTCTTGAAGGTGCCTTGGAAGACGCCTTGGTAGACGGCTTCGAAACCGGGGTCGGGACTGGCTTGGAGGCCGGCTTGGCGGTCCGTTTTTGGACGGCGGCAGCGGGTTTTGTCGGGCGACCCGGCTGTTTCGAGGAGGTACGCTTCATGGGTGCGATGGTGTGCCCATCCAACACCAGGAACCGCTCCGACTCCAAAGGTTTCATTTCACAGAAACGTGTAACGGATCGGTTCCCGAGCGCCGCCCCGATCTCAGGCCCCGAGAAGTCTCGTCGGGTCGCCTTCCCGGAAACTCACAGGGGCCGGATGGCCGCAGACCATTCCAGTTCGAACCCCTCGTCGCGGAGCCGTTTCTGGAACTCGGTCGTGAGGTCGGCCTTGGCATGGACCTCGGCCGGCATGAGCTTGCGATCGGCGCAGAACGCGGCCAGGGCCCCGGCCGCCTCGCCGATGTTCCATTCCACCGGATGCAACCGGTAGCACCCGTTGGCGATGTGCGTGACGCCAAGGCACTTGCCCGCCGCGATGAGGTTTTCAACTCTCCGGGGCAACAAGGCCCCCAAGGGGATCTGGAAAGGCAGGCTGGAGACATCGACATAGTTCCGCCCTGTGGTCGAGGGGTGCAGGTCGATGCGGTAGGCCCCGACTCCGACCGAATCGGCGAAGGGGGTGGCCCGGACCGTCTCAGCGCTGGCCCCGGTCTCGGCTTTCCGGACCTCGGTGGAGACATGGCGCTCGGTCACCGTGAACCTGGCCCGGATGCGCCGGCTCTCGCGGATGTAGGGAGCCAGCGCGAATCCATCCCGGGTGCCCAGGATCCCGGGACTGGGTTTGAGCCCCGGCCATCCGGTGCCCCCATCGGGACGGGGAGCCTCGGTCTGCAGCCAATGGATCAGGCTGCGACTCAGGGCCTTGGCCTCCGCCTCCCGCTGCCTCCGCTGGTCGACCGTGACGCCGGGGCCCACCAACGGAGCCAGCCAGTGGTCGTTCTGGGGCCAATTCACCAGGCAGACCGAGGGAAAGGCCTTGGGATCCTCGAAGCGGGAGGCATCCCGGATGCGGCGGTAGGTCCAGAGATTCGGGAACGCTCCCTCCCCCACCGGATCGAACGGCAACGCCCGGGACCGGAGCGTCACGGGATGGCTGTGTTCCCAGGCGAACAACCGGCCCGGCCAGGGCGGGGTCATGCGAGGCAGGTAATCACGCCATCGCGCGTAGTCGTCGGGACGCCCGAGCACATGGTTTTCACGGGCGTGGTGCTCCAGGGCGAAGCACCAGGTGATGGCCTGCTGGTCGAGCGGATCGGCCTTCTCGGGTGCTGACGGTTCCCCGGTCTCGGCCCGGGATTCGGCTCCTGTCACATGCTCCACTCCGGCAAGGGGAAGCAGGTCGCCGAGCTCCGTGGCCTCCAGCACCCAGGGTGCCGAGACGGTCCGACGACGCCCGCCGGTCACCTCCTCGAACTGGACCGCCTCGACCCGATCCCCATGCACGGCGGCAGCGATGGGTCGGTGCCCGAGCAGCAGCGTCAGACGACCGCTGGCGATGTGGGGGGCCAGCATCGATTCCAAGACCGAGAGGGCCAGGCGCGGTTCATGGCACAGTCGGGAGACCCATCCTCCCCCCGGGTTGATCCGCGCTTGGGAACGGGTGGTGGCGGTCACCGGAGACTCGCGGACGAACCGCTCCCGGACCTCCTCCCGGAACCGACGGTAACTGCGCGTGCAGCCCGCCTCCTCGATCCAAGGATGCTCGTCGGGAGGCACGGCCTGGGAGGTCAGTTGCCCCCCGATCCAAAGGGTCTCCTCGGTCAGAACCACCCGCTGCCCCGCCCGACAGGCCGCGAGGGCGGCAGCCACCCCTCCCACCCCTCCACCCACGATAAGGACCCCGGCCGAGAGCGCCGTGGGGCGGCGCTCGGCGGCGATCAGGCCGGCACCCGCGAAAACGCCGCCTCCCCAACCCATCGTCGCCAGGAACATTCGCCGATCCATGGATTCAGGTTGCCATCGGGAGCGGAATTCAGCGAGCCCAACCCCAACAAGGGATTCCCCCGTTTGTCCACACAGGCGCGTTACAAAATAAATTGTGTGTTGAGCATTTTTTTCCCAAGCGGCTCGCGTAGCCGCCGATGTAAGAGACATCAGAACATCCCACCAGCCTGTGCTCGACGCTCCTACCACCAACGCCCAGTGGCTCGCCGCTGCCAAGGACCTCGCAGACCACAAGACTTGGGAGCAACTCTCAACGACCTATCGCGTTCCAATCCTCAATCATTGCGCCAAGAGCGGCCTGACCCCGCAGGAGTCCGAGGAGATCGTCCAGGAAGCCTTCACACAGTTGGCTGTCCAGACAGAGAAGTGCGGCGGACAGTGGGAGCCCAAGACCCTGCGCGCTTGGCTGACGGACGTCGTCAATCGCTACATCATCGATTTCCACAAGAACGCCCCGAAACGACATCTCTCCCCCCAGGTGATGGCCCTGGTGCAGCAGTGGATGGAATCCCCGGAGGCGACCGACCTCTCCTCGGCGGAACGGCTGGAGGCCGAGTCCCACCTCTGGGTCCTGTGCCTCAACCGGGCCAAGAGCCAAGTCTCGCCGCAGCACTGGCAGATCTTCGACGCCTACGCCGTCCAGGGCCTTTCTTCCCGAGAGGTGGCCCAGCGATTCAACACCAGCCATTTCAACGTCCGGCTCATCGCCCACCGCATCAAAAAGGTGGCCCGCCAGGCCTACAATCAGCTACTCAGTGAGGAGATCGATCTCTCCCCACCATGACCCGGGATGTCCCGCCCCTTCCGCCGGACCATGAACCGATCGGGACTCTGTCCCGCCGGCCGAACTCCTGGTTGTTGCAGGTGCGCGACCCCCAGTACCAACGGTGCTGCCTCAAGCTGAATTATTCGAACGAACCGGCCCGCTTGCTGGAGCAGATCACCCTGCGCAACGACCTGATGCGGGTGTCCCGGAACACTCCCGGTCTGCTGCCCTTGCTCGACTGGGGTGCCAACACCGACGCCGGCATCTTCTGGGAGAAATACCCGTTGGCCGATCCGGCCACGGAGGACGCGCCCGAGAACCCCGCCGAATACCGACCGATGACTTTGTCGGAGTGGATCCGGCAAAACCCCGAGATCCCCACCCGGACCGTGATCCGATGGGGTATCCGGCTGGCCACGGCTCTGCATGCGCTCCACGAGGCGGGGTTCCTGCATCTCGACATCAAACCCTCCAACATTCTCTTCATCGATGGACAACCGGTCCTCGGTGATTACGGATCGCTGGACCTTTCCGTCCAACCCCACCGGCACCTGGGGTCCGATGGGTATTATCCGCCCGACAAGGAGGGATCGCGCGGGCTGGACGTCTTCGCCCTGGGCCGCACGCTGTACGAGGCTTGGACTGGGCTTGAGCGATACCATTTCCCGAACCTGCCCGGCCGCCTGCTCCAGGCACCCGATTGGGAGACCCGTGGGTGGATGTTCAATGAAGCCCTGATCCGGGCGACGGATGTCCGGATCTCTCGACGATTCTCCGGTGCGGACCAGTTCAGCCGGGTTCTTTCCGAAGCCGAGGAGGGCCGAACCCGCGTTTCCCGCAGGAGGGTGGCCGCGCTGGCTTTGTCGCTGGCCGCCACGGCCGGGGGGTTCCATCTCATGCGTCACCTGGCCTCGCACCGTGCCATCTGGAAGCATCATTCCAAGAACCGCTTCGGATTCGAACAGTGGAACGCGACCGAGCTGACCTGCGACTGGAAGAGACGGAGGCTCTTCTGCGTGACTGCCGACTCCCGTGGGGCGTTTCTCCAAAGTTTCGACCTGGAACGACTGAAGTGGAGCTACACGGCCCACCCCAAGGGGCCTCACCGGATCCCGTTCTGCTCGTTCGCTCCCTGGGGCGACGAACTGGTCTTCTGCGAATCGGTCTCCGGGCAGGTGTTCCGGATGCCCCTCGACGGCTCCCCGCCAGAGGCCATCCCCACCAAGGCGCTCAACCAACTGGATTTCGCTGGAGCCGGCTATGTGAATCCAATCCGCCAGCGACTCGGCATGTTCGCGGGGTACGGGAATTTCCGGGCCCACAACCGGCGTCAAGAGTACGACGTCAAGACCGGGCGCTGGGAACTGCTGACCGAAACCTCTCCACGGCTGCCGTGGCCAAGGGTGGCTTCCCAGGTCTTTCCCGGAAAAGACCGGAAGCAGTGGTTCTTCCTGGGCGGCGCCGGGAACCAGGAAGGGACGGAGGGACGGCGGGAACCGGGTCTCCACTCCTTCGCCGGCACCTTCTACCCGCTGGGGGATTTCTGGCGGCTGGACCTGGTGAACCAGCAATGGAAACCGCTGCTGGGAGTGCAGGAGTGGACCCCACCTGGCCTGCGGAAGGCGATCTATCATCCGGCCCTGGACGCGGTCCTGTTCCTGACCGGGAGCGAACCGGGCCAGCAATCCGAGGCCCGATTCCATCTCTGGTCCGAAGGGGGCGAACACCTCCCGAAGGCCCTGCCCAACCGGGGAGACACGCCGCCGCCCCTCTTCCGATGCTGGACGCTGCTGGTCGAACCCGATTCGCAGGACCTCTGGGTCTTCGCCGACGAAGGCATTTTCACGGTGCGCATCGAGCCCGCTTGAAGGGTCGGTGTCCGTGCGAGTCCACCGTCCAAAGGTCGATCCTTCTGAAGATCGCTTCCTCCTCGAAAACAAAGTTTTCCTGAAAACACTTGATCTCAGACCATCCCGTCCTTAGCTTCGCGGCTCCTTTGTGCACCCGTAGCTCAATTGGATAGAGCGGCTGACTACGGATCAGCAGGTTCCAGGTTCAACTCCTGGCGGGTGCACCAGGTTCCCCTTCCTCGGCGTTCGTCTCTCCCTGCGGTTTCCCTTTCTGGTTTGTTTTCCCGTGCTGGCACCCCTCGCGAAGGGTCCCCATGGCGCCCCAGATTTGCCCGGTTCCTGCCATCAGCCGCGCCTCCAACGCCCTGGATCACGGAAATCGACCGGACCAGCATCATGCCGCGCACCCGGGACGCCTCCAGGCCTGCCAAGCCTGAGCCCAGACGCCCGCCCAAAAAAAGAAACGCGCCCCTTCGGGGGAAGGGGCGCTGAAGACACCGGTCGATCCTGCGACGCGATCAACCCACCAGGCGGCGGTGCCGGGCGAAGGCCGGGCGAAGAGCAGCGGCCAACTCTCCCTGCAACTGCTGGAGCTCCTGATAGACGGCGACGTTCGAGGGCTTGGGAACGGTCGTCTCTTGGGCGTTGACGGACACGAACCGGTCGGTGATTTCCGAGATCCCCACCGCCTCGCCCTTCTCCCGACGCCAGCACCAGAGGGCCTGCAAGGCGGCGCCGTACGCGGCACCTTCAGACACCTTGAGGGTCACGACCTCGGCATTGAACACGTCGGCCATGATCTGCCGCCAGAGCTTCGACTTGGCTCCTCCGCCCGTCGCGCGGACCTGCCGCGCGGTCACCCCCAGGGTCGCCAACCGGCGCAGGCCGTAGTTCATGCCGAGGGTCACACCCTCCATGGCCGCACGGGCATAGTGCGCCGAGGTGAACGTCTTCGGACGCACGCCGAAGAACACGCCGGTGCCGTCCGGCACATTGGGGGTGCGCTCTCCCTCGAGGTAGGGCAGCAGCACGAGGCCATCGGATCCGGCCGGCGCCTTGGAGGCCACTTTCTCGAACTGGGCGTGATCAAGCCCCGACTCGGTGCGGACCATCTCGGTGGCCACCGTGACGTTCATGGTGCACAGGAGCGGCAGCCACCGGTTGGTGGAATCGCAGAAGGCGGCGATCTCGCCCGCGGGATCGACCACCGGCTTGTCGGCGCAGGCATAGATCGTGCCGCTGGTGCCGAAGCTGGCGGTGACGACGCCCTCGCGGGTGTTTCCGGTGCCGATGGCTCCCATCATGTTGTCGCCGCCGCCGGCGCTGACGATCACTCCGGGATTCAGCCCCAGGGCCTTGGCCGTCTTGGCCGACAGGCGCCCGGCCGGGCGGTCGCTCGAGGACAGGGCCGGCAGCTTGCCCTCCAGCTCCGGATCGATGGCCCGGATCACCGCGGAGGACCAGCGCCGCCGGCGGACATCCATCAGGGCCGTGCCCGAGGCGTCGCCGTACTCCATGGACTTGTCTCCAGTGAGCCAGAAGTTGAGGTAGTCGTGCGGCAGCAGGACGGTGGCCAGTCGGGCGAAGTTCTCCGGCTCGTGCCGCTTGAGCCACAGGATCTTCGGCGCGGTGAAGCCCGGCAGCACCGCGTTGCCCAGGGCTTGCACGGTCTTCTTGGCCCCGCCCATGGCGGCCGTGATCTCCGCGCACTCCGGCGCGGTCACCGTGTCGCACCAGAGCTTGGCCGGTCGAATGACTCGGTCTTGGGAGTCGAGCGGCACGAACCCGTGCTGCTGGCCGCTGACACCGATCGCCACCACCTCAGCAGCCTTGGCCTTGGACGCCTTGAGGGCCGCCTGGATGGCCCGGGTCGTGGCCCGGACCCATTGGGCCGGGTCCTGTTCCTTGGCCCCCGCCGGGAGCCCGGGAATGAGGCTGTGGGGAGCGGAGCCCTCTCCCAGAACGCGACCGGAGACTGCGTCGACGACCAGAGCCTTGGTGGATTGCGTGCCGGAATCGATGCCGATGAGGAGCGAACGTTGAGCCATAGGAAATCGGGGACATCGTGAAATCAGCCCCACCTTCCTGTCGAGCCCGGCCGTCCCGCCGCCTCAGCGCACGTGCAGGGGCGACATGAAGTACAGGCGACCCTCGGGCAGGCGCGACATGAGCGGCAGGCCGAGGTCCACCTTGACCGAGCCGGAGCGGGCCTGCCCCAGCAGGGACAGGAAGCCCGGGAACCGGAAATGGGGCTCGTAGGAGACGAGTTTGGCTCCGTCGAGGCGGGCGAGCTTGAGCGCCCGGTCGAAGGCGACCTCGAAATTGCCCAACTCGTCGACCAGGCCGAGCTTCAACGCCTGATTGCCGGAAAGGATCCG
>CAYLTF010000003.1:0-12903 GCA_964386625.1 uncultured Akkermansia sp. | reverse complement strand
ACCCCCACCTTGTCCATCAGGCCGCGGTAGTTGTAGCTGTGGAAGATCACCCCGATGCTGCCCGTCATCGTCAACTCATTGGCGACGATCCACCGGCATGGCGCGCTGACGTAGTACCCGCCGGAGGCCGCCAGCGAACCCATGGAGGCCACCACGGGGATGTCGTATTCGTTCTGGAATTGCTCGATCAACAAATAGATCTCGTCGCTGGCCAGCACTTCGCCGCCCGGGGAATCCACCTTCAGGATGACGGCCGCGACCCCCTCGACCGCGGCGCGCTCCAATTGGTCGCTCACCAGGTCCACCATCGAGGCTCCGATCTCCGAGAGCACTTCGCCGCTGATGACCCCCTCGAGATGAATGACCGCCACCTTGTCCTCGGAGGAGGCATCCCGGACGAGGACTTCACGCAATTCGGCGGCACCGGGCGACTGGGTCGCATGATGGTGGGTCCAGTCGAGGTCCGACCTGGCCGCGAGGACCAACCCCAACACGAGCAAGGCGGCGACCAGCGCCACGGAGACCGCCAGCGCCAGCCACTTCCAGGCGGTTCCCCCCGGGCGATTGCCAAGTCCACCCGCCCGGGAAGGAGTCGGAGCCCGTGGCGGGACGGGAGGACAAGCGCTGGAGAAACCCGGCCCCGCAGGAGTGGGCCCCGAGGGCGGCAGAACCGGCGGAACGGCTGTGCTGAGCGGCGGGGGCGCCCCGGCATCCGAGGAGGGAGACTCTGGCGAATCCATGAATGGAACACGCTAATTTCCATCACGGAGTCCTGCAAGGGCGTCGGAAGATCCTCGGAGGATCCCCATGAAGGACGGGACCAGGTTCCGGCCACGCGCATCTCTCGGCACCTGGCTGGTGGCGCGAAGGATACCGGGAGCGTTTCTGCGGGCTAACGTCGGGGATTGGCCGCCTCGGACGACGGCTTGCCCCCGTCGGCTGGCATGCCGGCCGGCTTGGGCTCCGCCCGACGCCGACGGGCCTCATCCCAGCGCCGCCGTTGGTCGGGCGTCAGGAGACCCTCGACCTCGAGCCGCGCCGCCTCGATCTCGCCCCGAGCCCTCGGAGCCACGGGGAGCCAGAGGTCGCGCAGGCGGTCTTGGGCGATCTTCAGCACCGACTCGATCCGCTCCCGCTGCGACGGCTCCAGGTCCAGGTCCCGGCTCCACCGGGCCATCGCCTCGAGTTGGGCATTTCCCGGGGGCTTCGACGTCGCCCCGGCAGACCGGTTGGAAGCCCCCTCCTGCCGCGGCGGCGCCGGACTGTGGGCCGCCTCCCGGCCGGGACGTTCGCGGAGGATCCGCCCCGCCAGCCCGGTGCCCACGGCGCCGGTGAGCACCCCGGCGGCGAAGATGACCAAGGCCGCGAGCACGATCCGCGCGGTGTTCACCAAGACTCTCCTTCTTCCAGGTCCTCGATGAGCACCGTGGCGATCTCGTCTCCCGCGGCATTCCCCGTCGGATTCGACGAGTCCGTCCCACTCCACGAGCGGACCGCCGTGAGAGGGTCCTGGAGGACACGGAGTCGACCGTCTTCCACCGTGAGGAACAGGGCACCCAGGCAGACGGTCACGGCGACACCCGCGCTGGAGAAGGCGGCCTTCGAAAGGACCGAGACCCAAACCCGCAATGAATCGTCGGGCTGGATCCTGTCCAGGGCCTTCAGGACGCGGTCCTCGAAACCATCGGGAATGCCCGGATCCACCTTCTCGGCGCGTCCGGCGCGGATCAGAGTCTGGTAGAGATGGTTTCGATTCATCGACGGTGCCGCAGGGACGGACGCTGCATACCAGGCGGTGGTTACCCAAAGAAGCATGGATTGCGCCCGTCAGGCGCATCGCACCCCGGCGGAGAACCGTTGGCAAGCAGCAACCCGTAGCCCTGGATTCGGGCCGTCCGCCGGGGATCGTCAGGACGTGGGGGATTGCCTCAGGCACCCGCACCCCGCACCCGAGGTGCCGGCCCGTCGGATGCGGCTCAAAGGAAGGTGTCCGTCCGCAGGCGGGAGAGGACCTTCTTCATTTCGGCTCGGGCCCGGAACGCGCGCACCTTCACCAACGTCTGGGACCATCCGGTGATCTCGGAAATCTCCCGGACCGACCGGTCTTCCAACTCGAGGAGAGTCAGCACCATCCGGTGGGAGGGGCTCAACTGCTCGAAGACCTTCCGGACGAGAGATCGAGCGGCCTCGGCACGATGGTCGCTCGCCTCGGGATTGGCGGCGTGCCGGTCGAGCCACTCGCTTTCCTCCGGGGAGAGGTCGCTCAAGGAGTCTTCCCGATGGCGGCGCTGGCTGCGCAGGGCGTCCAGACAGGCCCGGGTGGCCAAGCGCATCAGCCAATGCTCGAACGGAGCCTCCCCTCGCCAGGAGTCCAAGCGCGAAAACGCCTTCACCAAGACGTCTTGGACCAGATCGGCGACATCGTCTTCGCGGCGAAGGTATCGGCGCGCCAAGGAGAACAGCCGCACCTGGTGCCGCGCGACCAGCAGCCCGAACCGTTCCGTGTCGCCCGCACGCACCGCGCGCACGATTTCCGCATCGGAGACCGCATCGTCGGACGGCATGGGCCTCGACTCCAAGTCCCAGGCCTGGCCCCCGAAGGTCGGATGGATGGCGATGTTCACGCGTTTGCCCCGGGGTTGAGGTTCCACATTCTCATGACGGCTTCCCACGCTGGCTGCCCGGATCGTTTTTCGTCTGCAAGGATTGTGCCATCCACCGGTTGAGAGTTCTCCTGACAATGCCCCGGCGTCGAAGCATCCGAGAACGGCCCGGATGTGGATGCCCCGCCTCGGCTGCCGCATCACGATGCGATGTGGGGACAGGCTTCACGAACAAGGGACAGGCTTCAAGCCTTGCGCCTCCTCGCGCGACCGCTGGGTGCTATTCCCCATCGGTCGAAGGGTTGGGGGTTGTCGCCCAGCAACCCCGGGGATCCCCGCCCTGTCGACCGGGAGCACGGAGTTGTCGCGCCTTCCCCATCGGCCCTACGGTGCCTCCATGCAGTGGAACGACCGATGGGTGCTGATCACGGGGGCCTCGAGCGGGTTCGGAGCGGCGGCAGCCGAGCTGTTCGCCCAGGCGGGTGCCCGAGTCCTCCTGGGAGCCCGCCGCCAGGAACGCCTGGCTCAAGTGGCCGACGCGTGCCGCCGGGGCGGCACGCAGGCGGAGTTCCACGAACTCGACGTGGCTTCGACCGCCTCGGTGAACGGATTCGTCGAGTGGGTTCGGTCCCTCACGACGCGAGTGGACGTGCTCGTCAACAACGCAGGAGGGGCGCACGGCCTCGACACCGTCGCGAATGGGAGGGACGAAGACTGGGAGGCCATGGTGCAGTCCAATCTGCTGGGTCTGGCGCGGATGACCCGGGCCGTCCTGCCCCTCATCCCGCACCATGCGGGCGCCAGCATCCTCAACCTCGGATCCATCGCGGGGCACCAGGCCTACGAGGGCGGATCCATCTACTGCGGGGTCAAGGCGGCCGAGCGCAGCATCACCCAGGCCTTGCGCCTCGAACTCAACGGGACGGGCATCCGGGTCGGGTCCCTCGACCCGGGCATGGCACTCACCGAATTCTCCGATGTGCGTTTCCGGGGCGATGCCGCTCGGGCGGCCCAGGTGTACCGGGGAGTGGAGCCCCTCGTGGCCCGGGACATCGCGGAGACCCTGCTCTGGATGGCTTCCCGCCCGGCGCACGTGAACATCGACGAGATCGTCATCAAGCCGACCGATCAGGCCGCCATCCACAAGGTCCACCGCCGGGCCATGCCATGATCCGGGTCGGCCAGGAGTCCCGGACCCCGGCCTCGCCCACGGCTCAAGGCCAGACGAACCCCGGGTATTTGGTCCGCAACTGCGACCGCAGCTTGGGATAGGCGACCTCCCGCCATCGCGGGAAATCAGAGACCACCTCCAACCGTTTCCCATCCGGGGCCTGCAGGGCGAGGCGCACCGGGATGGCGTCTTCACCCACCGTCGGATGCGCCTTGAGCTGGAAGCATTCGGTCAATTTGACCTGGGCTTCCGGTCCGGGAATCTCGTCGGCGTCGACCTCGGGGTCGGGCTCCACGTAGGTGAGCTTGAGGCGCTTGCCCTCCAGCCAAGGCAGGTGCACCGGCATCAATTCATCGAGCCAGGCGATCTGCTCAGGGGCCAGGTGGGCACGGAACGCCTCGCGGAGCGGGGCCGACTGGGCCTGCTTCACCAGGGTCAGGCCGCGGAAGGCCCGATCCAGGGCCGCGACCAGCGCGGCTCCGTCGAAGGCCGGGAATTCCAAGTGCGGCAAGGCACGGGCCATGAGGTTCACCCGGGCGATGAACTGCTTGAGCTCATGGTCGAGCTGGGGCAACTCGAAACCGCCGCGCGCGAAGGCCTCGGCCAGGCATCGACCCGCCTGCTCGGGATCGGATTCCCGCTGATGTTCGGTGGCCACCACCAGATCGAGGAACCGCACGCGGCGCACCGGAGAGACCCGCTTGTGCAGCCGGTCGTAGACATGCTCGACAGAGGTGCGGAAGTGCTGCGGGAAAAGCTCCCGAAGCCACTCCACCTTCACCGCCGTGGCCAACCCCAGGAGGGTGAGCACTCCCCCGCTGCGACCCGGGATCTCCCGGATGCTGCCCACCACCATCAGTTCGGCCTGCTGCACCACCGACTCGCGCATGAGGCTGCCGGTGCGTCCCTCGGTGAGCAGGCAATCCAGCGACCCGGAGTCCTTCCGGACGCAGACCTGGTCCACGAACCCGGCGCAGAGCGACTTGAGCAAGGCTTCGTCTCCCGCCTCGGCCGGGAGGTTTCCCGGGTCGCGGGGCATCATGCCCTCGCGCTCGGCGATGCGCACCAGTTGCTGGAAGGTGTCCTCCACCTGGCGGGCCGTCTGGGCGTGGATGCCGTGACGACGGCAGGCATCCAGGGAGAAGTGGGCATTGCGGGCGAATTGATGGGCCCGCAGCAGCGTGTGGAAGTCGCTCAGGGTGCTGCCCTCGAACAACTCGCGGGCGTCGCTCATCGATCGGTCGTCCCGGTTCACCCGCATCAGCAGGTCACGACCGCTGACCAGGGCCGCGCAGAGACACGCAGCGGGCACGCATCCGCGGCGGGAGGCCTCGACCAGGAGACGCGCGAAACGCGGGTGCATGGGCAGGCGGAGCATCTGTCGCCCCACCGGGGTCAGGTCGTAGCCGGAGACCTCGGTCCCGAGGACCGCATCGGGATCGGACCCGCGATCGGCCTCGAGCGCACCCAGGATGTGGAGCAGGCGCTCGGCCCGGAGGACGGCCGCCTTGTCCGGGGCATCCAGCCAATCGAAGGTGGCGGCCTGCCGGACTCCCAGCGAGTGCAGCAGCAGGACCACCTCGGCCAGGTCGGCCCGCTGGATCTCCGGGGTGTTCCGGGCGGGGCGGTTGAGATGCCCGCTCTCGGTCCACAGGCGCCAGCAGGTGCCCGGCGCGGTGCGCCCGGCTCGGCCCGCGCGCTGATCGGCGGAGGCCCGGCTGATCTCCTCGACCATCAGGGTCTGGATACCGCGTTCCGCGTCGTGGCGGGCCATCCGGGCCAGTCCTCCATCGACCACATGGCGGATGCCGTCGATGGTCACCGAGGTCTCCGCCACATTGGTGGACACCACGATCTTCCGCAGCGGGCTGGGCTGGAACGCCCGGTCCTGATCGTCGGGGGCCAATTCGCCATGGAGCGGGATCAGCGTCACCCGTTCGCCGAGACGGGCCGCCGCCAAGGCGTTCAGGGTCGATTGGATCTCCCCCTTGCCCGGCATGAACACCAGGATGTCCCCTTCCCATCCGGCCTCGACGATGCGCTCCACCTTGTCGGCGGCCAGTTCGTGGACGGGCCGCTCGTCGCCGTACTCGAGCCATCGCATCTCGACCGGAAACGTCCGCCCCTCCGAGACCAGGATGGGTGCAGGGACCTTCGCAACCACTCCACCCGAGGCAGCCACGGGGGCGTGGGCGGCCTCGGGTGCCGGAGCCGACAGGTATCGGGCCACCGGTTCGGCCTCCAGCGTGGCCGACATCACCACCAGGCGAAGGTCGGGCCGCCGGGTGGCCTGGAGACGCTTGGCCAGGGCCAGGGCCACGTCGCTCAACAGATTGCGCTCATGGAATTCGTCGAAGATCAGCACCGCGATGCGGCTGAGCTCGGGGTCGTCCTGGAGCCATCGCAGCAGGATGCCCTCGGTGACGAAGGCGATCCGGGTCGCCTCACCGATGCGGTCCTCGAAGCGCACCTGGTAGCCCACTTCGTTGCCCAACCGGCACTGGCGCTCCCAGGCCACACGCGTGGCCACCGTCCGCGCGGCCACCCGGCGGGGTTGCAGCACGACGATCTGTCGCCCCTCGGGCACGAGCCCGGCGTCGAGGATCATCTGGGGCACCTGGGTCGTCTTGCCCGACCCGGTGGCGGCGACCAGCACCAGCTGGTTGCCCTGGGTGAGCGTGCGGATCAGCTCGGCATGCAGCCGCCAGATGGGAAGACCGTTGTCAGGCACGGCGGATCAGGGTTTGGCGATGAAGACGAAATAGACCATCGCGGCCTCCATGAGGACCGACAGCCCCAGCAGGAGCCCGGAGGGCATGAACTTGCCGGTCTTGCGCAAACGCATGAAGAACACCGCCTGGAGCACGATGAGCACACCGAGGGCGACGGTCCCGGGCAGGTGCCCCAGGGCCACCAAGGCCAAGGGGATCGCTGAACCCACCGACGCGATGAGGGAGGCTTTGGACCGGGCCTTCAGGAAGCCCATGAGGCCACCGACAACGAGGAGGGCGATGAAGATCCACAAGAGAACGACTGCGATCGGATGCATGGGGCGGAGGGAATACGGGGAACGGGCGGCCGAGGCGATCACCAATCCGGCATTCAGCCCTGGGGACGAATGCAGGTCTTCACCGCCCGGTTGCCCCGGGCCATGGAGCGGAACAGCTCCGGAATCTCCTCCAGGGAAGCCCGGCCATCGACGAAATCCACCGCGCGGATGACGCCCCGCTCGATGAGGTCCAATGCGGCGCGGATGGATCTCGGAGTGTGGTGGAAACTCGCGAGCAGCGTGAGGTTGGAATAGTGCAACAGGCCGGTGTCCAGCGTCACCGAGGTCCCGGCCGGGCAGCCTCCGAAGAAGTTCACGCGCCCTCCCTTGCGGACCAAGCGGGTCGCCGCCTCCCAGGCCGCGGGCTTGCCCACCGCTTCGAAGACCGCGTCGAACACGGCCTCCGGAGCCGTTGATCGGATCGCCGCCTCGAGATCTTCGCGTCCCTCCATGTCCACCACGACCGACGCCCCCAGCCGTCGGGCCAACGCCAGGCGGGACTCCCCGCGGCCCGCAACCGTCACGATGCACCCCGCCTCCACCGCCAGGGCGACGGCGAACAGCCCGATGGGCCCGGAACCCATCACCAAGACCCGCTCGCCGGACCTGAGCCGCAGGTCGTCGATCCCCTGCACCACGCAGGCCAGGGGCTCGGTGAGCGCGGCCGCCTCGAATGGAGTGCCGGGGCGCAACCGGAGCAGGTTCCTCGTCACGATGCGGGCCGGCACGACGATGGACTCCGCATAGGCACCGTTCAGGAACAGCAGATCGTCGCAGAGATTCTCCTGTCCACCCTGGCACGGAGCGCATCGGCCGCAGGGAGCCGAATTGGCACCGACGACCCGGTCGCCCACCGACCATCCGCCGGCTTCGGGCCCCACCTCGGACACCGTGCCCGCCCACTCATGACCGAAGACGCAGGGAGGGGTCAGCATCCGGGCATGATAGCCTCGGCGATACACCTTGAGATCGGTGCCACAGGTCAACGCGGCACCGATCCGCACGCGGACCTCCCCGATCTCCACCGCACGCTCCTCGACCGTCTCCACCCGGATCTCTTCCCTCCCGTAAAGCACCGCAGCCTTCATGTCCCCAACCTGACCCGCACAACGCTCGACCGACCAGCAAGAAACCGGGGACAGGCTCTCTGGCTCAGGAAGCCGCGGACCGGGAAGGGGCGCCTGGAGGAACACCTGCCATCCCTGCCCGAAAGGCATCCATGGTGGGGCTTCGCGAAGCGTCATCCAGGCCGCGGGAGCAGTTCTTGGCCGATGGGAAACACGGGGACGGAGTCGAGCCTTGGGGAGACGGTCGAAGCCTCCGGCGCGGGCCAAGGTTCCAACGTCGACCTGGCCCACCTGACCTGATCGCGGCGAGGGGAAAAAGGGAGGGCAACGGATTCCGGCTGAGGAGACCCCGGTCCTGGCGTCCGCCAAGATCCGGGGCTACGAAACAGGACTCCTGGACGACGGTCCAGAATGCCAACAAGCCGCGAGCCTGAATTCGGGGGTGCGGGTGGAGGGACCCGAGGATCAGGACCTGGATGAGAGAGGGCGGACGACCGTTGGAGATCGGAACCCCGGAGAGCTTGGGGAAACGGGATGGCCCGGAAAACTCGGATCCCTCGAGCAGATCGGAGCGGTTGAAACTGTCGGGGTCGGCAACCCCGCAACACTGGAAAGCCTGGGAGAATGGAACACTGAGAAAACCAGAAACAATCGGGGGGACCGAAAGGCTGAGGGGGGATGACTGAAAGCCCGGGGAAGGTCCGAAAGCTTGAGGAATCTTGGAGCGTTGGCGTTGCCCCTGCTTCCGGGCAGAAGTGGTGGAGCCGAGGAGATTCGAACTCCTGACCCCCACAATGCCATTGTGGTGCTCTACCAACTGAGCTACGACCCCACTGGCCCGAAAGCGGGGCGCACTTTAGGAACTTCGACCGATCTGTCAAAGCACTTTTCCCAAAAACTTTCAGATTTCTACCCACGCTCCATTCCATCGCCACCCGACCAGCGCTCAAAAACCCATGTTCCTCAAGACACCGGACCGGGCCACAGCAGGTTCCCGAAGCGCCGCCTCACACACGACACCGACTCCGCGTGACGGCCCGTTTGTCGGGCTTTCCCGACGCTGGGAAGACATCATGGAACGGTGCAGCACGGGATGGCGGATTTCTCCGTCGAACGAGGCCAGCGCGAGGCGCGGGGCGTTCGGAGCCCCAGGACCGGACGATCCCCCTGCCCTGCACGCCGAAACCTCGCTCATGCAGCAATGCGGACGCCCTACGATTTCCCGAGAGCCGAGACCAGGCGCTCCAAGCGGCGTCCGTACTCCACGAAATTGTCCTTCAACGCCGAGTCGGGAGGCGGCACCGCCGCGCCACTGGCATCATGGAACACGGCGACCATGTGGGGCTCGATGCTCAACGCACCGGCGTATCCGCGACGGAAGGCGTCCTCCAGGATCCGGACCACCGCACCATCCCCCTCACCGGGCCAATGGTAGTCGGCGTCGTTCTTGGCGTGGTTCCATCGGGCATCCTTGATGTGGATGTGTTCGGACACGTCGCGGACTTGGGTCCAGAATTCCCACGGGTCCTGCCGGGGATGCGGTTCCGGACGCGTGCGGTCGGCATTGAAGACCGGGTTGGCGGTGTCGAAGACCCACTTCAATCCGGGCACGGCCTCCAGCAACCGCAGCGCATGACGCCAACTCATCCCGCCGTAGTTCATGCAGTTCTCGTGCAGCGGCTGGATGCCGGCATCGAGGCATCGACGAGTCACCTCCCGCATGCGACGGAAACGCTCCTCCTCCATCAGGTCGGCCCCCTCCCGCACCTTGTAGCTCATGATGCGGATGTACCGGGAACCCAGTCGCCGCATCCGAGGGATGGCCCGGTCGACCTCCGCCAGCGTGATCTCGAAGGGATCCTCCACGTTCTTGGCCCAGTTCCCGATGGTGGAGGCGAAGCAGTACACCGAGATCCCGGCCTCCCCCAGGGCCTGCTCCACCTGATCGAACGCCGCATCGGGCAGATCGTGGAGGTTGGCCTTCGGGAAGCCGGGGAGCGTGATATTGCGGGCCTCGATGTGCTTCCAGCCCAACTGGCGGGCCGCGGCGATCTGGGACTCCAGCAGGTTTCCGGCTTCGTCACCGATGCCGCAGTACAAGGAGGGGAAACTCATGGACGGAGATGCTACGGCCAGGCGCGTCAAAAAACCACCCCACAGGCGATGTGGCCGCACCTCAAACCAGCCCTGGATCCGCCGCCCGAGGCTCCCGGGCGCGGATCCAAGACAAGACGCATGACGCCCGCGCCGGAAATGCGACAGGCCACCCTCGCGGGTGGCCTGTGATTCAGACCTCCTGAACAGAGGTCTTCGGGAAGCGCTGGGGCATGGCCCCGTTCACTTCTTTCTCTTCGGGGCGCTCGCGGCGGCCTTGGCGGCGTCTTTCTTGCGGATCATGTAGGCCTTGCGGCGGGCGCGCTTCTGGATTTTGTTGGATTGTTGTCCCATGGCTCGGATTTACTTTCGCGGATGTTTCTACTCTTGGGAGGAAAGATGAAAGAGCAGCGCGGCCGCTTCAACCTCTTTCTCGGTCTGGCGGTCTGGATCCTCTGCTCCGGTCTGCAGGCGGCCACCCCCGAAGAGAAGAAGAAGGAGAAGGAGCTGGAACAGCAGAAGAAGGTCGAGGCCAAGCAGATGGCCCAGATCCGGATCTACCGCGAGGTCACCGACTTCTCGGGCCGGGCCAGCGAACTGGGAACCCTCGGGGTCAACAAGGCCACGGTCGGCCGCAGCGATCCGGTCGAGATGACCGTCCAGCGCGAGGCCGTGCTGGATGAGCGCGACGTGAAGCGGGCCACCCTTGTCGAACAACGCGACCAGGCCTTCGCCATCGCCGTCGAATTCGTCCAGCGCGGGTCGATGGTCCTCCACATGAACTCCGTCGCCGCCAAGGGGCAGCGCCTGGTCATCGCCGCCCGCTGGTCCGACGGCACCAACGTCTTCAATCGCTGGATCGCCGCTCCGCTCATGCGCAAGGCCCTCGACCAGGGGTACATCGTCTTCACCCCGGACATGAGCCGCGAGGAATCCGTCATCTTCGTCCGCGGTCTCAACAACGTGGCCATCAAGCTCAAGAACCAGGCCAAGCCCCCGAAGGAGAAAAAGAAGACCAAGCCCGC
The DNA here is from genome assembly GCA_964386625.1 of uncultured Akkermansia sp. Classification (GTDB taxonomy): domain Bacteria; phylum Verrucomicrobiota; class Verrucomicrobiia; order Limisphaerales; family UBA9464; genus SXXZ01. The sequence continues at coordinate 1,894 of CAYLTF010000003.1, read as the reverse complement.
GGACGCGGCCTCCACCAATGCCACGCCCGGCTCCAAGACATCCAAGCCCAAGGACCCGAAGGCCGACACCAAGCTGAAGAAAGAATTCGATCCCTTCCAAGGCCAGTGATCCGGATCCTCCTTCCCGTTCTGTGCTTCTGGGCGGCGTTCGCCTCGAAGGCCCAGCCGTTCCAATTGCCCACCGCCAACCGCGCGCTGCTCGATCCCGACGGCGGTGCGGAACGCTACTTCGTGGGCACCGCCGGCAAACCCTGGACCAGCGGCCAGTTCGGCTGCGTGCGATCCGGCGGCGGACAATTGCATGAGGGTCTCGACATCCGGCCCATGCAACGGGACCGGCGCGGCGAACCCACCGACGACGCCCTGTGCGCCGCCCCGGGCACCGTCGCCTACGTCAACACCCGCTCCGGGCTCTCCAATTACGGCAACTACGTGGTGGTCCGACACGAGGTCGATGGCCTCGAGGTCTTCACGCTCTACGCCCATCTGGCATCGGTGGCGTCGGGAATCCGGGCGGGCACCGCGGTCCAGGCAGGTCAAGCGCTGGGCCGGATGGGGCGCACCTCCAATACTCGCCAGCGGATCACCCCCGACCGGGCCCATCTGCACTTCGAGATCACCTTCATGGTGGCCTCGCGCTATGCCGCCTGGCACAAGGCGAACATGGGCGAGACCCGCAATGACCACGCCAACTTCAACGGGCGCAATCTCGTGGGCCTCGACCCGGCCACCGTCTTCCGGTCCCAGGCCCAAGCCAAGCCCGGCGCTCCGTTCCATCTGGCCCGACACCTGAAGGAGACTCCGGAGCTGACCCGGGTGCTGATCCGTCGTCCGTCCCTCGATTGGGTGAGGCGCAACCCCGGGGCCGTCGAGCCCAATCCGACGGCCCAGCGCCAAGGGACCGCCGCCTGGGAACTCTCGCTCGGATTCAACGGCATCCCACTCCGGGCCATCCCGCGGGCCGCCTCGGAGTTGCCGGCCAACATGGGCCCCTACCGGCTCCTCGGGGTGAACCCCAAGACGCTTGAGCAGTTCCCCTGCGGGAAGCTCGTCTTCAAGCGCGGCCAACTGTGGACGCTGACCGCCAAGGGACAGCAGCACCTCGAACTCCTGGCCTACTGATCGACATCGCTCGGGGAGCCGTCCCCGGACACCGACCGGGTGCCATGCGCCGGCAGGGCTGGCGGCTGGAGCGGCATCGGCCGGTCGTGGTCCAGGAACTCCCGGCAGCATCCGAAGAATTCCTCGCGCGTGGTCGCCCTGCGGATGCGATGCAGGAACTCCGGATCGACCCCTTCGCCGATGAAGTTCATGTATTTCTTCATCTTCTCGACCTGCAGCCGTTCGCGGAATCCGGCCGTCGGCCGCGTGACCTCGTAGAGGTGGGTGACGTAGTCCAGGACCTCCCGACCGACCGGAGCCCGCCAGGATCCGCAGCGCCGATATTCGCGGATCTGCTCGAAGATCCACGGATTGCGGATGCAGCCACGCCCGATCATCAGTCCCCGGGCCCCCGTGTCGCGCAGGACGCGCTCGGCCCGCTCCGGGGAATGCACATTGCCGTTGGCCAGCACCGGACAGGGCATCGCTTGGACGGCCCGGGCGATCCAATCGCTGCGGACCTCGGATCGGTACATGTCGGTCACGGTCCTGCCGTGGACCGTGAGCAGGTCGATCCGGTGGCGGGCGAAGATCGCGAGCAGCGCGTCCCATCCGGCATCGTCGCTGAAACCGACCCGCGTCTTCACCGTGAAGGGCACCCGGGTCACGGCCTGGCGAAGGGCTCCCAGGATGGCATCGATCCGCTGTGGCTCGCGCAGCAACCCGCCGCCGGCGCATTTGCGGTACACCACCGGCGCGGGGCATCCCAGGTTGAGGTCCACCGCCGCCACCG
>CAYLTF010000002.1:17724-68774 GCA_964386625.1 uncultured Akkermansia sp. | reverse complement strand
GAGTAGGTAGCCGCCGAACCTTTCCTAGCCGGACTCCTCTGGAGTCCGGCTTTTTTATTGAGTCGAACCCTCGAGCGATATACCCAAGCAAAACACCCGTGCCGCCTCCTCACCGAGTTGGCTGCGGGGTCCCTGGCCTCAACCACGCAAACCTTCCGCGCAGCTTTTGTTGGGGGTTCTCGAAGTTTGAACCTTCTGGGAAGCAGGGGGGGCAAATGAGAGAAACCCAGAGACGATGGGGTCACCCCAGACTGGATTTCTTCGGCCAAGCTGCTAACCATTGCTTCCTGATCCAAGAATTGTAACCGAATCAGCCATGCCCACCTACGAATACGTATGCCTGAAGTGCCAAGCGCAGTTCGACGTGTCTCAGCGCATGAGTGATGCGCCGTTGACCGTGTGTCCAAAAGAGGTCTGTCCCGGAAAGAAATGGGGCAAGGGTAAAGTCAAGCGCGGCGTGGGTGGCGGTGCTGGCCTGTTGTTCAAGGGGTCCGGCTTCTACATCACCGACTACCGGAGCTCCGGATACAAGTCATCGGCGGCCAGCGATTCCGGTTCCGGCAGCAAGCCTTCCTCGACGACGCCCCCGAAACCGTCCGCAACGTGAACGTTGCCCCGTGATCCGGCTTCCCATGAGGAATCGATGCAACCTCTTCCCATGGGTTTGGTGGTTCCTTTCTTGGAGCCTCGTTATGGAAGCACAGGTGGATTCATTGATCCGCCGGCCTTCCAGCGTTCCAACCCGTAGCAAGTCCGGCCAATTTCTGGTCGTGGGTGAATCGGCATTGCCCGAAGAGCCCCCGGCGAAACCCGTTCTGGTTCCTGCGAGTTCCCAACGGGCAATCGCACTGACGCCTCTGCGCCCGCTCGATGGCCAGGGGCTTGTTGTCCTGAGTCCGCCATTGCTGTCGGTTTCCTGTGAGCGGATCAAAGCCGAGGTTCTCCGAATCCTGAAAATTGAAGACCGCTACCACGGGTCGATGGTGGTTCGTATCGTGCCCCCGAATGCCCGGGACACGCCGGCGCGCATCCAAGCCAATCCATTTGCCGACGGGTGGCGGTACACGATCGAACTCCAATCCCGGGTTCATTGGAGCCTACTGGTCCGGACGGTGGTCGAAGCGCTGTTGCTGGAGATCGCAAACCGTGGCAACGGGGGCCAACTCAATCCGATTCCGCTGTGGATGTCCGAGGGCATCACGACGCTGTTGATCGGCGAGGCGAGCCGGGAGTTGGTGCCGCAGCTCAACCGTGAATTCAAGGATCTCCAGCGGTCCATGGATCCTTTGGTGGCGATCTCCGCGAAGATCGCCGGTCGTCCCCCGCTTGGCTTCGAATCCCTGGCATTTCCCGCCGAGGGGCTGGCGAGCGATACGAACCAGTTTCAATGGTTCCAAGGTTCGTCCGCACTGCTCGTTCACCATCTTCGATCGATGGGGGGGGGCACCGGTTCCCTTGGGAGGCTGGTGATGGCCTTCAACCAGACCCTGAATTGGCAGACTGCTCTTCTCCGAGCCTATCCCTCCGAGTTCCAAAGTCTCTTGGAAGTCGAGAAGTGGTGGGCGGTGCAGGCGACGGCGTTCTACGTTCGGACCGCCTCGCAGAATGTCAGTGTCGAGGTTCTGGATCGGCAGTTGAAGGCGATCCTTCAAGAGACGGTCGAGGTGGCTCGTTCCACCAATTCGCCGCTGGGACGCAGCGTCGTTCGGCTCTCCGAGGCGCTCCAGCAGTGGCCGTATGTCGCTCAGGGCCCGGTTCTGGATCGCAAGATCACCCAGTTGAGGTACCTGTCGGATCTGGGTTCCCGCTACGAGGCGCGTCCCCCGGGCGGACAAGCTGATCCGGAACTGCTGGGGAGATTCCAGCAGGCGCGCAGGATCCTGGTCGCCCTGGAACACTACCAGCGCGAGCGGAGCAATCCCAACGCGGGAGGGCGCCGTGGCGACCTCGATCCCCGGATCCGCGTATTGGTGGAAAGCGCTGTGGGCCGCCTGCGGCCCATCGAATCGGCAATCCTTGGTGGGGCTTGACCGATCGTGACGACCGGTGTGCGGGAACGCGCCGATCTGCAGGTCGCTCGCGAGCGATTTTTTTCACGCCGTGCTCTCCAAATCGGGTTTGATTGTTGACGCGGATTCCGGTCGGATTTGATGCATGAACTCCTTCGGTTTTTGCGCTGTTTTGGCGCTGGCGGTGACGAGTCGCCTCTTGGCTCAGGCCCCGACGCCATCGTCTTCCCCAGGGTCTTGGATGCCGCAGGAATCCCTGTTCAAGAAAGTGGTGCTCGATGAGGACGCCCTGGTGGACGGGGCCCGCAAAGACACCATCGTCGATCCCATGGAGTTGACCGTCGCGCCGGACGGTCGCGTGTTCTGGGTGGAGCGAGCCGGCATCGTGAAGGTCTGGAAGCCAGACACGCGCTCCACGGTGGTCGCGGCCAAATTGCCCACCTTCACCGGTCTCGAAGACGGCGCTCTGGGTATCACCTTGGACCCGGCGTTCCCCAAGAACCATTGGATCTATGTCAACCGATCGTTGCCCGAGACGACGACCAATGCCCAGGGCAAGGTCGGCATCATCCGGGTGTCCCGGTTCACCGTGAAGGGGGACCAACTCGATCTGGCCACCGAGACGCCGATCATCGATGTCGAGACCCAGCGCGAGCAATGCTGCCATGTCGGTGGATCGCTGACCTTCGATGCGGCCGGCAACCTCTACATGTCGATCGGCGACAACACCAACCCCTTCGATTCCGACGGGTTCTCCCCGTCCGATGAGCGTCCTGGCCGCTATCCCTGGGATGGTCAGCGCACCGCGGCCAACGCCAATTCGTTGGTCGGCAAGGTGTTGAGGATCAAGCCCCGGGCGGAGGGCGGGTATGACATCCCCGAGGGCAACCTCTTCAAGCCGGGGACGGCGGGCACCCGACCCGAGGTCTATGTGATGGGCAACCGGAACCCCTTCCGTGTCTCGGTCGACCGCAAGACCGGTTTCCTCTACTGGGGAGAGGTGGGTCCCGATTCCGGGCACTCCGATCCGAAGCGCGGCTCAGCCGGGTTCGACGAGGTGAACCAGGCGCGCAAACCCGGATTCTTCGGATGGCCGATGTTCGTTGGCGACAATCGTCCCTACGCCAAGGTCAACTTCGTGGATCGCCAACGGGCCAACGACGCCCGTCAGGCCTACGAGCAGGTGCGCAAGCAGGTTGAGGAACTGAAGAAGAAGGGGCAGACGAACAATCTCCCGGTGTTGCCTCCGAAGCCTGAGGCATGGGATCCGAAGGGGGCGTTTTTCGATCCCCAGCACCCGCAGAACACCTCTCCCAACAACACGGGTATCCAAGACCTGCCGCCCGCTCAGCCTGCGTTCATCTATTATCCGGCCTCCGCATCGACCCGGTTCCCTGCGGTGGGATCCGGGGGCCGAACCGCCATGGCCGGACCGGTTTACTATTTCGATCCGAACAACCGGTCTCCGCACCGTCTCCCCAAGGAGTTCGATCACACGCTGTTCATCTACGAGTGGTCCCGCAACTGGATCATCGCGGTCAAACTCGATGAGAACGACAACATCGCCAAGACTCCGGACGGCAAGTGGATGATGGAGCGGTTCATGCCCGCGACGACCTTCAAGCGGCCCATGGACTTGGAACTCGGTGCCGACGGTTGTCTCTACCTGATCGAGTACGGAAAGGACTGGGGCAACAATTCGGACACCAAGATCGTCCGCATCGAGTACCACGGCCCGAGTGGATCCTAGGACCGATGTCCACGGCCCAGCCCCATTCGTTCGACTTCATCGTTCTCGGAAGCGGTGTCGCCGGGCTGACCTATGCCCTCAAGGTGGCCGCCCACGGGCGTGTCGCCATCATCACGAAGAAGAATCGTGCCGATTCGAACACCAATTGGGCCCAAGGCGGCATCGCCTCGGTGACCAGTCGGGAAGACAGCTTCGAGTTGCACGTCCAGGACACGTTGGAGGCAGGAGCCGGGCTCTGCCATGAGCCTGCGGTCCGCACCATCGTGGAAGAAGGGCCCGAGCGCATCGCCGAACTGATGCGGTTGGGGGCCCAGTTCAGTGAACGCGACATCCCCGGCTCCGGAGGGCGGAAGGAGTTGGACCTCACCAAAGAAGGGGGGCACTCCAAGCGACGGATCCTGCACGCCGCCGACGCCACCGGCCGGGAGATCGAGAGGGCCCTATTGGCCGCGGTGGCGGCGAACCCGTCGATCTCGGTGTTCGAGAACCATCTGGCGATCGATCTGGTCACCACCGCCAAGCTCGGCTTGCCCGGGCCGAACCGGTGTGTCGGGGTTTATGTGCTGAACAACCCGGAGGGCAGGGTCGATGTCTTCGAATCGCCGACCGTGCTCCTGGCCACCGGTGGGTGCGGCAAGGTGTACCTGTACACCACCAACCCCGATATCGCGACGGGAGACGGTGTCGCCATGGCGTACCGTGCGGGGGTGCCGATCCTGAACATGGAGTTCATCCAGTTCCACCCCACCTGCCTGTTCCATCCGCAGGCCAAATCGTTCCTCATCTCGGAGGCGGTCCGCGGAGAAGGAGGGTTTCTTCGGGGGCATGGCGGCGAGCGTTTCATGCAACGTTACGATGCCCGCCTGGAATTGGCACCCCGGGACATCGTGGCTCGCGCCATCGACTCCGAGATGAAGCGCACCGGAGCCGACTGCGTTTATCTCGATATCACCCACCGTTCCCGCGAGTTCATCCTGGGGCATTTCCCGACGATCCACGCCCGTTGCCTCGAGTTCGGCATCGACATGACCCGCGACTGGATTCCGGTCGTTCCCGCCGCCCATTACCAATGTGGAGGGGTCGAGACCGACCTGGATGGCCAGACGGCGTTGCCCGGTCTTCTGGCCGTCGGTGAGGTCGCCTGCACCGGGTTGCATGGCGCTAATCGCTTGGCCAGCAACTCGCTTCTCGAGGCTCTGGTCTGCTCGCATCGCGCAGCGCTTCGTGTCTTGGCTTCGAAGCACACGGGAACATCGGTCTCGATTCCGCCCTGGCAGACGGGCCGTGCGACCGACCCGGACGAGATGGTCGTCGTTTCCCACAATTGGGACGAAATCCGACGCCTGATGTGGGATTACGTCGGCATCGTGCGGACCACCAAGCGGTTGCGTCGCGCCCAGAAACGCCTGGCCAATCTCCAGGATGAGATCCGCGAGTACTACTGGGACTTCATCGTCACCGCCGACCTGCTCGAATTGAGAAACCTCGCCACCGTGGCGGAGATCATCGTGGCCAGCGCCTTGCAGCGGACCGAGAGCCGAGGTCTCCACTGCAATCGTGATTTTCCGGACCCGGATCCCCGCTGGAACGAGGTCGACACCCGGGTCCGCCGGAACGATTGAGTGCTCAAGTTGTCGGGCGACCGAACCGATACCCATAAAACGGCATCATGCCGTCCGTGGCGGTCCGGTCGACCATGTCTGAAACCTCAATCCAGACCAGTTTGCGACAGGCATGGTTCACCTCGGTGGTGGCCATCGTCAGCATTGCGGTCTTGGGGTTGATCCTCGAGATCGCCCTGGGTTCCAAGCCTACCGAGCTGCTCGAGAAACTTTCCCGAGCCCGCGACGGTGCCGAGCAGGTCCGCATGGAATTGACCCTCTTGGGCAAGGTGCTCTCCGATGATCCCGACTCCTATCCCGACGACCTGCCCCGACGCCTCATCGGCCTGAAGGATTCCCTGGCCAACGGGCTGCATCGATTGGGGACCTCCGGACTGAAGCCCGAGAATCAGAAGGCGTTCAGCCAGTTGGAGTCCTATTTCCAAGAACGCTTTCTCTCCGATTTCACCCATTTCCGCCTCCCCTATGGCGAGCAGGATCGGCCAAAGATCCTGGCACGCTTGAAAGCCTCGCGCGACGAGATGGAGTCGAGGCTTGGGGTGCTGGAGCGGTCGATCGTCCAGTCTTCGACCCGGAGTTTCCAGGAAACGGGCCAGATCAAGTTCATGGCGGCGGCCGGAGGTTGCGTCTTGGGCACACTGGGTCTCGGATTGCTCTGGTTCCAGATCCGCTCTCTCCAGAAGACCATCCAGCAGGCCATCCAGCAGGCGACTCCGGTGAGCGGAGCCGACGCCAAGATGGCCGAGAACATCGCCAAGTACGCGACCCGCATCCGAGAGTTGGAGGCGGCGAACAAGACGCTCCGGTCCGAGGTGGACAAGCTGGCCCCGCTGGCTGACGAAGTGGTGACTCTCCGTCAGCAGCTCTCGGCCGGCCCTTGGGTGAACTGGCTGACCGCGATCCACGGACGTGGCCGATCGACCCTGGGCAAGGGGGGGCAGCTCGGCGTCGTCCTCGAACTGAAGCCCGAGGAGATCACCGAGTTGGAGCCGTCCCTCCGGGAGCACACGGAATTCATCCGGATCGAGGCGCCCTCCGATCAGGATTCATCCGCGCGTTCCCGGCACACGGTGCTGGTGGTGGACGACGATCTCGGGAACAGGGCTCGTCTGTTGTCCTGCATCTCAGGCCTCGAACTCGATGTGGTGGAAGCCGCCACCGTCGACGAAGCATGGAAGCTCATCGATGGTGGCCTGGTGGCCCGTTTGTGTCTCGTGGGACTCCGTGAGGGCGACACGGCCGCCGCCGAGTTCGGAAAGCGCGTCAAGGCCGATCCTCGGTTCCACGAGTTGGAAATCATCCTGTGCTCTCCGCTGATGGACACCGCGGAGTTGACCAAGACCTTGGAGGCGGTGGCCGCCAGCAAGACTCCGCTGGAAGAGGCCCAGGAGCAGTCGGGGCTCAACAGCCACGCCTATGGCAAGATGCTCCAAGCGGTGAACACCGAGACCAAAGAGACACTCACCTTCGCGCGGACCGCCCTCTCGCATGGTCAGCGCAAGGCGGCCTGGAATCGCATCACCGCGCTCAAGGAGACGGCCGGTCCCGTCGGAGACAAGGGCTTCAACAATGCCATCGCCTCCGTGGAGAAGGAGATGGACCGGGGCGATGTGTTCTTCATCACCACCGAATTGGAGCGCCTGGAACGTGAGAACCTCCGCCTGAGCAAACTGGCCCAGCAGCTCCTCTCGTCGGCACCCAAGGCCATCAATCCTGACGACGTCTCTCCCGGCGAGGAGATCTGATCCTCATCCGGCAAGCGCCCGCCCCGGACTGTCGGTGGTCCTGGACCTTCGCCCCAGCCAGATGGGGCCGGGCCCCTGTCTTGAAGCCTGATCCTTGGAGTCCGGGGCCCGGGAACTCCTCGGGAGTTAGCCTTTCGACTCAGGCCGGTTCCGTCCGGGCGCCTTCGCCGCGGGTCAGGGCCAGGAATGCGGCCTCGAGCGATCCACTGGTCTGCGACTGCTCCCGAAGCCCGGCGGCGCTGCCGCAGGCGATGACCTGCCCGCGATGGAAGACTCCGATCCGGTCGGCCATCTCCTCGGCCACGCTCACCTGATGGGTGCTCAGGAAGACAGTCATGCCCCGGGTGGCCCGCTCCCGGAGGATGTCCTTCACGACTCGTGCGTGATGCGGGTCGAGTCCCACCATCGGTTCGTCGATGATGAAGACCTCGGGGTCGTGCAGCAGGGCGCTGGCGATGGCGATCCGCTGGCGTGTCCCATGGCTCAGCGATTCGATGGGCTTGTGGAGCCAATCCTCGAGGTTGAATCGCGGCACCAGCTCGTCGCAACCCGACCGGATCCGGGCGTCGGGCATTCGGAAGAGTCGCCCGGTGAAACGCAGGAACTCGGCCGGGGTGAGCTTCTCGTAGAGGAACGGGAAATCCGGGACGTAGCTGAGTCGAGAGCGGGCCTCCAGCGGTTGCTCCTGGATGTCGAATCCCGCGATCCGGGCGCGGCCCGAAGTCGGGCGGATGAGTCCGACCATCATCTTGATGGTGGTGGTCTTTCCGGCGGCATTGGGACCCAGGACCGCGAAGAACTCGCCGCGCGGAATCCGCAGGCTGATGCCATCGACCGCGCGCAGCGAGCCGAAGTCCTTGGTCAATCCTTCCAGTTCGATCATGGGCGGGTCTCCTGCGTTCAGCGTCCGACGATGGCTTCGTTGATCAATTGGATCCGGTCGGGCAGTTGGATCTTCAGCAATTCACCGGCCCGGCTGATGAAGGCCGTGGCCTCGAGTTGCCCCGGCATCCGGAGTGTCAGTCGATAGACCCGGATGCGGCTCCGACCGATCTGCATCCAGTCCGAGCGGGCATCGACCGACACCGTCCGCATCAGGGTCTCAGGGCGGGCCAGGGCGTTTTCCGGGATCAGCCCGGACGGCAGGGAACCCATGTAGGGGGCGAGCATCAGTTGCAACGCGGCCGTGTCGCGCGTCCGGAATGTCTGCTCGAAGCGCCGCCGCCCCTCCTCGAAGGTCATGCGGATCTCCTCCGAGCCCGACTCGGCCTCGATCTCCCAACTTCTGGGGCGTTGATCGACGCGGATCGAGACCCGTTCCCAGAGGTTGGATGGGGAGAATTCCACATTCGCCAGGAGCATCCACCGGTCGAGCGGAGTATCGCTGCCGAAGAAGCGGGCGGAGGCCCGCAGGTGGTGTCCGGCCGGAGCGGAGACCATCCCCTCGATGGTCGGAGCGGAGGCGCCAGCGGGGGTGTTGGTGCGCGAGGACTCCAGCACCGAAGGGTGCCATTCGAATGAACCGATGCTCCTGCCCTGGTGCCGGATGTTCAGGACGCTGGAATCGGGCGAGTCGAGGATCTTCTGCCAAACGAGGGCTGGCGAGAGTTCCGAGCCCGAGGTGAACCGGCCACCCCATTCGGCCTGCCAGAGCAGCCCGTTCATCAGCACCCAGAAGAGAGCCGAGGCGATCAGGGCGATCCGGGGGGCCATGGTCCGGGGGCGGTCGCGTCAGGGCACCTTGATCGGCGTCCCCGGTTTCAGGCTGCGGGTGTCCAGCCCCGGATTGGCGGCCTGGAGCTGTTTCAGTGTGATCCCCTGGGCCTTGGCGATCTTGTCCAGCGTGTCGCCGGATTTGAGCGTGTAGGTCTTCGGAGTGGAGGGTTTTCGAGGCTCGATGGTCCGGCCCGCATTCTTCGCGGCGTTGGCAGGAGGACCATCCGAGGATTTTGGGGCCGTGCGGGCCGACGGTTCTGGAGCCTTGCCTGGAGTGGTTTGCGTGCGCGGTGCCACCGAGCGGGGTGCCTCGGCCACCGGTCCGTTGGTGCCACCGGCGGCCTGTGCCGAGATGCCGGCGACCCGCGGGGAGGTCGCATGCAATTGGTTGCTCAGGGAGAGCACCGATTTCCGCAGTTCCTCGTTCTCCTTCCGCATCTGCTCCAATTGGCCCTGGGTCTGGATCTTGCCGATGGTGTCGGCGTGCATCTCCGCCAGGCGCAGCCCGGTCGCCCGGATCAGTTGGTTGACGATGAGGTCGTTGGTCCGGCCCGAGAGGCTGACGTACCGCCGGAGGTGGTAGTAGGCGAAGCCGTACTCCGGGAGCTTGGCGGAATCGGAGTGGATGATGCCCAGTCCCAGGTGCGCGTCGGCGTTGCGAGGGTTCACATCCAAGGCGCGTTGGTAGAATTCCACCGCCTTGGCGTATTGGTTCATCCGTTGGTAGGCCTCCGCCTGGCGGTAGTTGTTCTCCTCCTTGGGGTCGGCCTTGCCGCTGACCCAAGGGCGCTCGTCACAGCCCACCCACAGGACGCAGGAAAGCAGCAGGCATCCGAAGGGGTTCCAGAAGCGATTGGACATGGTCGGCTAGGCTGGCGGTGCGTGGGTCGAGCGTCAACGCGTGGCAGTGGCGGCGTGGGTTTTCCATCCGCTCACCCGAGGCTGCCCAGCTCCTTTTTCCAGCGGGCCAATTGGCGGGCCACCTGCCGGACCCCGGGTGCACCGGGCAGCTCGCGCCGCCGCATCGCCTTCTCCAGGTCGTAAAGGCCGGAGACATCGGCGGAGAAACGCGGTTCGATCGCCTGGTACTCGGCCAGGGTGAGCTGGTCGATCCGCTTGCCGGATTTCTCGGCGAAGGCCACCACGGCACCGACCGCATGGTGCGCCTGGCGGAAGGGCATGCCTTTCTTGACCAGGTAGTCGGCCAGGTCGGTGGCCAGCAGCAGCGGGTCCCGGGCTGCGGCGGCGCAGGCCGGGGCATGGACACTGGTGTGGTCGAGCATCGCCGCAGTGAGGCGCACGCAGGAACGGATGGTGTCCGCCGTGTCGAACAGGCGCTCCTTGTCTTCCTGGAGGTCGCGGTTGTAGGTCATCGGCAGGCCCTTCAGCAGCACCAGCAGCGACACCAGGTTGCCGATCACCCGGCCGGACTTGCCGCGGGTCAGCTCGGCGATGTCGGGGTTCTTCTTCTGCGGCATCAGCGATGAGCCGGTGGTGTAGGCGTCAGCGATGCGGATGAAGTTGAACTCGCTGGAGGCCCACAAAATGAGGTCCTCGGACAGGCGGCTGAGGTGGACGGCGATCAGGGCCGCGGCCGCGCTGAATTCGATGAGGAAATCCCGGTCGGAAACCGCGTCCATGGAGTTCTGAGTGATCCGCGGCCGTCCTTTGGCGTCGGTGAAGCCCAGCACCGAGGCCACGAATTCGCGGTCGAGGGGCAAAGTGCTCCCGGCGATGGCCCCGGCCCCGAGCGGGCACACGTTCAGGCGGCCGAAGGCGTCGGCCAGGCGGCCGGTGTCGCGGTCGAACATCTCGACATAGGCCAGGCAGTGGTGCGCAAAGAAGACGGGCTGGGCGCGCTGCAGGTGCGTGTAGCCGGGGATGATCACCTCGGGATGGCGTTGTCCCAGTTTGACCAGCGAGCGCTGGAGCGAGCGCAGCTCGCCGATCAACGACTCGATCTCGTCACGCAGCCACAGGCGAACGTCCAGGGCGACCTGGTCGTTGCGGGAACGGGCCGTGTGCAGCTTCGCCGCGGCCGGAACACGGGCCGTCAGGGCGGCCTCGATATTCATGTGCACATCCTCGAGTTCCTCCTTCCACTGGAAGCGGCCCGCCTCGATCTCCATGCCGATGGCTTTGAGACCCGCCACGATGTCCTTGCATTCCCTGGAGGTCAGGACGCCGATCTTCTCGAGCATGGTCGCATGGGCCATCGAGCCGACCAGGTCGTGGGACCACAATCTCCAGTCGAAAGAAACGGACTGCGAGAACCGGGCGACCTCCTGGCTGGGGCCATCGGAGAAGCGGCCGGAACGGGACACGACGTGAGAGGGGGACGGGCTCGATTTCTTCATGTTCAGACGCGGGCGGGAGCTTCGCAGGGGGGATGGCGAAGTCACGCGGGAAGAGCCTCCGCATGCGGGGCACCCGGACTTCACCCGTGTGCGGCAGGACCGGGTTGATCCGTTCTCCCGGGGGCTCCGGGTCCTGGAGACCTACGGTGATCCGGGAGGGGCGGACTGATCGGGTTGCCACTCCCCGGAACCGAGGTAGGGCTTGAGCCGCCCTTTGAGGGTCTCCCGGGCCCGATGGATCAGGGACTTCGTGGCCTGCAGCGAGGTGCCCAGGACCGCCGCGATCTCCTCATAGCTCAATTCGCCATCACGACACAGGATGAGCGCGGTCCGTTGCTTCTCCGGCAGTGCCGCCAATGCCTTCTCGACGAGGGTGAAGAGTTCGGTCCGTGTCACCTCGGCCGCGGCCCCGGGTTGGTTGCGGTCCTCGATCTGTCGAAGGGGGTGGTCCTCATCCTCGGCTCTGGGCTCGTCGAGCGAGTCGGCCGGATGACGCACCCGCCTGCGGATCTCGTTGAGGCAGAGATTGCGGGCGATGGTGAAGAGGAAGGTCGAGAATCGGGCGGTCGGCTGATAGCGACCGGCGGTCTTCCACAATTGGACGAAGGTCGCCTGCGCCAGGTCTTCCGCCTCGTCCGGATCGGGCAGTGTCCGGTAGATGAAGCCGATGACCGGATGTTTCCACCGATCCACCAGGTCGGTGAAGGCGTCCCGATCACCCTGCTTGACGCGCAGCATCAACAGGGTGTCGGGATCCTGTCCGGGGTCGATGGGGTGATCGGGCATGGGCTTCGAGGCGACTCCGGGATCGTGGATGAAGGCGGTGTTCCCGGGAGCCTCTGCGATGCGCGGGTCCTGGATCGGCGCGCCCTATTTCAGCGGCGCCTTGCCGTGGGTCTCGACGAAGGCCTTGGCCTTGGCGACGAACTCGTTCGGGTTCTTGGCGAAGTCGCCGCTGTCGGTCTCGATCGCCAGCCGGCCGGTGTATCCGCTCTGGTGCAATTCGGCGAAGAGCCCCTTGTAGTTGGCCTGTCCCTCGCCGATGTGGGTGTCGAATGCGACGTCGTCCCCCTGGGTCTTCTCGACCCGCTTGTCCTTGAGGTGCAGGTCGAACACCCGGCCGTTGTATTCGCGATACACCTTCGCCGCGTCGAAACCGGCGCTGGTGATCCAGCCCACATCCATGCAGACACCGATGCGCGGATCCCGGTGCTGGACGATCTGCTTCACCACGGCCGGGTTGCCGTAGAGGCTCTTGATGCCGTGGTTGTGCACCGCGACGCGCACGTCGTACTCCTTGGCCAACTCCTCGAGGTTGTCCCAGATCCTGAAATCGCCGGGCTCGACGATGATCAACCGGATGCCCATGAACTTGGCGAACTCGAAGAGTCGACGGTTCTTCTCCTTGTCGGTCGAGGTGCCGGCGACACCGAAGGTGTAGGCACGCAGGCCGGCGGCATCGAGGGCCGCCTTCTTCTTGGCCCACTCCTCCTTCGAGGCGTTGGGGTCGACGTGGTTGCCGATGACCTGCAGGTCCTTGATGCCGTGCTTCACCGCGAACTCGATGGTCTGCTCGAAGTTCAGGTTGCGGAGCGTCCAGGTCTGGATCGCCAGTTGGTCGGCGAGGTTCCCGGCGCGGGCCGACAGCACGGCGGCCGCCAAGGCGAGAGGGAGGAGGATGCGTTTCATGGAATCGGGGAGCCATCAAAGCAGTCCGCGATCCCGGATTCAAACGGGAAGCCTCGGGTCCGGGCACCGTTTCCAGGAGCCTCGGCGGCGATCGCACGGATCATCCCCAGATCTGGCGGTCCAGGGAACGGTACTGGATCGCCTCCGACACGTCCTCAAGCCGCACCGCCTCGCTCCCGCCCAGGTCGGCGATGGTGCGGGCCACCTTGAGCACGCGGTGGTAGGCCCGGGCGGAGAGGTTCAGGTCGTTCAATGCATGCTTGAGCAGCGATTGGGTGTGTGGATCGAGCCGGATGAATTGCTGGATCTCGCGGGGGCCGAACCGGGCGTTGCAGGTGATGGACCGGCCGGACAGTCGCCGGCGTTGCAGTTCCCGCGCCGCTTCGACCCGCTGGCGGATCTCGTGACTCGATTCACCCGGGCGCGCCCGGTCGAGATCGGTGAATCGGACCGCGGGCACCTCGACGTGCAGGTCGATCCGGTCGAGGAGGGGCCCGGAGACGCGTCCCAGATAGGACTGGATCTCGCGAGGGCTGGAACGGGACTCGGCCGGCATCTTTCCGTCCGGCGTGGGATTCATGGCCGCCACCAGCATGAATTGCGCGGGGAACACCACCGTTCCGGCCGCCCTGCTGATCGTGACCTTCCCCTCCTCGAGCGGTTGGCGGAGGGTCTCCAAGACCGTCCGCTTGAATTCGGGCAGTTCGTCGAGGAAGAGCACTCCATGATGGGCCAGGGAGATCTCACCCGGGGTGGGGTGCGTGTTGCCACCCAGGAGGCCCGCATCGCTGGCCGTGTGGTGCGGCGACCGGAAGGGACGTCGGGTGACGAGCGCCTGTCCCGGAGCCAGTTGGCCGACGACACTGTGGATCTGAGTGGCCTCGAGGGCCTCGGCCAAGGTCAAGGGCGGCAGGATGGTGGCCAGCCGTCGGGCGAGCATGGATTTGCCCGTGCCCGGAGGACCGATCAGCAGGAGGTTGTGGCCGCCCGCGGCCGCGACCTCGAGGGCGCGTTTCACCGATTCCTGGCCGCGAACCTCCGCCATGTCCATCCCATCTCCGTCGTCTTCCCGGAAGAGAGTGCGTGTGTCGACCTGCAACGGTGGGATCCGGGTCTCGCCCGACAGGAACTGGGCGGCTTCCTGCAGGCTGCGGACGGGGATGACCTCAAGGCCGTCGACCACGCCCGCCTCGGGGGCGTTCTCGGCCGGGAGCAGGATTCCGCGGCAGCCCTCGGCCCGCGCCCTGAGGGCACGGGCCAAAGCCCCTTTGACCGGTCTGATGGCACCGGTCAGCGCGAGTTCTCCGACCATGGCGAAGGACCCCAGGTCGGTGGGGCTCAATTGCCGGCTGGCCGCCAGGATTCCCACGGCGATCGGCAGGTCGAAGCTCGGGCCCTCTTTGCGGACATCCGCCGGCGCCAGGTTGATGGTGGTCCGCCCCGGTGGGAACCGGAAGCCGCTGTGGACGATGGCGGTGCCCACACGGTCGCGGGATTCGCGGACCGCGGCGTCGGGCAGACCCACCAGGACGATCTGTTGGGGGCCGGGGCCGGAGTCGACCTCGACTTCGACCGGGAATGCGTCGATGCCCTGGATGGAGGTGGATCGGATTTGTGCGAGCATGGGCTGTGGATGGAAACCGACCTGAGGCCGGCGCTACCGGTGATTCGCTCGGGTGCATCCGATCCTTTCAACCGGGTCGGCTGCGGTCTGCCCCCACGGCCGGGGGCCGAGGAGCGGATGTGGTCCAGCCAGCCCGGCCCTCCGCGGGTGGTCTCCATGGAACCGTGCGGCTGTCCGGCGGGGAGCATGCGCAGCGGGCCCCTGTCCAGAATCGTGCCGGCCGGGCCATTCCGGACGTGATTTGGGCGTTGCGGGGGTGGGGCAGGGGGCCTAGAACCCAATCGTCGCCGGCTTGCCGGTGGCGGGGCGGACAACGGAGAACCAACATCTCGTCCGCTCGTTCCGGGTCGGATGCACTTGTTTCAGCAGGGTTCTCCACCCTCGCCTCCTTGGTGTGTCCGGCCCGGAACTCCTCGCCGATCGATCGCCTCCCGCCCTCGGGTCCGCCGCAAGGTTCCCATGGCCAGCATGCCCGTGGCCCCTGACGGGCAGCCCCGTCAGCGGAACAGATGGCGGAAGGCGTCCGGCCTGATCTTCATCGCGGTGAACAGGAACGCCACCAGAAGGATCATGGCCAGCCCGAGGAGCCCCATGGCCACCGCCCGGAAGACCTTGATCCGTTGCTGGAAGCTCTGCGAATCCAGTTCCCGCTGGGTCTTCCAAAGGGCCATCTCCCGCTGGATCAACAGGTCGGCCTGGGCCGGATCCGGGCTCTGGTAGCACCACCATCCGTCTTCGCGAGAGAGGAAGGACGGCAGATCCGCCGGCAGCCGATCCAGGGGGATCGGATCGTAGCCGCTGATCCGCCAGTAGTCGGCGTCTTCCCGGGTCCAGATCCGTGAGATGCCCTGGTTGCGGGCCAGGATCCTCAGCCTTTTCCACAGGGCCGCACGGCAGGCGTCGGGTTCGACCTCGGCGGACGAGGCGAAGGCTTCGCTGTGCAGCAGGGCCTGGTCGCCCTCCACCATCAACCCGATCGCGTGGACGATGCGCCCCGAGGCATCGGTCACCACCTGGAACTCGGTCAGGAACCGGCCGAGCTCCGCGGCGGGGAGGCCCGCATCCATCCACAGGGCCTCGAGGCTTCCGAGGTCCTCGACCGTGGCGCGACGGGATTCCAGCGATGCGGGCTGCATGGTCGGACAGTGGCCCCGGATCGGGTCGCCTTCAACGCCCGGCGGCTCAGTTCAGCACGATGCCCAGCCGCAGGTAGGTCGGGACATCGAGATCGACCCCTTTGTGCCGGTTCCGCTCGGTGTTGTCGAAGCGGCCCCGCTGGGCGATGTCGAAGTTCATGAGCATCTGGGAATCGGGGCGACGCCTGGAGGGCTTGTGGCGCTGACCGTTCAGGATGCGCTGGCGCTGCTCCATGGTGAGCTCTGGCGGCGGCGGGATGAGTCGCGAGTCGGTGGCTCCACGGATCTCGGGCTCGCGGTTGAAATCCTCTCCGTTGAACACCGGGGACGTCGAGCGGTGGACGACCGTGTCGATCCGCGACGGTGCGGGCGCGTCCTCATTCCGGGCGAAGCCGGATCCCACCAGCGCATGGGGTGCCGACGCGGCCGGTCGCGCGGTGATCGCCGTGACATGGAGGTGTCCGGTGAGGGACGGGTCGATGGAGGCTCCGACGATGAATTCCGCCGTGGGGCAGCGACCCTGCAGCGCCTCGATCAGCCGCTCGACCTCGCCGATCTGCAGATCGGCCCCTCCGGCGACGCTGACCAGGACTTCCTTCGCAGAAGCGAGGGCCGCGCCGGTGTCGAGGAAGGGGTGGGTCAGCAGTTGCTCGGCGGCGGCGTGGGCGCGGTTTTCGCCGGTGGCCTGGACGGCGGCGAAGGCGCTCTCGGAATGACGGCCCCGCAGCAGCCGTTCGATGTGGGCGAAATCGAGGGGGATGAGTCCGGGCGAGTCGAGCAGTCTCCAGAGACCCTGGAGTGTCTGGGCCAGCAGTTCGTTGGCGAACTGGTACAGCTCATGGGGATGGGTCCGGTCGTCGTGCATCCGGCGGACCCGCTGATTCGAGATGGCCAGGACCGCATCGGCCGAGACCCGCAGGCGCTCGAGGGATTCCTGGGCGTACAGCAGGCGGCGGCGCTCGAAGTCGAAGGGAGTCGTGGCGATGACGAGGACCAGCGCACCGGATTCCCTCGCGGCACGCGCGATGACCGGGGCCGCGCCGGAACCGGTGCCACCGCCGAGCCCGGCGATGACGAAGACCAGCCGGGCTCCCTGGGTGAACTCCCGGATCGAGGACAGGTCCGCCTCGGCGCTGAGTCGGCCGATGTCGGGGTCGCCACCGGCACCGAGGCCGTGGCTCACCGAGAGCCCGAGAGTGATCTTGCGGTCCATCGGGGAGGTCCGCAGCGACTCCGGGCTGGTGTCGGCATGGGCGCATTCCAGCGGGCCTCCGGACCGGGCGCGCAGCCCGTTCAGGATCTGGGCACCCGCGTGTCCGACGGCGATGAAACGGATCGAGGCATCGTTCATGGTGGGCGGCTTGGGGGTCAGCGGAGGAAGGGGAGAACGTCGCGGATGCTGAACCGTGTGCGCGGACGATTGCGCAGGCGCATGCCGCCGTATCGGGCGATGCCGATCGCTGTCGCGAACTCGGGGTGGGAGAGGGTGGCCGAATTGCCGGTGATGTTGCGGCAGGTGGCCCGGGTGACCGGCAGGCGGAAGATGCGCTGGGCGAGGGTGTCGATGCCCGGGATGTGGGAACAGCCACCCGAGAGGAAGACCCCCGCCCGGGCCTCGTCGAGCAGGCAGTTCTCGGCGCAACGCTCGGCGATCAGTTCGAAGAGCTCCTGGAGCCGGACCGACATGATGCGGTGCAGGTGCTCGAGGCTGACCTCGCGCTGGGACAGTCCCAGTTCGTTCTCACCGAGCGGGACCGACTTGCCTTGGCTGCCGGCTGCGACCACCGCGGCTCCGTGCTGGATCTTCAGCCGCTCGGCCAGGGCGATGTTGATCTTGAGGCCCAGGGCGATGTCGTTGCTGACATGGTCGCCCCCGATGGCGAAGACCCCCGACTGGCGGATCGCCTGGCCTTGCTGGAAGACGAATTCGGTGGCTCCGCCCCCGATGTCGATGACCAGGGCCCCGTTCTCCTTGTCCTCCGGCGTCAGGACCGCCTGGGCGTTGGCCAGGCCGTTGAAGACGGGTTGGTTGACCTCGATGGAGAGCGATTGAACCAGGCGCATCGAGTTCTGGATCCGCAGGGAATTGCCGTGGATCACGTGGACATGGGCCTCGACCTTGCGGCCCAGCATCCCGGCGGGGTTGTCGGAGACCTCGATCCCGTCGACGCAGATGCGCTGCCGGATGGTGTGCAGGATGGTGTGCTCGGCAGGCAGGGTGATGGCCTTGGCGTTGTTCGCCGCATCGGCGACGTCCTGCGGGGTGACCAGGCGGTCGTCCGAAGCCACCGGGTGCATGCCGGTGTTGTTGAAGCCCTCGATGTGGCGGCCGGTCACACCCAGGAACAAATTGCGCACGGTGACCTGGGCCTGCTCCTCGGCATTGCCCAGCGCCGCGCGGACGTCCTCCTGCGCCTTGGCTGGATCGATGATCTCGCCCTTGCGCACCCCGTGCGACTTGGACTGGCCGATGCCGAGCAGGGTGAACTCGCCCCGCTCGTTTTCTTCGCCGATGGCGGCGCAGATCTTCGAGGTTCCGATCTCGAGACCGACCAGGATGGGGGAGTCCTTAAACATGGGATCGTCGGGGAATGCGTTTGGGTTTGGGGCGGCCGCCTCGTTCCGGGGCTTCGGACGGAGGCGTGGCCGAGGGGGAATCGTTCCAGCGGATGGGGGAATTCTGTGACACGCTCAAGTCCAGGCTCTGGATCGTCCGGGACTCCTTGAGATCGCGGAGTTGGACCAGGATGGCGCTCCAGCGCTGCAATTGCGTGCCGTAGTCGCGGGCGGCGAACGTGACCTCGGCCTGGGTGTCGGTGGTGACCACCAGGACCCCGGGTTCCGCGATGGAGATCGACCGGATGTCGGGCAGCGATCCCGGGGCGACAGACTCGTAGGTCTTGAGGAATTCGAGGGCCCGCAAGGTGTCGGCCTGGGCCGTGGGGCGCTGCGCCTGATAGCCGAGCAGCACCGGCAGCGACCTCTCGGCGGCCACGGCCTCGGCGGGGGCGCTGGCGGGATCGAGCGGGAGCAGCAGGTGCCCGGTCTCATCGAGCAGATAGCGGGCCTGGAGCCCGTTCTTGGCCAGCGGCTCGACGGCGACGAGCGGCAGGCGTTCCCGGACACGGATCAGGAGGCTGCCCGGGAATTCGGCGATGATCCGGGCCGAGGCGATGCGCGGATGGTTCTGCAGTCGATCGCGCAGCTGGGGCAGGTCCACCGAGAGGATGTTGCGGCCCAGCGGAATGCCCGCGAGGCGACGCACCTCGTCGGGCGAGAGCACCCCGTCGACCTCGACGACGACTTCCCGGATGGCCAGGGCCGGGATGCGGTTGATCCAGTGCTCGCGCACCCACCAGGCGCCGGTCACCACCGAGGCGACGAGGACCAGGGTCACCGATGTCCGGAGAATCCAGCGCCTCAGCAGCGGGGACCCCTCGTCGGAGGCGTCCGCCGAGAGCTTCGCCTGAAGCACGGTGCCGCCCTTCGGGCGCCTGCGGTTTTCATGGGATCGACCGAAGAGGCTCATCGGGTTGGGGCCTTTCGGCGCAGGGCCAGGTGCACCATGCGTTCGCAGAGTTGCGGGAACGGGATGCCTGCGGCCGCCGCCGCCTTCGGCAGCAGGCTGGTCTCGGTCATCCCCGGAAGCGTGTTGACCTCGAGGACCACCGGCGAGCCGTCGGGGCGGACCATCACATCGACCCGCGAGTAGTCACGGCCTCCGATGGCGTGGAAGGCGGCCAGTGCGGCCTGCTGGATCCGCTGTGTGACGAGCGGGTCGAAATCGGCGGGGCAGAAATACTCGGTGCGACCCGCGGTGTACTTGTTGGCGTAGTCGTACGACCCGGCCTTGGGGCGGACCTCCACCACCGGCAGTGGCGAGCCGTCGAGGATGCCGACGGTGGTCTCACGGCCGACGATGCGCTCTTCCATCAGCACCTCTCCGCCATGGCTGAGCGATTCGGCCAGCGCGCGGGGAAAATCCTCGACCCGGTCCACGAACTGGAGGCCGACGCTGGATCCTTGCCGGGTCGGCTTGAGGACGACCGGAGGAGCCCACCCCTCGGGCCACGGCGCCGAGGCGTCGATGAACCGTTCGAAGCGGGCGGTCGGGACGCCGGCCTTCAGGCACCGGCGCTTGGTCAGGATCTTGTCGAACGCGAAGAGCGAGGCCGGGACTCCGCAGCCGGTGTAGGGCAGCCCCAGTTCCTCGAGTTCGGATTGCACCGTGCCGTCTTCACCGTAGGTGCCATGGAGGGCCAGGAAGACCACCTCGGTGCCCTCGGGGATCCGAAGGTCTCCAGGCAAGGGGTCCGCCTCGTCGACCCGGTGCCCTAGGGATCTCAGCGCCTGGGCGACCGCCGCCCCTGACCGCAGCGAAACCTCGCGTTCCGCAGACGGACCGCCGCGGAGCACCGTGATGTGGAGCGGTCGATTCATGCGTCCTCTCCGACGATCTCGACCTCGGTCTCCAGGTCGATGCCTCGCACCTCGCGGGCGCGGGTCCGCACCCGTTCGATCAGCTCGAGCACATCGGCAGCCTTGGCCTGGCCCAGGTTGACGAAGAAGTTGGCGTGGACGTCGCTCACCATGGCGTCGCCGACCCGGGCTCCCTTCAGCCCCAGCTCATCGAGCAGTCGACCGGCGGGAAGGGCGGGTTGCGGGTTCTTGAAGGTGCAACCGGCGCTCGGCTGGTTGGGTTGACTGGTCCACCGCTTGTTGGAGAACTGGTCCATCTTGCCCCGGATCACGTCGGTGTCGTCGGGCCGCCCTCGAAGGACCGCGCCCAGGGCGATGTGGGTGCGCAAGAGGGGGCAGGAACGGTATTCGACGGGAACCTCGCGCGCGGGCAGGGTCAGGATCTCGCCGGAGCGGCTCATGCACCGCAGTTCCTCGACGGCGTCGAAGGTCCACGCCCCCATGGCGCCGGCGTTCATGCGCAAGGCACCCCCGAGGGATCCGGGGATGCCCTCGAAGAATTCCACCCCTCCGAGTCCCGCGCGTCGGGCCTCGTGGGCGATGTTCTTGAGCCGGGCACCGGCACCCGCGGTGATGCGTTCGCCGTCGATCTCGATCCGGGAGAAGTGGGGGTGGGCCAGCGAGACAACGACACCCCGGATCCCGCCGTCCCGGACCAGCAGGTTGGAGCCGCGCCCCAGGATGAACACCGGAAGACCCCGGAGGTGCGCGATCTCAAGGATGCTGGCCAGTGCGTTGTCGGACCCGGGTTCGATGAACAGGTCTGCCGGGCCGCCCACCCGCAGGGTGGTCCGGCGGGCCAGAGGTTCGTCCCGACGGATCACCGTGTCGGGCGGCAGGATGATCTGCAGGTCGCGGAAGGTGTTCGAGATGTCCTCCGCGTGGGCGGCGGCTGCCTCGATGGCCGGTTCGACCGGTTCCTGGCTGAGTCGGAGCGGGGTGTTCATGCGGCCTCCTTGAAGGGGATCCAGCGGGGTGCCGAGGGCAGCGATCGCGAGGGCGATCGCCTGCGCACGGCCTGGGTGAAGGGTTGGCGAAGGTGCTCGAGGATGCTCTCGGCGATGACGGAGGCCGCTTCGGGACGATCCATCTCGCCCAGGGCCCGCTGCATGGAGGAGCGCAGCTCGACGTCCTTCAGGACGGCGATGATCCCGGATCGAAGCCGTTGCGGATCGGGAGCGTTCTGCGTCAGCAGCATGGCCGCTCCGCGGCGGGCCAGCGCGTCGGCGTTGTGGAACTGGTGGTTGTCCTGGGCCGTCGGCAGCGGGATGAGGACCGAGGGGAGCCTGAGGGCCGCCAATTCCGCCAGCGAAGAGGCGCCCGCCCGGCTGACCACCGCATCGGCCGCGGCCAGTGCCAGATGCATTTCCGCGAGGAACGGCCGCACGATGGATCGTTCGCCCAAGGCTTGGTGGGCGGCCCGGACCGTCTCATGGTCCGGTGCGCCGGAGAGGTGGACGAACTGGAGGTCGGGCAATTCCGCGGCCAGGCCCGGCAGGGTGGCGCAGACCCACTGGTTGAGCCCCCGGGCACCCTGGCTGCCGCCGGTGATGAGGAGCACCGGTTTGGCCGGGTCGAGTCCGAGGCGGGCCTTTGCTGCGGCCGCATCCCGGTGGTGGCGCAGTTGGGCGATCTGCTCCCGGACGGGCGTGCCTGTGCACTGCACCCGGGCCCCGCCAAGTCGTCCGACGGTCTCTTCGAACCCGGTGAAGGATTCCCGCGTCCAGCGCGCCATCAACCGGTTGGCCCGGCCCGGGATGGTGTTCGACTCGTGCAGGAAGGTCGCGGCACCCAGATGGCGACCGGCCATCATCGGCGGCGCCGCCGTGAACCCACCCATGCCCAGGACGGCATCCGGCGGGCGCTGGGCGTCGGACCTGTCCAGGAAGCGTCGCCTTGCCGCTCCCCAAGCCCGCGCGAAGCCCAGGACGAATGCGGCGTAATTCCTCCCCTGGAGCCCCACCGCCGGCAGTGTCGCCGTGCGGATGCCCGTCAGTCCGCGCACGGCCTCCTGGTCGACCTCTTTCGGGGAGATCAGGAGCGTCACGCGCGCTCCCCGGGCGCTCAATTCGCGGCCGACGGCCAAGCCCGGGAACAGGTGGCCACCGGTGCCGCCACAGGCGATGGCGACATGGGTGTTGGAGCCGGCGGTCGTTTTCATTGGGCGGGCAGGGATTCCAGGTCCGACGTCTCGAAGGGGTTGTTCCCGTTGCGGCGCGGCGCATCGGACGTCTCGGGTGCCCGGCGGGCGATCGAGAGGAGGAGGCCGACCAGGATCAGCATGCTGACCGCGCTGGAGCCGCCGCGGCTGACGAATGGGAGGGGCATGCCCTTGTTGATCATCGAATTGGTCACCACCGCGATGTTGATCATCGCCTGGCAGGCGATCAGGAACCCGATGCCGCCGGCGAGCAGGCGACCCTCGACGTCGGCCGCGCGCGCGGCGATGCGTACCGAGCACAGGAGGATGACGACGAAGGCCACCAGCACCCCGAGCGTGAAGAACAGCCCGAGTTCTTCACCGATCACCGGAAGGATGAAGTCGGTGTGCTGCTCCGGGATGGTGAGCTTGATGACCCCGGAACCGAGTCCCACCCCTTCGAGGCCTCCCTCGCGGAGCGCCGCCAGCGACTTCAGCGCCTGCGAGCCGGTCGTCTGGGGGTAGAGCTCGGGATGGAGAAACGCATCCATACGATCCCGGACCATCTTGCTGGAATTGTAGAAGTGAACTCCGAGCCCGGCCCCGAGGAGGGTCGGGATGATGGCGAAACGCTTGGGCATCCCACTCAGGAGGAGCACCACCACGGTGACCATGCCGAAGAGCATCATGGTTCCACGATCCGGTTGCTTGTAGAGGAGTCCCAGGAAGGGCACCACCACCAGCCCGGGCAGGACCAGCCCCCAAACCAAGGTGGACAGGGTGCTGCCGAAGCGCATTCGCGAACCGAACCGCGCGCCCCAGGCCGTCAGTGTCAACAAGAGCGGGACTTTCGCAAATTCCGCCGGCTGGATGCCGAAAATCCACCGCTGGGCTCCGTTGCGGTAGGTTCCGGCCGGCGACAGCACCAGGGCCAACGCCACGATGGCGAGACCATAGAACCACCAGTGGAGGTCGAGCCAGATCCGGTAATCTTTGCGCCACAGCAGGCACATGCACCCCGCTCCGATGACGATGGCCACCGCCTGCGTCGTCACCAGGCTCGAGAACCGCGATTCCATCATCACGGCGCTGGCCAGCATGGTGAAGCTCAATGCGAGCAGCAGACTGACTGTCAGCAGCAGCAGGATGGAGGTGGAGCGCATGGCGATCGGTGGCTCTGGGTTTCAGGTCCCGGATGTCGCGGGTGTCGGGCCTCGGCCCGACACCCGTTCCAGGCGAGGCTCAGCGGCCCGGTCCGGTGCTCGGGGTGACCGGGGCGGGGATCGCCGGCGCCGTCGGCAGCGCCTCGGCCGGTGCCTTCGGGGCCGTGTCAACCGGTTCGGTGGCTCCGCCCTTGGCCGGGATCTTCAGCTTTTGGCCGACGTTGATCTTGTCGCTGCTGAGACCGCTGGCCGAGCGGATCGCCTTCGGGGTCGTCCCGAACTTCTTGGCGATCTTGCTCAACGTGTCTCCGCCCTTGACCGTGTACGCGGTGGTCGCACCCGTCGACGCCGACTCGACCGCCGGCTCGGCCTTGGTGGCGGTTCCTCCCGCGGAGGCGGAGCCGGCAGCGGCGGTTGAAGCCCCTGCGGCGGGCAATTGGATGGTCTGCCCCACCTTGAGCTTGCCCAGGTCCACGTTCGGGTTGGCCTCCTTGAGAGCCTTCAGAGAGATGCCGTGGGTCTTGGCGATGTTGTAGGCGATGTCGCCGCTCTTGATCTTGTACTCGGTGCCGGCGGCGGCCTCATGGGTCGTGGTGGCCGTGCCGATGCCCGTGCCCAGATCGGGCGGGACGATCGTGTTGGCCGGCGCATTGGTGTTGGCCGCCAGGTTGCCGGGGAAAGTCACCACGCCGCCCGGCGGGTTGGCCACGGTGTTGGTGTCCAGACCCTGCGGCAGGGCCGTGGCGTTGGTGTCGCCGGCTCCGGGCGCGGGCTGGACGGCCAGATCCGTCTGGTTGGTGGCCGCCGGCGGTTCAGTGCCCGCGGTATTGCTCTCTTTGTTGCAGCCATTGAGCAGCACCACCAGGAACACCGCCACGTGGGCGCTGAAGATGAAGGCTGCGATGCTGAAGGTGGATTTGCTCTTGGCGGCCTGTTCCAGTTTGGAACCCGGCAGCAACGGGGTGTTGGGTGTGCTCATGGGGTTAGGCGAATGGACGGTGCTTCTTGGATCGAGGATGGGGTTGTGACGGATTCGTCCCGAACCGGGTCCTCCACCCGGGTCGAGACGAAAAGGGGATGTGCCGCGCGGATGGCGGCGGTGAGACCCGGCCGGGTCCGGCGCGCAGAACCGGACGGGCGCACGGTTCGTCCGGACCCCGTGGCTCCCTCGGGACGGGGCGCGATGGAACGGATGGTGGACGGGACGGGAATTGCACGGATCTCCGAGGTGCTGTGGCCCGGGGCTGACGGGGTCGTCCGGGGCCGAGGACAGACCGCCATTAAACGATGGAAACGCCCCCGATCAAGGAACAACGCGCTCGTGGCGCATGGGATTCCTTCTTGGACGGGTGGAATGTCGATCGTGGTCCGGGTGATCATCGGATCTTGAGGGTGCTCAGCGCCACCACGGCACAGAGGATTCCGGCGATGTAGAAGCGGGTGACGATCTTCGATTCTTTCCATCCCTGCTTCTGGAAATGGTGGTGCAGCGGGGCCATGCGGAAGATCCGGCGTCCCTCGCCGTATTTGCGCCGCGTGTATTTGAACCAGCCCACCTGCAGCATCACGCTGCCAGCCTCGGCGACGAAGACCCCGCCCGCGATGAGGAGCACCAGCGGTTGATGAATCAGCACGGCCATGATCCCGAGCGCTCCGCCCAAGGCGAGGGAACCGGTGTCCCCCATGAAGACCTCGGCCGGATGGCAGTTGAACCACAGGAATCCCAGCGAGGCACCGATGAACGCGGCGCAGACGACCGTCAGTTCGCTGGCTCCCCGGACGTGCGGGATCTGCAGGTAGGTCGCCAGCTTCACGTTGTCGGCCAGGTAGGTCAGGATGAGCATGACCATGGCGACGATCAGGGTGCATCCGATGGCCAGGCCGTCCATTCCGTCGGTCAGATTCACCGCGTTGGAGCTGCCGATGATGGTCAGCGCCACGAGCGGAATGCCGATCCAGGGGGCGGCGCGGAGGATGGGATCCTTGAAGAACGGGATCTGGATGTCGCTCACCAGGGTTCGGGTCGAGGGCAGTTGCCAGAGGTAGATCCCCACCACCACCGCCAGCGCGATCTGGACGATCCATTTCACCCGGGATTTGGCACCTGCGGCGTTCTGCCGCGAGACCTTCAGCCAGTCGTCGTAGAATCCGAGGAACGCCAACACCATCAGGGAGAGCATGGTGAGGATCACCTGCGCGTTCGGGCGGGCCCACAGGAACACCGAGATGTCCAGGACGAGCAGGATCAGAACCCCTCCCATGGTGGGCGTCCCCCGCTTGGCCAAGTCTGCGGCCGCCGCGGTGGCGTCGCCGGGGCTTCGCACGTCCTTCGGCTGGTAATCCTGCCGGAACTTGAGGTTCCTGAGGGCTTCGATGACCCGTGGCCCCAAGAGCCAACTCAGCACCAGGGCGGTGACCGCCGCGCCGGCGCTCCGGAAGGTGACGTACTTGAACACCGTCCAAGGGACCTGCGGAAACAGTTCTGAGAGCTTGTAGAGCATGCTGGGTCAGACGGGGTTCCGGGAATTGGCGGATTCCGCCTTGAGCGCCTCGAACAGACGTTCCAGCCGGCTGCTTCGGGAGGCCTTGGCCAGGACGCAGTCCCCGGGCTGCAGGAAAGGGCGGAGCGCGGGAGCCGCCTGCTCGACGTCCTGGAACCGGAGGATGCGCCCCAGGCCCGAGGCGCCTCGGGCCGTGTCGTCGGCGGAGTTTCCGATGCAGACCAGCACATCGATGCCCAATCGTCGGGCCTCGGCTCCGACCTCCCGGTGGGCCTCCTGGGTGTGCTCGCCCAACTCGGCCATGTCGCCCAGCACGGCGACCCGGCGCCCGGAGCAGGGCAGGTCCGCGAGTGTCTGGAGCGAGGCCAGGGTGGAGTCGGCGTTGGCGTTGTAGGTGTCGTCCAACCAGCGGATTCCGCGCTGCTCGGACCATTGGAGTCGCTGCTTGGCTCCGGAGAATCGGGCCAGCGCCTCGCGGGCCGCTCCGGGAAGGATCCCCAGTTCGGCTGCAGCGGCGAGGGCGAGCACGGCATTGGAGACCATGTGCCGGCCCGGCACGGCGATCTCATAGTTGCCGGACCATTCCGCCCGGGCGGCGGTCACGGCGAATCGGGTCGAGTGCCAGTCGCTTTCCAGGATCCGGGCCTGCCAATCGTTGTCCGGACCGAATCCGGCCCGGATCACCCGGGCCCGAGTGCGCTGGGCCAGTGGTCGGGCCGCCTCGCAGTCGCCATTCAGGAAGAGGACCCCTTCCGCGGGCAGCACTGCGCCGAGCGCGCTCTCCTCCTCGAGGACCCCGTGGAGATCACCGAAGTGCTCCAGGTGCTCCCGGCCGATCTGGGGGATCAACCCGTACCGCGGGGCGATCATCCGGATCAGCGGCTCCAGTTCACCGGGGTGATTGGTGCCGGCCTCCAGCACCGCCGCCCGATGGCCGGAATCCAGTCCGAGGAGGCTCAATGGAACCCCGATGTCATTGTTGAAGCTGGCCTGGGACCGGAGGGTGGGCAGGCTCGTCGCCAGGAGGGACGCCAGCAGCTCTTTGGTGGTGGTCTTGCCGTTCGAACCGGCCACGCAGAACACCGGCAGCGAGAAACGTCGGCGGTGGGCCGCGGCGATTTTCCCGAGAGCATCGCGGGTGTCGTCGACACCGATGGCTGGGATGCCTTGCGGGACGTCGGTCACGCGGTCGGAAGACACCACCACGGCCGCGGCCGCCTTCAGGCCGGGTTCACCGAGGAAGTCGTGCCCGTCGAACCGTTCGCCACGCAGGGCGAGGAAGAGTTCGCCCGGCTCGAGCCGACGGGAGTCGGTGCAGATCCCGCAGACGACCACTCCGCCGGCACCGGTCGGGTGCAGGATTCCGCCGGAGGCCTCGGCGATGAACTGGAGGGACGTCGGTTCCATCATTGGAGCGCGTAGCTGGCGTTGACGACGGCGGTCACGGTCTTTTCCCGGGAAGTGGTGTCGTTCATGCCATCCCAGGCGTTCTGGGTGGAGTAGAGCGGAGTGATCTGGAAGACCCCCATCTTGGCCGAGCGCATCCGGGCGATCGATCGTCCGCCTTGGGATACGATCTGCTCAGCCCGGGCCCGGGCGTCGCGTGCCGCGTCGGCCAGCATCTCGATCTTGGCCTCGCCCGCCTTGGTCCAGATGAATTGCGGGGCCGCTGCCGTGAATTCGATGCCCTGGTTCACCAACTGCGAGGCCCGGGCATCCATCGCCAGGACGGTGTCGATCCCCGAGGAACGGACCTCGATGGTCCGGCTGAGTCGGAAACGGGTGTTGGGGCTTTCAGAATCACCGTCGCCCTCATTGGACTGCTTGCCACTGCGAACCTGGATCCGTTGGATGGCGATCGGCTGGAATTGGGCGTTGGTGATCCCCTGGGACACGAGGAAATCGCGGGTGATCGCCTCCTGTCGGGCCAGGAGGCCCTGCGCGCCGAGGAGCGTGGGGTTCTCGACGGTGATGGACGCCTGCCAGACGATGAGGTCGGAGCTGACATTGCGGCGGGCCGACCCGGTCACGGTGATCGACTCGGCGTCGGCCACCTTGAGCCAGGTGCGGGTCAGCAGCGTCGTCGAGACGACCAGGCCCGAGGCCATGAACAGACCCGCCAAGACTCCGAGAAGATGGGGTTTGGGAATCATGGTCACAGGGAGTCCCCCACCCACCCGCGTCCGGCCAGTGCGTCCCGCGCGTGCGACCGGTCGTCCCACGGGATGACCGCGCTGCCGATCTCCTGCACGGGATGGCCTCCCTTGCCGGCGATCAGGACCAGGTCGTTGGATCGGGCCATGCGGATGGCCGTCGCGATGGCCGAGTGCCGGTCCGGCACTTCCAGTCCGCGTCCGCCCAGCCCCTTCTGAAGGTCGGCGAACAGGGAGGTGATCGGGACGTGGCGCGGATTGTCGGCCGTGAGGACCACTTCATCGGCCGCCGCGGCCGCCGCGCCCAGGGCCTGCCGCTCATCGGGACTCGCGCCGCCCGTGATGCCGGTCACCAGCAGGATCCGGCGTCCCGACAAGGTGCGGGCCTCGGCGATCAGTTCGGCCAGGTCGGTCGCGGAGGAGGCCCGATCCACGAACACCCCGTACGGTTGTCCGGCGTGGACCGGTTCCAGGAGCCCCGTGGGAGGATCGAGCAGTGGCAGCCCGGCGAGGATGCGGGTCGGGCAGGAACCTCCCTGGAGCACCCGGTCCAGGGCCAGGTCCAGTGCCCGGAGGTTCGACTGTCCCACCAAGGGAAGATGCGCGGTCCGCGCGGTGCCATCGTCGCAGATCACCTCGATCCGGCTGCCCCGCCAATGCAGCGCCTGTGAACGGATCCGGGTCCGCGGAGCGGTGGGCGCTCGCATGACGGAACGGGGCGAGACGCCGGCCAGGAGTCCCTCGATCTCGGAATCCTCCTCGATGACGAGGCAATCGCCTCCGGACCGGACATGGGTGGCGAGCAGGCGCTCCCACTCGGTCGCCTCGCGTGTCGTCGGTCGCTGCGGGAACAGGCGCCCGGCCATCAGCCCTCCCTCGGCGGTGAGCAGGGCCGGGCGTCGGCCCGATCCCGTGAGGAGCGCGTGGACGAACGCCGCGGTGGCCGCCGAGATGCGCCCCTGTCGGTCGATCCTGCAGAGCTCCAGCCGCTGCAAGGGATGCTCGCGAGAAGCCGTGCCGAGACGGCTGGAGACCGACCCGGTGGCGGAGACGTTCCGTTCCGGTGCGCCGCGGCGCAACCGCGACGCGTCTCCGCCTCCGAGGTTCGAGCGCTTCGGACGGCAGTCGGTGGCGGGCGCGATGGAGGCCGGCACCGTCGGCGCGGACTGAATCATGGGATCGACGGTCAGCATGTTCAGTGACGGGTGAGGTTGGACCGGTCGGCGGCCGCGCCATTGGCCGCCAACACGGGGGAGGGTGGGATCGTCAGGTAGCTGGCGGTTTCCCGGCAGATCTCCTTGAAGACCGGGACGCAGGCGGCGCCGTACGCGGCCCGTCCGTCCGATCCGGTCGGTTCGTCGGCGCAGACCAGAAGGCAGATCTGGGGATTCTCGGCGGGCAGGAACCCGACGAACGTGCTGAAGTGGGCGGTGACTCCGGCGGCCATGTGCGCCTGGGTCATCTTGTTGGCCGTGCCGGTCTTCCCGGCGACGGTGTAATCGTCGAGCGCCGCGTCCTTGCCGGTGCCCTTGGGGCTCACCACGGCGGTCAGGAGTTGCACCAGCTGCTTGGCGGTTTCGGAGCGGACCACCCGGCCCACGGGGCGGGGAGCGAGGTTCCGGATCACCCCACCCGAGGGGCTCTCCACCGATTTGACCAGCATGGGCTCCATGAGGACGCCGTCGTTGGCCACGGCCGCGTAGGCCATGGCGACCTGGAGCGGCGTGGCGTAGAGACCGTAGCCGTAGGAGAGGATCAGTTGCGTCCCGAGGCCGTCCCAGGCGGGGATGCGCGTGTTGGGTTCGCCTCCGCAAAGGATGCCGGTCCGCCGAGTGAATCCGTAGGCCTCGGCGTATTTCACCAGGGCCGTGGATCGGGGTGGGGCCGATGGATCCCAGAGAGCGTACCCGAGCTTGGCCGCGCCCACGTTGGAGGAGGCGGCGAAGGCCTCCTCGAGAGTCACGGTGTGCAGCTTGTGGCCCCGCGCATCGGCGATGGGCTTCTTGCGTCCGGCCGGAGGGCGCCAGGTGCCTCCCTCGCAGTCGATGCGTGAACTCGGGGAGAGGTTCCGCCCCGGCAGCGCCTCCAGGGCGGCCGAGTAGGTCACCAGCTTGAAGGTGGAGCCGGGTTCCACCAGTTCGGACACCGCGTGGTTCCGATGGCGGGGTCGCCGTGCCGCCCCCGCCGGTGTCGTCGATGCCGAGTGGGATTGCCCAGCCGGTGAGTAATCGGGGTCCGTGGCGTTGGCCAAGGCGAGGATCTCGCCGGTCGAGGGGCGCACCAGGATGGCGGACATCCAGTTGGGCTTCAGTTTTGCCATCCCATGGCGCAACGCATTCTCGGCGACGTACTGGAGGTTGGCGTCGAGGGTCAGGCGGACGTTCGCCCCCGGTTGCGGCGCGAGGTCCAACTCCCGGCTGCCGGCCAACTCGCGGCCCTTGCCGCGACGGACGACCGCCTGGCCGGCCACGCCCTGGAGCTCGTCGTTGAATTGCCGCTCGATGCCGTCGGCGCCGTGGATCTCGGGTGGCAGTTCCCGGGTGCGGACACGGATGCGGTTCGTGGCCGTGCGGTACTCCACGATGGGGATCGATCCGTTGGTCGTCGTGCCCAGGACGGGCATCGCCAGTTCACCGTGGGGCATCACTCGCCGTTCCATGATCTCGGCGGTGATCCCGTTTTCACGGACTTCCTTCAATTGGGGTTGGATCCGCTTCAGGGCGAGGTTGATCTCCCGGTTGGTCCGGGCGATCTCCTTGCGGAACCGGTACCGGTTCGGCAGATCCCACCAGGCGATGGGGGCGCTGTTGGTGCGCCGTCGGGCCACCTCGGCCGACGCGGCCAAGAGGCGGCGTTCCTCGGGGGATCGGAAGGTCTTGAGGTTGGTGTGGACCCGGGTCCACTCCACGAAGGACAGATTGGACGCCACCAGGACACTCTGGTTGGTGTGCAGCACCTGCACCCATTGGGTGGCGACAAGGCCCCCGCGGTTGGTGCTCAGGTTGGCCCTCCAACGCAATTCCGGCCGGATGCTGAGGCGTTCCTCCAGGGTGGCCGCCGGAATCGACAGCAGCGGCGACAGCAACGCGGCCAAGTGGGGGGCCTGGTTGCTGATCACCACCGGGTTCGCCCGCAGGTTGTAGGTGAACTGCGAATACACCAGGCGTTCGCCACGGCGATCGAGCAATTCACCGCGGGGGGCCGGGATGTAGGTGGTCCGGGCCGGGGATGCACCGAGGGTGTATCGTGGGGAATCCGGACGCATCCCTTGGATGTACACCAACCTTCCGGCCAGCCCGGCGAACACGGCACAGAACAGGACGGTCAGTCCGCTCAATGTCTTGTCGGGGGTGGACGGGGTGGTCATGGAGGACGGTCAGCGTGGGATGGCCACGGCCATGGGGGGGGCAGGCGCGGTCGGACGGGTGTTGTCGCGGGTGAGTTCCAGGGTCGGGCCGTTGCCCGGCACCGGGTTGGTGACATGGATCACCTGGCGGTAGGCGATGTTGGTCAGCCCCAGCCGCAATTCCTGGATGCGGCGGATGAGCGCCGGCCGGGTCAGCAGTTTCTCGATCTCCTGCTGGTCGCGCCCGATGGAGCGCTCCAACGCGGTGCATTGGGTCCGCAGTTGGCTGATCTGGTCCTGGAGCCGCTGGTGAGCTCGGCTCTGGAGGATCCAGAGGAATCCCAGCGTCCCGATCAGTGCGGAACCCAGGAGGGCGCGGACGATGGTGCCGGGTCGGATCTCGGAACGGTGCTTGGCGCTCATGGTTCCGGGAGGCGCTCGAGGACCCGCAGCCGGGCGCTGCGGGACCTGGGGTTGGTGCTGAGCTCGGATTCCGAGGCCACGATGCCTTTGCGCGCGAGTTCCCGCCCTCGCGGACGGCGCGGACGCCGGAAATCCGGGTGGTCCTCGGGGCCGTCGAAATCGTAGTCCCTGGCCTCGCGGCGCATGAACTCCTTCACCAGACGGTCTTCGAGCGATTGGAAGCTGATGACGGCCAGGCGGCCTCCGGGGGCGAGCAGGCGGAACGAGCGTTCGAGACCGTCTTCGACCGATTTCAATTCGTCGTTGGTGGCGATCCGCAGGGCCTGGAAGCAGCGGGTCGCCGGGTGGGTCGGGGACCCGCGGCGGGGACAAATGCGCTCGATGAACCGCGCCAGTTGGCCGGTGCTCGTGAAGGGGCGATTGCGGCGCTCGGTCTCGATGGCCCGGGCGATCCGCCGGGAATGCCGCTCATCGCCGAGCTTCCAGAAGAGGTCGGCCAATTCGTCGGCCGGCAGGCTGTTCACCAGATCGGCGGCGGTGGGGCCGGATCCGCACTGGTCCATCCGCATGTCCAGCGGGCCGTCCGCCTGGAAGGAGAATCCCCGACCCGGGGTGTCCAGTTGGTGGGAACTGACGCCGAGGTCGAGGAGGACGCCATCCAGGGAGCCCGGGGCGACCCAACGGTCGGCCTCGGTGAAATTGCAGTGGTGGGTCTCGAGCCGGTCGGTGAAGGGCTTGAGTCGTTCGCGTGCGGCGGCCAGCGCCTCGGGGTCGCGGTCGCAGCCGTACAGGAAACCGTCCGGGGAACTGGCCTCGAGGATCGCCTCGGCGTGCCCCCCGCCGCCCAGCGTGCCATCCAGGTAGCGTCCGTGTGCCTTGGGTTGGAGCGCGCTCACCACTTCGGTCAGTAGAACGGGTTGGTGTGAAAACTGGGACACTCGGCCGGGGTTCGTTCAGTCTTGGCCGACCAGACGGCTGGCTGCCGATGCGCGGTTGCGCAGGCGGTTGACGGCCAATTCCGGATCGTGGGTCCCGCCCGCGCCCGGCGGACGGGTCTCGTGCAGGAGACGGCTTTCCCGGCGCCGCCGGACCAGCTCGACATCGTCTTCGGCCAGATCGTTGCGCACGGGCGTCACCGCGGGCAGTTGCAGTTCGCCCTGGATCAGGCTCTGTCCCGGGGGGCGATTCTGGAGGCGCTGGTTCTCGAACGAGAAGAAGCGACGGGCCAGGGTCTCCGGCAGGGCCTTCACCGAGCCCAGGGGAACGCCACCAAGACTCCCTTTGGCCGGGTGGGCCGAGAGGTTCGAGCGCGGGGTGCCGCGACCCGGGGAGAACCAAGACAGGGGGTTGAGAAGTGCCGGCAGTTTCATGTCCTTTGGGGGTTCTGGACCTTCTTGAGGAGGTGTTCCGAGAGACGCGCGGTCTTGTAGGCCTCGGGATTCCACAATTCGAAACGGTCGATGCACCCGACGAACATCACATCGTCGGTCAATCCGGCGGCGCCGCGCATCTCCTTGGGGAGACAGATGCGCCCGGCGCTGTCGAGCTCCAGCTCGATGATCCGGTCCACGTAGTCATGCCGCTCGGCCAAACGGAGCGGGTCGGTGAAGTCTCCCTGGCAGATCGGATTGCTGAAGCGTTCGAATTGCTCGACCGGCAGCACCATCACGAATTCCGCCTCCGAAGGGTGGCGGATCATCACCGCCATCAGGGACAGGCTCGAGGGGTCTTCCGGGCGCCACTTGGCCGGCAGGGGAACTCGCCCCTGGGCGTCCAGCTTGTGGTCGTAACGCCACGTGAAACGAGGCTGGCGCGAGGCTGGATGCGCTCCAGTCGAACCGGCTGCTGTTTCTGTGATGTCACCCGCGGTGGCCATTCTGTCTCTCGCCTGACGATTTCCCCCCGTCCACAGCCGACAGAAGGTGTCGGTTCCCGTGGACGGTTCCTTCTTACACTAATGGCCTCCCTTTTTGCAACTAACTCGTTGCTTTTTCTTACTAACAGTTGTTCGCAGGTTATTCGCAGTCTGAAACGTTTTCAAAAACCCAGTGAATACCGTTAACAGTCAAACCATGTTCGAGTCGACAAATGCATTGGTTTCCCTTTTTCTCCCTTTGTGCGTGTAGCGGATTTCGATTTCGACCTGCCGTCCGAACTCATCGCTCAGTTCCCGACGGCCGAGCGTGATGCGTCGCGGTTGATGGTTTTCGACCGCCTTTCTGGCGTTTCTGAGCACCGGAAGTTCTCCGATATCGTGAACCTTCTCCAGGAAGGGGATGTTTTGGTGATGAACGATTCACGGGTCATCCCGGCGCGATTGTTGGGCCGCAAGGTCGAATCACCGGGCCAGGTGGAACTGCTGTTGCTGGAGGAGACCGAGGCCGGTTGCTGGTGGTGCATGGTGCGTCCCGGGAAGCGGGTGCGCCCGGGCATGCGTCTTCAGTTCGGTGATCCGGAAAGCGGATCGCTGGTCTGCGAAGTCCTGGAAAAGAATCCCGAAGGGCATGTCCGGGTGCGGTGGGACGATCCGGCACACTTCTGGGAACGGCTCCTGAAGATCGGGCAGATGCCGCTCCCGCCCTACATCGAACGCGATGCCCAAGGAGCCACCCCGCAGGACGCCGAACGTTACCAGACCGTCTACAATCGCCAGGCCGGATCAGTGGCAGCCCCGACGGCAGGCCTTCATTTCACCGACAGGATTCTCGAGTCGCTGCGGACCAAGGGGGTTCGCCTGTGCTTTGTGACCCTGCATGTCGGTGCCGGGACCTTCCTCCCGGTGAAGGCCGACTCGGTGACGGACCATGTCATGCATGAGGAGCGATACGAGTTGGGGGAAGAGACCGCCCGGGCGCTGAACGAGGCCCGCGCATCGGGGCGGAGGGTCGTTGCCGTCGGGACGACCAGCATGCGGGTCTTGGAGACGGTGGCGGCGCGATCTGAAGACCCCATTGTGCCGTGCTCCGGCAGGACCCGGATCTTCATACACCCGCCCTACCGATTCCGCATCGTCGGTGGACTGTTGACGAATTTCCATCTGCCCCGGAGCACGTTGTTGATGTTGGTCAGCGCCTTTGCGGACCCGGGTGGGCTTCAGGGGCGCGAACGCATCCTTGCGGCTTATGCGGAGGCGGTCCGTGAACGATATCGTTTCTTCAGTTATGGCGATGCCATGCTCCTGCACTGAATCGTCCGCATCGGGCGGTTCCCGGCGGTCCCTCCCGTACGTGGTCATCAACATGGCCATGTCGGCCGATGGCAAGGTCGCGACGGCAGGACGCGAGGTCACCACCTTTGGCAGCCCTCATGACCAACGCGCGCTCTACGCCCTCCGGGCCACAGCCGACGCACTGCTCTGTGGCGCCCGCACCGTCGAGGAGACCGGGGCCACCTTGGGGACAGGCTCCTCGGAGCATCGGGAGGCCCGGCGGCGGGCTGGATTGGCCGCGGATCCGGTCCGGGTGGTGGTCAGTGGGACCGGCACGTTGTCGTCGTCGGCCGAGATCTGGAGGCATCCCGGGGCTCCCCTGGTGGTGCTGGTCTCTGAGGCGGCCCAGGAATTGGAACGTGATCGATTGCGTGCTCTCGGTGCGGAGGTTTGGGTCTCCCCGGGAATGCAGGTGGACTTCACCCGTGCCTTGCGATGGTTGGCCGATCGTCATGGGGTGCGCCGATTGATCGCGGAGGGTGGCGGACGGGTGAATGCGGCCCTTCTGGCTGAAGATCGGGTCGATGAGCTCCGCCTCACCTGGGTGCCCCGTGTTTTCGGCGGACAGGCTGCACCGACGTTGGCGGACGGTCCGCTCGCGTCCTGCCTGGCCGAGGCCGTGAGGTTCCGTCTCGAACGGGTCGAGTCGGTGGGAGATGAGCGCTTCCTGCGCTATGTCCGACCCGAGGTCGGGGTCACTTCGCTCCCTGGCGAATCCACTCCTCGACCTGCTTGAGGGGTTTGTCGGGAAGTCGGTGCGCCTCCGGTTTGGGGATGTCTTCGTCTTTTCCGGCCAAGATGGTCAGCAAGGACGATTTCTTGGGATCACCCGGGGTGATCACCTTCCCATACGACTTGCCGCCGGTCAGCACCCGATCCAGCGACTCGACCGAGAATCCCCCCTCGGCCGTTCCGCCCGAATGGCACTTCGCGCAGGCCGCGGTCAGGAGTTTGCGGATGTCGGTTTCGAAACGCACCGGCTGGACGACTTCGACGATGGGGCCCTCGGGCCATGCGGCCCCCTGATCGATCCAAGCCCGCAGCATTCCGATCTGTTCCGGCGTCAGCGGGTCGCTCTCGCCCGGTTTGCCTCCGGGTGGGGGCATGAGCATTTCATCGATCAAGCCCGCAGCCATCAGGATGATCGCGCTCTTGGAGCTCTGGCCAGCCAGGATGGCCGGACCGTGATCCTCGGTGACCTTGAAGGCCCCTTCGCGGGTATCCATGCGATACTTCCCCTTCTGTTTCTCGGGGCCGTGGCACTTGAAGCAGGCCGACTTGAACAGCGGATACACCTCGGTCTTGAAATCGACCGGTCGCTGAAGCGCCGGTGGCAGCTTGGGGGACTGGGCCGAGGCGCTCCCGCAACCGATCAGCCACACTGCCGCCATCCGGGCGCAGACGGAAACCCACATTGGGATCATGGGCCGAGTCTAGAGGGCGAGGCCGAGGGTGGAAAGGGACATCGACGGATCCAGGCTTCCGGCGTCGCCCGCGAGGCGGGGCGGTCCTTCAGGATCAGGATCGGAGCGACGATTCCAGGAACGGAATCCAAACGAGGCTGGGCAAGAGGTCCGCCAGGGCTGCTCTCCGAAGGCCGGCGATGCTGGGCGCACTGCAGAGGATCAGCAGGCTCGACGCCATCATCAACGGCTGGGCGAGTCCGTGGGAATGCAGCCACCCGGCCAGCGCCGTCGCTCCGAGGGTCCAGCCCGCCTGCCAAATCAGCGGCGTCGCCAGCAGGAGGAGGGACAGGCTCCAGGCGCGTGGGGGCAGGCTCCGCCCCCAGGCGTGGAGCACTGTCGCGTCCAGGGCCGCTTTCAAGGCCAGTCCGAACCACCGCTGAGCGAGGCCATCCTGGATGGCCGACGGGATGAGCAGGGGGTTGAGGGCCAGGAGAGCCCCCGCCGAAAGCGCGCCCGCTGTTCCGAACGCTGCGCCTGCTGGACCCGGCAGATGCTTGGACAGGGAACGGCCCCAGCCATCCAACCGCCTCTGCAGTCCGAGGATGCGACCGGTGAGGTTGCCGAGCACGAGCCCGACCGCGGCGATGCCGAGGATGCGCAGGATTCCTGGGATCTGTTGCGGCAGGCATTGGCCGATCCCGGACAACCCGATGAAGGTGCAGAGGCCGGCGGCAGCCCAGCGCCAGCGTCCCCAATGGCGAGACGAGGCGGGGCCGGAGTTCCCCGCCGGCCCGATCGCCTCGCGCCCGGCCTCGGCCCAGAGGAGAGCCCCCGCCCCGGCGATGATGTTGATCCATGTGCCCAGCACTGCGGGGCATCTTTCCTGGAAACGACCCGAACCGCAATCCACCCGCCGCCGCTGGGATCGTGGATCCGCGCCCGAGGCCAAGATTGTCGCGAAATCCGCTTGCGGCAGGTTTACAAATGGTTTTTTTAGCCGACTCACATTCAGGGGAGGTCAAAAAACCTGACCGGCCACCCCAAGACACCATCTCCATCATCCATGAACCCGGCTCCCCGTCCCTCAGGCATCCCGCGATCCATCGGTTCCAAGGCCCTGGTTCCTGTGAACTTCATCTGCCTGGCCCCTGAGGCGCAGAAAGTCGCGGTGGTGGGTGATTTCAATGCCTGGAATCCGGAATCCAACCCGATGGCCCGGGCGTTCGACGGTTCCTGGCAGGCGTCCTTGAGTCTCCGACACGGCCATCACCAGTATGCTTTCTGGGTCGATGGCACTCTGCAGGTCGATCCGCGGGGGCAGGGCATCAGCAGAAACACCCAGGGGCAGAGGGTTTCCCTCTTGGCGGTCAGTTGAACGACGCGCATCGGGGAGATGGAACTTTCCGCGCGCGCCGGTTATCCAAACGGCACGCGACATGGCGCAATTCAACTACAAGGCTCGGCGGCGTTCGGGAGACGTCGTCGAAGGGACTCTCGAGGCCGCGGATCGTGCGGCCGCCGTCGCGCAGGTGGAACGCCTGGGGGTGATCCCGGTCTCCGTCGTCCAAGCCAAGGGTTCCGCCAAGCCAGCCAAGTCGGCGTCCGGTGGTCCAGCGGGGCGAGGCGGGGCCAGCGATCCGAAGGCCGGGCTGGGGCGACTCTTCGCGCGGGGCCCCAAACGTCCCGGACTCAAGGAACTGGCGATGTACACGCTCCAGTTGGCCAACCTGCTCCGGGCCGGCATGCCGCTGACCATGGCCCTGCGCAGCATGGAAAGCCTTTCCTCCAAGGGGATCCCCGGTGAGGCCAGCCGCCAGCTCAAGCAGGATGTCACCGAGGGACGCAGCCTCTCCGACGCCATGGCCCGTCAGGGCCACATCTTCCCCGATCTGGTCATCAACATGGTGCGGGCTGGCGAGCAGTCCGGGGCGCTTGAAGAGGTGCTCCGGCGTCAGGCCGCCCACTTCGACCGATTCGCCGAGGTCCAGTCGAAGTTCAAGTCGGCCATGATCTACCCTGCCGTGGTCTGCGTCGTGGGTGGGGCGCTGGTGATCTTCTTCATGACGGTCATGTTGCCGAAGTTCATGACCCTCTTCGACAACACCAAGATCGAGCTGCCGGCCATGACCAAGATGCTCATCGCCATCAGCGGTTTCTTGAGCGGCTACTGGTGGGCCCTGCTGCTCGCCGGCGGCGCGGCTGTGGTGGCTTTCCGGCGTTATCGGGCCAGCAAGGTCGGGCGCGAGGCCCTCGATCGCCTGGTGATGAGGCTCCCGGTCATCGGCAAGGTGGTCCGCCTCAATCTATTCGGCCAGTTCGCCCGCACGCTCTCGACCCTGCTCCAGAACGGCGTGCCGGTGCTGCAAGCCCTCCGCATCACCGAGCAGGTCATGCCCAACGTGGTCATCCAAGAGGCCATCGCCCGCACCCGTGAGGCCGTCACCGATGGCAAGACGCTGGCCCAGCCCCTGGCCAAGAGCCGTCTCTTCCCGCAGCTGATGATCGACCTCATCAAGATCGGCGAGGAGACCGGCGACGTGCCCGCAGCCCTCTCCAACGTGGCCGACACCTACGAGAACGACCTCAACGTCGGCCTCACGGCGATGACCAACCTCATCCAGCCCGTGATCATCGTGGCCATCGCCTTCGTGGTCGGATTCATGTTGCTGGGCGTCATGTCGGCGATGTTCAAGATCACCGAGAGCATCTCCACGCGGTGAGCGTCTGAATCGATGAGGACGGCACTCCAACTCCGGTCCCGGGACAGCGTCGGCACCGTCGCCGACTCCGCCGCCTTCACCATGATCGAGCTGGTGGTGGCGGTGATGCTTGTGGCGGTGATGATGTTCGTGGCCGTGCCGCGCTTCATGGCCGGCAAGAAGAGCGCGATGGCCGACGCGCTCGAGGTCATGGAATCGGCCTGCAACGAGGCCCGTGCCCGGGCCATCATGGGCAATCGTCCCATGCAGGTCGTGCTGTACGGCGCCGAAGGACAGGTCTTGGTCGAACCGGCCCCCGAAGGCGTGATGGGGGCGACCAACGGGGTTTCCATGGATTCGTTCGACCGCCTGCGCGATGGCCGGGCCGGCGAATCCGGCCCACTGTCGAAGCCGCCCTACCACGGTCGCCTCAACGACGAGGTGGCCTTCCGGTCGCTCCTCGTCAACGGGCAGGACATGATGAACTCCTCGCTGGCGGCGATCCGGTTCTTTCCCAACGGGACCAGCGATGCGATGAGCGCCGAGCTCAGCTGGCTCAAGGCGGGGCTCGAGGTGAAGCGGCTCACCCTGGAGGTCATCACCGCCCGGCTTTCCATCGAGGACCTGCGATGAGGTGCCGTCTCTCCATGACATCCCAGCGCGGACGGGCCGACGGTTCACGGCGGTCCGAAGCCTCCGCCAGGATCCGTCAGGCCTTCACCCTGATCGAGGTGGCCGTCGCCTCGGCCATCATGGCGCTGGCCCTCTTCGGGTTCATCTCGGTGTGTTCGACGGCGCTCAAGTCGGCCAAGTCGCTCAACCGGGTCGAGGTCGACGCCAGCAGCCTCGCGGCCGAGTTGTCCCTGTCCAACCGCCTCGAGGAGATGTCCGACCACGGCGACTTCGGCAGGCTCTACCCGGGCTACCAGTGGAGCCGCTCGGTCTATGAGGTGGGCACCAATGGGCTTTTCCGGGCCGATTTCGTCATCATGGGCGGCCCCAAGGGTTCGGAGCGTCGGATGAGCGTGCTCTATTTTCCCAAGCAATACGTCCAGGGGGCCGGTCGATGAGATCCACGGGTGTTTCCAGAAG
Source organism: uncultured Akkermansia sp. (assembly GCA_964386625.1). GTDB lineage: Bacteria > Verrucomicrobiota > Verrucomicrobiia > Limisphaerales > UBA9464 > SXXZ01. Next base: position 28,516 of record CAYLTF010000002.1, on the reverse strand, counting down.
AGCGCCCGGGTGCCGTGGCGGTGGGCGGGCCGGGTTCACGGTGATGGAGGTCATGGTGGCGGTGTTCCTCTTCGCACTGATCCTCACCATGATCTATTCCACCTGGAGGCTCATCTTCCAGAGTTCGCAGGCGGCGATCCGTTCCACCACCGATGCCCAGCGGGCCCGGATGGCCATGCGCACCGTCGAGGACGCCCTGGTCTCGGCCACGATGTTCGCCTCGAATCCGAGGCTCTATTTCTTCCAGGCCGACACCTCCGGGCAGCATGCCGCAGTCAGCTTCGCCGCGGACCTCTCCGATTCCTTCCCGAACAGCGGGATGTTCGGCGGGGAGCGTTTGCGACGCGTCAGCTTCTACGTGCCGCCCGGCGGCAATGACCTGGTGCTCGAGCAGAACTCCCTCCTCGCCGACTTCGAGCGGGGCGGCGAACCGGCGAGCATCGTGCTGGCGCGCGAGGTCCAGTTGTTCCAGCTCGAATTCTGGGACGGCCAGCAACGGGATTTCGTCGAGGAGTGGTTGTCGACCAACCAGTTGCCCGTGCTGGTGCGGGTGACGCTGGGATTCGGACAGCCCAAAGGGTCGAGGGAGCCGGCCCAGATCGTCAGCCGCGTGGTCCGCCTGCCGACCGTGGCGGTGCCGCGCGAAGCCCAGGGCGTGATCGGAGGGACCCCGTGACGCGATTCAGGCTCCAGGGGGCGACGGGCCGCCAGCGTGGCGTCGCCCTGCTGATGGTCATGCTGCTGATCTTCGCCATGGCGGTGATCGTCACGGCCTTCGCCTACACCATGAAAGTCGAGGGACGCCTGGCGACGCGCACCCAGAGCGAGAGCGAGATGGAGTGGATGGGGCGCTCCGGCATCGAGATGGCCAAGTGGGTGTTGTCGTTGTCGAGGCAGATTCCAGGTGAGCAGACCTATGACGGCCTCAACCAATTCTGGGCCGGAGGCGTGGGGCCGACCAACATCGCCGACAATCCCTTCGAAGGAGTCTCGCTCAAGGACATCGCCCTGGGCGACGGGACCATCTCCATCGAGATCGTCGATGCCGAGCGGTACCTCAACATCAACTCCATCGCCACCCGCAATCCCCAATTGCTCGAGTTGATCCTGCAGATCTGCGGAGCGGGCGCCTCCGACTCGGCCGATGTCTCGTCGGCGATCCGCGACTGGATCGATCCGAACGACGACTCGGCCATGGGTGGTGGGGCGGAGAGCGACTTCTACCGGATGCTCAACCCTCCCTACATCGCCAAGAACGGGCCCATCGACGACTTGTCCGAGTTGCTCAAGATCCGCGGCATCTCGCCTCAGTTGTATTGGGGCCCCCGCAGTTCGGGAGGCCTGGGAGCGTCCGGGGGGATCGGGGGTGGTTCGGGCCGGGGTGTCGATTCCGCAGGCCGCCGGGTCCAGTCCACCTTCCTGGGGCAGGGCATCGCCGGGTCGGTGGGCCTGGTGGACGTCTTCTCGGCCGTGTCCAGCGGGCAGGTGAACATCAACACGGCCCCGTACCCGGTGCTGGTGATGGCCTGCGGTGGCGACGAGAACATCGCTCGCAACATCGTCGAGCAGCGAGCCGGCATGGACGGGGTGGACGGAACCTACGACGACACCCCGGCCCGCGGGCCGCAGGACATCGCCCGCCTGCAAGGCGTTCCGGTGATGCCCAACCAAGGCACACCGTTGGCGGTGTTCTCCACGGTCAGCAGCACCTTCGAGGTCCGGGTCGATGCCCGGCTGGGCGCCCTGTCGCGGCGATATGTCGGTGTCTTGAGGCGCACCAGCCTGCGGGACATGCCGGTGCTCACCTTCCGCCGGGAGTGAGAATCATCGGGCCGGGGTGACGGCATTCGCCTCGCGCCCCGTTCCGCTCCACATCACGGAACCGGCGTGGCCACCGGGATCTTGAAGAAGCATTGCCAGCCGCCGTAGTCCGAACCGAGGGACACCCGCTTGTTGGGTTGCCATTCCACATGGCCGTCCTCGAACCCGAAGTTGCCGCCCTCGGGGACTCCGCGCGCCACGCGGTGCACGGCGGTGGCGACCTTCTTGCCGTTGTAGTCGGTGAACCAGTTCAGCTTGGCGTCGAGGATGTTCGTGGTCTTCGAGCCGAGCGCCTGCATGCGGTCGATGATGATCGGGGCCGATTCAAACATGCCACCGAGCTTCTTGCGGAAGAACCACTCCGCGGTGCCTTGCGCTCCGCCAGTGACATCGCCATCTCCGGTTTGCCGGCCCGGCAGGTAAAAGTAACCGATCAGCTGGGGCTGGTTGTCGGTGCTGATCATCCCGCGTTCGGCGGCGCGATGCCAGTCGTCGGTCGGGCAGAACAGCACATCGTTGGCGGCACGGGTGTTGTTCGCCGAGGTGCGTCGGTTCTTGATCAGGTACCCGTTCCAGAAATTGCTCATGGTGGGCATCATCCAGCTGAAGCCCGCGCCACCGCTGTTGTCGGGGAAGGCGTTCTGATTGTCCGAGGCGTACAGATTGACGGCGATGCCCCACTGCTTGCAGTTGCTGGCGCAGAGCGTCTTCACCGCCTTGGACTTGGCCCGGGAAAGGGCCGGCAGGAGCATTCCCGCCAGGATGGCGATGATGGCGATGACCACCAGCAGTTCGATCAAGGTGAAAGCGCTGGCACGGCGACGGTGGGTGGGGTTCATGGCTCTGGTTCCTGAAGGGGGGCTCGTCTCGTTCTAGCGTGGCGGGAGGTCGCTGCCAGTGAAATCTTCGAAGGGATGAAGATTGCGGGCCGTCCCCCCCCGATGGAACGGATCGGATCACGAAGAAACGCCCCGGCCGAAGGGTCGGCCGGGGCGGGGCGGGATCCGTTCCGAGCGGCGCTCAGTTGCGGGACTTGGCCAGCTCGTCGTTGTTCATCGCATTGAAGATCTTCCACTCCTCGTTGTGATAGGTCGGATCCGGGCGGAAGCTCAGCTTGGCGAAGAATTTCTTCTCCAGCTCGATGAGCAGCTTCTCGTCGCGGGTGCGGAGGCGGTCCAGCACCCGAGGATTGCAGACGACCTTGACCTGGAAGTCGCCGTCGTCGCGCGGCCGGCCCTTGAGGATCTGGGTCAGCTTGCGCTGGATCTCGACGCTCATGGTCTCGGCGCTCTTGATCACGCCGCGTCCCTTGCAGTGTTCACAGTCGTCGTAGAGCGACGAGCGCACGCTCTCGGTCTGGCGCTGGCGGGTCATCTCCATGAGCCCGAGCTGCGAGAGCGGCAGGACGTGGGTCTTGGCCTTGTCGCGCTTCAGGTTCTCCTTCATGCGCTGGTAGATCGACTGCTGGTCGCGGCGCGACTTCATGTCGATGAAGTCCAGCACGATGATGCCGCCCATGTTGCGCAGGCGCAGTTGGCGGGCGATCTCGTCGGCCGCGTCCTGGTTGACCTTGAGGATGGTCGCGTCGTGGTCCTTGGTGCCGGCCTGCTTGTGCTTGCCGGTGTTCACGTCGATGGCCACCAGGGCCTCGGTCTCGTCGATGATGAGGTATCCGCCGCTCTTGAGGTTCACCTGGCGGCTGAAGGCCGCCTCGAGCTGCCGGGTGATGTTGTAGCGGTCGAAGAGCGGCTCGGCCTCGTTGTAGAAGTGCACCTTGCGCGCCGAGCGCGGGCTGATGCGCTTGATGCTGTCGCGGATGGACTCGAACTTCTTGAGGTCGTCGATGACGATCTTGTCGACGTCCTCGGTGAGGAAGTCGCGGACCGTGCGCTCGATGAGGTCGGGCTCCTGGTAGACGCAGGAGGCCATCGGTTGGCTCTTGATGCGCTCTTGGATGAGCTTCCACTCCTCCAGCAACAGGGCCAGGTCGCGCACAAAGTAAGCCTTGCGCTTGTCTTCGCCGGCGGTGCGGATGATCACGCCCATGCCCTCGGGAATGGTCAGTTCGCGGACGATCTTCTTGAGGCGCTGGCGCTCCTCGACGTTCTCGATCTTGCGGCTGATGCCCGACTGGTCGGAGTTGGGCAGCAGCACCAGGTAGCGGCCCGGCAGCGACAGGTTGGTCGTGACGCGGGGCCCCTTGGTGCCGATGGGCCCCTTGGTGACCTGGATGATGATCTCGCTGCCGGGGGGATAGAGCCGTGGGACATCCTTCTGGGTGATCTTGGGCTTGTCTTTGCGACGGGCCTTGGCGCCGTCGTCGCGCTCCACGATCTCGACGCTGGAGTCGAAGGTGTTGGGGATGATGTCCCAGTAGTGGAGGAAGGCGTTCTTCTCGAAGCCGATGTCCACGAAGGCGGCCTTGAGGCCGTCTTCGAGGTTCTTGACCTTGCCCTTGTAGATGGAACCGACCAGCCGGTCGTCGCCCGTGCGCTCGACCGTGAGATCCTCGAGCTTGCTCTCCTCGAGCACCGCGACGCGCGTCTCCAACGGCTCAGCGTTGATGACCACTTCCTTGATGATCTTCTCCTCAGGGCGGATCAAACGTTTGACCTTCTTGACCACCTCCTTGACCGCCGCCCGGGCCTTCTCGATCAGCCCCTTGGGTTCACGGGCCGGCTTGGGCGCCTGCTCGGCAGCCTCCTCGTCGGTCTCTTCCGGCCGCGACAGGTCCGGGGAACGGTAGGTCTGGTCGCGGCCGTTCTTCGAAAGGCTGACCTCGGGCGCGTCGATGGCGTCCTCCGGCAGGCCGGCCGCGCGGTTCTCGGCACGCCGGATCTCGGATTCGTGGCGGCGGATGTCGAACACCCGCTCCTCGCTGGTTTTCTCGCCGATGGCCTCCATGCGGGCCGTGGTGGCGGATCGGTTGGGGTTGGGTGAGCCCATGCCCCGGGTCGGCTTGAAACGCATCGGTCCCTTGCCGCGTTTGAATGTCTGTTGACTCATGTCTGTATGGTTCGAGCTCTAGTACCGTTTCCGGTACCAATGGATGTTCTGGAGAACACCGACCGCGATCAGCGAACAGAGCACTGAGGTTCCGCCTGCACTGAGCAGGGGCAGTGGAATGCCCGTGACCGGCATCATTTTGATGTTCATGCCGATGTTCACGAAGATGTGGATGAAGAAGAGGGTGACGACGCCGACGGCCAGGAGTCGGCCGAGGCGGTCCCTCGATTCGCCAGCGGTCTTGATCCCGCTGAAGAGGATGATCCCGTAGAGGGTGACGACCGCGACGCTTCCGATGAAGCCGCGTTCCTCGGCGATGACCGAGAAGATGAAGTCGTTGTGGGCCCCGAGTCGGGGCAGGTAGCCCAGGCGGTGCTGGGTGCCCTCGCGCCAGCCCTTGCCGGTGAGGCCACCCGAACCCACGGAGATCAGGGCCTGCTCGACGTTCCAGGACATCTGCCGCTTGCGCTGCGCGGCCCGTTGTCGTTGTTCCGGCGTGGCCGAGGCCGGGGCGAAATCGGCGTCGAAGTAGACCAGCAGTCGTTCGCGTTGGTAGTCCTGCAGCCGGATGAGTCTCCAGTTCTCGGGCGCGAGGAAGATGTCGACCGCGATGAGGGTGACGATCAGGCAGGCTCCGCCCACCAGCTTGACGATGAACCGGTGCGGGACTCCGGCCACCAGCATCATGACCAGGGTGATGGGCAGGAAGACCAGCGACGAGCCGAGGTCGGGCTGCTTCAGGATCAGCCCGAGCGGCATCAGGGTGAGCACCAACGCCTTCAGGAACACGCCAGGGGAGCGGAGTTCCGACGACGGACGGGCCAGGAAATTGGCCATGGCGAACAGGAAGGTCAGTTTGGCCAGTTCGCTGGGTTGGAACTGGATCGGGCCGACGTCGAGCCATCGGCGGGCGCCGTTGCGCGAAGTGCCCACGACGTAGACCAGCACCAGCAGTGTCGTCGACACCCAGTATCCGACCATCGCCCATCGGGCCAACCGGCTGTAGTCGATGAGGCCCATCCCGAGGACGACCAGGAGCCCGATGCCGAAGGCGGCGACCTGGCGCGTGGCGGTCCACTGGTACCACGACCAACCGCGGGCGATCTCGGGGCCACCGGTGGTGCTGAAGATGAACATCGCGCTGAGGATCATCAGCCCTGCCACCGCCAGCCACATGGGCCACAGGATGTCTGCCTCGGCGCGTCGATGATGAAGGGGAAGGGGTGTCATGGCTTCAGCGCGATGGGACGGCCGGATCCTGAGTCCCGGGCGCGGAGGTGCTCGTAGATCTTCTGGGCCACCGGGCCGCAGGTACGCCCGCCGGAGGCGCCGCTTTCCACCATGACCACCACTGCGTAGCGGGGTGATTCGAACGGGGCGAAACTCGCGAACCAGGTCACCTTGTCCTTGATCCCGTTGCCCTTGATCTCGGCGGTGCCGGTCTTGCCGCACACCGGGTAGTCGGCCACGCGTGCGGTCGTTCCGGTGCCCTCGGGGTCGAGGACGTCATCCCGCATCGCGGCCCGGATCCGCGCCAGGTATTCCGGCCGCGTGTCCAGGCGGCTGCGTACCTGCCCCGGTCGCACGGCGCTCGGGGCCTCCTCGCTCAGTGGATCACCCGATTCCAGGCGATCGACCAGGCGTGGGTAGAAGACGGTTCCTCCGTTGGCCACCGCGGCGACCATCACCGCCAATTGCAGGGGCGTGACGGTGACCTCTTGGCCGATGCTGAAATTGGCCAGCCTTCCCTGGGGCCAACGCTCGGCCCGTGCCTCCGCGGGCTCGGGCATCCAGCCGGAACGCTCCTCGGTCGGCCTCAACTGGATCCGGGTCTGCTCGCCGAAATGGAAACGGTGTGCCGTGGAGAGCAGCCGGTCGTAGCCCGCGTCGAGGCCCATCTGGATGAAGTAGGAGTTGGAGGACCGGATGAACGCGCGGCGGAAGTCGTAGGGCCCGGGTGGCGCCGTGTCCTCGATGCGGATGTTGCCCCGCTGGTAGAGTCCCTTCCCCGGCTTGGTCGGGTTGGGTTCGACCAGGGTGACCCGGTCCGGGTCGAGACCGTTCTCGAGTCCGGCGAGGGCGGTGACGATCTTGAAGGTCGAACCTGGCGAGTAGGCTCCGTCGGTGGCTCGATTCATCAGGGGCGTCCGCTTCGGCACGTCGTAGTAGTTGGTCCAGCGGGCGCGGCTGATACCGTCGATCCATTCGCCAGGGTCGAAGCTCGGGGCGCTGGCCATCGCCAGCACATCGCCATTGCGGACATCCAACACCACCACCGCCCCCCGCTCCTCGCCGCTCACCGCCGACAGCGCCGCCTCCGTGGCTTTCTGCACCTCGATGTCCAGGGTGGTCACCAGGTTCTGACCGGGGATCGGTGCGGTGGTGACGGTTTCACCCACACGGTAACCGTCGCTGTTGACCAGGATGCTCTTGGAGCCCGAGGTGCCTCGCAGGGCGGCATCGAAGGCCGCCTCCAGTCCGGCGGCGCCCCGGTAGTCCCGGAGCCGGTAGTCGAAACTCTCGCCTTCTTCGTCCTCGAAGTCGTCGGCCCGGACCAGATAGCCCAGGGTATGGGCGGCCATCTGTCCCAGCGGGTAGTGGCGCACGGCCTGGAGTTCGATGCTGATCCCGCGGATCGACCAGGACTGCTCCGTCAGCAGGGACACCTGCTGAGGGGTCAGTTTCTTGAGCACCGCCAGGGGCAGGGCCCGGCTGTTGGCCCAATGACGGTGCAACTCCGATTCCGTCAGCGTCAGGGGCAGGCCGACCTTGGAGGCGACCCGGGAAACGACGTTGCTCACGACGTTGTAGCGCGCCTGTCTCCAGAGCAGGCTGTTCTCCTCGGGGCGGATCAGGACCCGGGGCGGATCTTTGCGGAATTTGGCCGCCAGTCGTTGCCAGAGATCGGGTGACGGGGCGTTGGTGCCACCGCGGGCGAGGATCACTTCCCGGCGCAGGCGGCCGTATTCCTTGGAGAAGTCCTTGCTCAGGGCCTCGAGGTAGACATCCAAGCGGTATCTCGGGACGTTGCCCACGCATTCGCGCCCATGCCTGTCGAGGATGCGCCCCCTCAAGGCGGGAACGCGAACCGATTGAAAGCTCTGCGTCTGCAGGCTCTGCTCGAAACGATGGTGGCTGAGGATTTGCACCTTCAGCAGGCCGATCAGGAGGATCAGCAGTCCGGCACCCACCACTGCGGCCATCCACCGCAGCGGGCGTTCTCCCTTGTTGAACTGGTCGAAGATCAACATGGCTCAACGCGGGCGGAATTGGCGGCCGCGGACGGTCTCCCGGTCCGGCCGGAAACTGGAACTCGTCAGAGGGCGGTAGTCGAAGACGCGGTGCACCAGGTCGAACCCGCGGAACAGCACCGGACAAGCGACGCCGTTGATGAGTCCCAGGACGAGGAGTTGGACAAGGGTGAAGCCTCCGGTCACCGGCTCCGAACCGGTCAGCGAGAGGATCGCCAGGGTCAGCAGCGGTACCCCGGCCCCGGCCCCGAGGCCGATCCAGAACTGGGCGAATCCCTGGTCGCGGAGGATCAGGTGCCGCTGGACCTGCAGTGTGAAACCCAGGAGGAACAGCGGGAGCACACTGACACCGAGGGGCGAGGCCGAGAGCGAGTCGACCCAAAGCCCACTGAGGACGGCCAGCGCAACCGTGACCCCGAAGCCATGGGTCAAGGCCGCGTAGCAGACCAGGGCCGGGCTGAGCGCCACCGGCACGCTCAACCATTGGCGCAAGGTTGCGAATTGGGTCTGAGCGAACACCGAGAGCCAGGCGGCCAGAAAGAGGAAGAGGAGCGTGAAGCGATTCATGGCTGCAGCACCCACACTTCCTCGAGGCGGTTGAGATCGGCCGACAATCGGATCCGCGCCGTCGTGAACACGTTGCCGCCCTCGTTGCGGGTGTCGACGATCGTGCCCACCGGGAGCCCCGCCGGGAACACCCCGCCGAGTCCGCTGGTCAGGACCGTTTGCCCCGCCATGATTCCCGGGCAGTTCTGGAGCAGGGTCATCTCCACCAATCCTCCGTCGCCCGAGAGGGTCTGCCCGGGTTTGATGATGCCCAGGTCACGGGTTTCCTTGACCACCACGGCCACACCGCATTCCGCATCGCCCACCAGCGCCACCTGGGAGTGTGTCAACGCCGCCTGGCTGACCCGTCCGACCAGGCCCGAGCCGCTCATCACCACCTGGTCCGGCTTGAGGTTGTCACGCGACCCGAGATTGATCTGGAGCGTCCGCCACCAAGTCGTCGGGTCCCGGCCCACGACCCGGGCCAACCTGAGGCGCCAGGGGCCTCTCGGGGCGGCTCCGATGGCCGCTCTGAGTCGCTGGTTTTCCGCCATGGCGTCGGCCCCTTGCAGCGCCGAGACCCTGAGTTCCGCATTCTCGCGTTCCAGGCGAAGGAGGTTGTCGATCAGGGTGGAGCGGGGGAGCGCCTGGTAGCCGGCCCGGTCCAGCAGGCCGTCCGACGCGGCCCGGATGCCGAACAGCGGCAGGAACGAGGCGCCGAGCAACGACTTGACCCGCATCTGCACGGTGGCAGGCAGGTTGAGCAGGCCCAGCGTGAGGAGTAGCACGCCGGCCAATGCAAGGTAATGGGTCCGCTTCAGCACGTTCGATCCGGTTCCGGACGAACGAACCCCGGGGAGATCAGGTGGACGTGGAGGAAGCGACTCGTCGGAGGAAGGAGAGTTCCTGCAGCACGCGCCCGGTGCCCGTGGCCACGGCGCTCAACGGATCGTCGGCGATGTGGACCGGAAGGCCGGTTTCCTGCGCGACCAGTCGGTCGATGTTGCGCAACAGCGCCCCACCGCCGGCCATCATGATGCCCCGGTCCACCAGGTCGGCGGAGAGTTCAGGGGGGCACCGTTCCAACGTGATGCGGACAGACTCCAAAATGCTCGAGAGCGGTTCTTGCAGGGCGGCCCTGATTTCTTCGGACCGGATGACGACCGTCTTGGGGAGGCCCGCGCTGAGGTCGCGGCCCTTCACCTCCATGGTCAATTCCTGGTCCAGCGGAAATGCCGACCCGACACGGATCTTGATCTCCTCGGCGGTACGTTCGCCGATCATTAAATTGTGTGCGCGCTTCATGTGCGCGACGATCGTCTCGTCGAATTCATCGCCGCCCACGCGGACGCTGCGGCTGAAGACGATGCCCGCCAGCGAGATGATCGCGATCTCGCAGGTGCCACCGCCGATGTCGACGATCATGTTGCCCGAGGGTTCGTGGACGGGCAGGCCCACTCCGATGGCCGAGGCCATCGGTTGCTCGATGAGGTACACCTCGCGGGCGCCGGCGTGGGTCGCCGAGTCTTTCACCGCCCGTTTCTCCACCTCGGTGATCCCCGAGGGGACGGCGACCACCACCCGCGGCATGATCAGCTTGCGGTGGTGCACCTTCTGGATGAAGTGCCGGAGCATCGCCTCGGTGATCTCGAAGTCGGCGATGACGCCGTCTTTCATCGGGCGGATCGCCACGATGTTGCCGGGGGTGCGACCGAGCATCCGCTTGGCTTCTTCTCCGACCGCCAAGACGTTGGTCGTGCCCGCCTGGATGGCGACCACGGAGGGCTCGCGCAAAACGATGCCCTGATCCCTCACATAGACGAGGGAGTTGGCGGTTCCGAGGTCGATTCCGATATCGTTCGAGAAGAGACCTTTGATCTGCGCTAACATGGAGAAGCCTTTTCGGCGATCGCGAAGAATGGTTGGAGCGTCACCGGGTGGTCAAGGGAAATGGGCCGACGCGGACAGAGTGATGGATCTTGGATTCCGCCACTTCGGGATCGAGCCACTCCGACGGCAAGGCCTCTCCTTGGTTTCGGCGTGGCCTCTCCCGCAGGCGATCGCGGACGATTTGCGCTGGTCTGCGAGGGTGTTCAGGGATGGGGCCCCCGGATCGACATCCGGGAAGGATCCCCGGTTCGTCATCCGCGCCGCCGGGGCATCCGGGT
>CAYLTF010000002.1:13239-17624 GCA_964386625.1 uncultured Akkermansia sp. | reverse complement strand
TCGACATCCGGGAAGGATCCCCGGTTCGTCATCCGCGCCGCCGGGGCATCCGGGTCAGCGACCTTCGGTCATCGAGGAGGGAAGACCCGATTCCCAGGATTTGGGAGTGTTCCACGGACGGCCGATCAACTCGTCTTCCGTGCGGCAACCGTTCAGGAGCAGAAGCACCGTTCCGGCCAAGGCCAAACTCTTCCAGCGGCAGGCGATCGATTTCATCCGGGGATCAGTACAGCACCTGGTCGCCCGCGGCAACCGCCACATCCCCCTGCTTCCAGGCGGGCAGCACGTTGGCGACGCTGCGGTTCGACTCGACGGACACGATCTTCACCTTCCCGACCAGCTTGTCGCCCCGGCGGACCATCAGCAACCCGCCTTCCAGGGCACCCTGCTGGGAGCCGACGTTGAGCACCACGAACTCCCACTTGGGATCCACCGCGATCACCGATCCCTTGAGGCCGGGCATGGCCACGACGCGGTTCTCGTCTTCATACTTCGAGAGCTTGTTCTTCAGCGAAGCCACATTGCGCTGGAGGATGGACTTCTCGTCCGCGAGCACCCCGGCCAGTTCCTTGGTGGTCTTCAGCTCGGCCTTCATGGCGAGAACCTGATCGGGCTTGAGGCCGGTGCCGGCCCACTGGGCCAGCTGTTCCTGGGCCGCATTCTTCTCGGCCACGGCCTTGTTGTAATCGGCGAAATACTTGTCGGCGCGGGCCTGCTGCGTGGTCGCAGTCGCGGTGGCCGTTTCGAGATCCTTCTGGGCGGCCGCCAGTTCGGCGGTCTTCTTCTCAGCGGTCGCGGTGGCGGACTTGGCCTTCTTCTCGGCCTCTGCCTTGGCGGTTTCCGCAGCGGACAGATTGGTCTGGAGGTCGTTCCGCTCCTGGACCAGGCCTTCGATCTTGGGCTTGGTGACAGTGAAGCTCAGCGCCAGGCTTCCAATGGCGGCCAGTACGGCAAGGATGAGGGCGACGCGGTACATGTGAGAGAGTTGTTGGGCGGACACTAGGTTGGGCTTTGGAAAACTGTCAACGGCCGTGGATGCCAACCCGATGATTTTGTCGGTCCTCCGTGGGCGGGTTTCATGCGGGTCGGTTGTTTTCCGGAATTCTTGAACAAAAGCACTTGCATCGATTGCAGTCCGGGTTTTCCGTCATCGCAGTTCCCCGTTGTCAAATTTTTCTCGATGGGGACTTTCCTAACCATCCAACCTATGTTGCATCACAACTATCGCCATTTCCGGGGCGCAGCTCTCCGGAATGCCATCACGGTCGGGCTCGGATCGCAGTTGATCGCCGTGCCTGCCCTCTGGGCCCAGGACGCCGAACCCGCGGCCAAGTCGCTCCAGTCCACGGTCATCACCGGATCGTTGCTGACCGGTGCCGAGGCCGAGGGTTCCCTGTCCGTCACTCCGATCGACATGGCTTCGCCAGTCAACGGCGGCTTTGTCAACCTCAGCGATGTGTTCCGGCTCAAGCTTCCCCAGATGGGCGGCACCGGCAACCTCAACGAGGGGTATGGCAATGGCGGTTCGGGTCAGTCCTTCGTCGGTCTCCGCGGTCTGCCGGGCAACGCCACCCTGCTGCTGGTGGACGGTCGCCGTACCTCGACCTCCGACCTGAACATGATCCCGCAGGCGGCCATCGAGACCATCGAGGTGCTCAATGACGGCGCCGGCGCCATCTACGGCACGGACGCGGTCGCGGGCGTGGTGAACATCAAGCTCAAGAAGAACTTCCAGGGCACCGAGTTCCGCGCGTTCTACGGCAACACGATGGACAAGGACATCTCCCAGCGGCGATTCCAGGTCAACTTCGGCACCTCCAACGAGAAGACCCGCGCGTTCTTCTCCGGCGAGTACAACGCGGCCAACGACCTGCTGAGCATCGACCGGGAGCGTAGCTTCCCGGCCGGCAGCAACGTGTCGGGCACCTCCAACCCCGGCCTGTTCTTCAACCGGCGGAACTATGGCACCCACGCGGTGACCACCGCTTCGGGCGATGTGATCAATGTGGCCAACGGCATCTCGCTGCGCTGGACCCCGGCGTTCAAGAACACCCGCGGTCTGACCAATGCCTCCCAGGTGCCGACCTTCACGGGACCGGTGCCCGCCTCGGTCACGGTCGGCGGACTCCAGTTCCCGATCGTGGTGGCCGGCAACAAGTTCGACCCGAGCGCCTATGTGGACACCACCAAGGCGACCTCCTCCTCCCAGGTGACTGCCGCCCGCACCGCCGCCGAGGCCGCCTTGCGCGGCGTGCTGCCGGCGGACGCGCAGTTGCGTTATGGTGGCAATGAGAGCCTCGTCCCGGGAACCGGTGCCGGATTCCCGTACGGCTACTACACCACGGCCTATCGGCCGCATGACCGTTATGGTTTCAACACCTCGGTCGCCCATCAGCTCTTCGGTGAGCACCTCGAGGCCTTCGCCGACGCCTACTACATGAGCAACAAGTCGTCGTACACGCTGGCTCCAGGCCCGCTGGGCGGCTACACGATGTCGTCGGGCAACTACTGGTGGCAGCAGGTGTTCCCGGGCAGCGCCGCCAACGACAACTTCAACATCACCTATCGCCCGGTCGAGAACGGTCCTCGCGTCTACAACGATCTGTACCAGTCCATCCACACCGTGGCGGGCCTTCGCGGCCGCATCGGAGAGTCCACCTGGAACTGGGAGACGGCCTTCCTCTACGACCGCACCCAGAACGACACCGTCATCACCGGCGGTGTGCTGACCGACAAGTACCAAGCCGCACTGAATTCCGGAAACATTGCCTCGGCGTTCAATCCGTTCGGCTATACTCCAATCAACGCGGCCTCCGCCGTGAACTCTCCGGCTGTCCTGAACACCTTCAAGGGTTCAGCCACCCAGGAGAACGCCTACGTCACTCAGCAGTTCGATGGACTCGTGCGCGGCGAGGTGTTCGACCTGCCCGGTGGCGCTATTCAGGCTTCCCTCGGAGCCCAGACCCGTCGCGATTCGCTCGATATCGCTCCGGACTTCGCGTTGCAGAACGGCTCGGTCGCTCCCTTCAACACGGCTGTGAAGTGGGCCGCTGGCCGCCAGACCGACGCCGTGTATGGCGAGGTGCAGGTGCCGATCTTCGGCAACGACCTGAAGTTCACGGGCATGGATTCGTTCTCGGTGGGCACCGCGGTGCGCTACGAGGAGTTCTCCGATGTCGGAGACACCGGAGCCAAGCCCCGCGTGAACTTCCGCTGGCAACCGATCGAGAAGCAGGTGGTGGTCCGTGGTTCCTACGGCCAGGGTTTCATCGCGCCTTCGCTCGCGTCCATCTACCGTCCCGCCGGCGGGCAGGACTTCCCGGAGGTCTACAACCCGATCACCCAGATCCGCACCCAACCCCAGAATGGTGTGTTGGCCGTCAACAATCCCAACCTGAAGCCCGAGGAGGCCGACAACTACCTCATCGGAGCCAAGTTCTCGCCGAACTTCCTCAAGGGATTCACCATCGGCCTCGACTATTACAAGATCTCGCAGACGGGAATTCCGTTCGCCAGCGAGCAGTACATCGTCAACCAGTGGGCCCTCAATGGTGGCGCGGGCAATGCCAAGAATCCCTACGGGGCTTCGGCCACCCCGAGTGCCGCCAACCCGCTCGGCGCGCAGGTGGCTGTTGACCCGACGACCGGCGACATCGACCAGATCCGCAACGTGGGACCGATCAACACCGGTACCCGCTCGACCGACGGTCTGGATCTGTCGATGACCCAGGACATCGAGACCTCGTTCGGCAAGATCTTCCTGGCCGGCAACGCCACCCGTGTGCTCTCCATGAACATGGAGAACTTCCCGGGTTCCGCCCCCATCGACTACCTCGGTGGTTTCTGGGCCTCCGGTGCCGCCATGTCGGACATCGGTTTCCCCGAGTACCGCGCCACGGCCTCGATCGCCTGGGAATATGAGCGTTACTACGCCGCCATCGCCTGGAACTACACCTCCGCCTACCGCGAGGACCAGAGCGGCCAGAACTACGAGACCATCGATGGCAATCCGCCCGATGTCCGCTCGGGTCGCGATTACAACACCATCGACCTGCGCACCCGTTACACCATCCCGAAGGTCGAGGCCAACCTCAGCTTCGGTATCAACAACGTGTTCGACGAGCGTCCTCCGGTGTTCTTCTCCTCGTTCGAGAGCAATGTGGATCGCCAGTTCGCCGACCTCCGCGGACGGTTCTACTACCTCGAGCTGAGCAAGAAGTTCTGAACCCGACCGGGAGGACCGACGGTTCGGACTCTCGGATGAACAGGGCCGGCCTCGTGAAGAGGCCGGCCTTTTTGCGTGCACGCCCGCGGTGTGAGCGCCCCGCGTGACCGAAGAGAAAGAGGGACAGGCTCCCATTGGAGAAAGAGGGACAGGCTCCCAT
>CAYLTF010000002.1:0-13139 GCA_964386625.1 uncultured Akkermansia sp. | reverse complement strand
GACCGAAGAGAAAGAGGGACAGGCTCCCATTGGAGAAAGAGGGACAGGCTCCCATCGGGTACGAGGGCGCTTTGATGCAGGTAGACTTGAGGGACAGGCTTGTCGGCTCAGTTGTGCCGCTCCCGAGGCTTGAACCCGAGACGGCGGACCGGGAGATTGGCCGCATGCAATGGAGCCCCCGCGACCTGGCCCGTCACATCGACCACACTCTGCTCAAGCCGGAAGCGCGGTCGGCGGACATCGAGCGGTTGTGCAAGGAAGCTCTGGAACATCAATTCTGGGGCGTCTGCGTCCATGGGGGGCGGGTGGCCCAGGCGGCCGCTCTCCTGGAGGGGTCCGAGGTGAAGGTGGCGGCGGTGGTCGGGTTCCCGCTCGGAGCCATGGATGGCGATGCCAAGCGTTATGAAACCGAGGTGGCCATCGACCTCGGAGCCCAGGAGATCGACATGGTGTTGAACATCGGCCGTCTCAAGGATGGCGATGACCGTGCGGTGTTCCGGGAGATCCGGGATGTGGTGGAGGCGGCCCAAGGGGTGTGGGTGAAGGTGATCCTGGAGACCTGTCTGCTGACCGAGGAGGAGAAACTCCGCGCCTGCTCGCTCAGCGTCGAGGCCGGGGCCCGGTTCGTGAAGACCTCCACCGGGTTCGGCTCCGCCGGAGCCACCGTCGAGGACATCCGTCTGATGCGCCACGCGGTCGGTTCGACACTCGGGGTCAAGGCCAGCGGCGGTATCCGCGACACCGCCACGGCCCTGGCCATGCTCGAAGCCGGGGCCAACCGCCTCGGCACCAGCGCGGGGGTGGCCATCGTGCAGGGGCACGCCGCCGCTTTGGGGGAATACTGAAGTGCGTCCCGAGGATGGGGTCGGGGCCCGAGCCAAGCCTGGGCTGGCGTCCTCGTCGAGCCCGGGGAAGCGGCCCGGGGCCTGTCAGACCTTCCGGGTCAATCGGACCCCGAGCCGGAGCAACGCCTCCGCATCGGCGTCGGTCCTGGCCTCGGCGTAGATCCGCAGGATCGGCTCGGTGCCCGATCCTCTGAGCATGAGCCACGAACCGTCCTCGGCGATGAATTTCACGCCGTCATAGGATTTCACTGCCGAGAGTCTGGACTTCAGCAACCGGGCCGGCGGGTGCTCCGAGCAGAAACTCATCAGCGCCGCCCGTTTCTCCAGCGGAAACGCGGTGTCGATGCGGGCGTAGCGGTGGGGACCGAATTCCTGCTCCAAGTCGCGCAGCAACGCCTTCAGAGGTTTGCGCTCCATGGCCAACATCTCCAGCAACACGAGCCCTGCGGCGATACCGTCGCGCTCCGGGATGTGGCCCGGGAAACCGATGCCGCCGCTTTCCTCGAAACCCAACAAGACGCCGCCCTTGAGGATCTCGCTGGCGATATATTTGAAGCCCACGCCCGTCTCGACCAGTTCGAGGCCGAGCTTCGCGCACATCCGGTCCACCATCGACGTCGTGGTCAAGGCCTTGACCACTTTTCCGGTCATGCCCCGGTTCTTCACGTAATGGCGCAGCAGCAGGCAGATGATCTGATGGGTGGTCAGCGGGGAACCGTCCCCCATCAAGCCGCCTACCCGGTCCGCGTCCCCATCGGTGACCAGGCACAGATCGTGCGGGTGCTTCTTGAGGAACGGGATCGAGCGGATGTAGTTCCTGGCGATGGGTTCCGGGTTGATGCCCGCGAATCCCGGGTTGTGCTCGGCGTTGATGGTGGTCACCCGGCAGGTGGTCCCGGCCAGCAGCTCATCGAAGCAGCCCGCGCCGACTCCGTGGAGGGCTTCGTGGGCGAATCTGAGTCCGGAAGCGGCGATGAGGGGGAAATCGACGAGCTTCTTGAGAGCCGAGTAATGGGCTCCGCGGATGTCCTTGACCGAGATCCGGCGCGACCGGACGGCCGCCGCCAACGGTTGGCTTCGGACGGGGTTTCGATCGAGGAGGCTTTCGACGGCCTTGCAAATCGACGGTTCTGCCGAGCCGCCGTACCATGCCTTGAGCTTGAATCCGTTGAAGGCGGCCGGGTTGTGGCTGGCGGTCAGCATCACTCCGCCGATGGCCTTCTGGCGCTTCACCTCGAACGAGACGCTCGGGGTGGGGGTGGGGCGGTCGGTCAGGGTCACGGTGAACCCGTTGCCGGCCAATACCTCGGCCACCCGGGCCGCGAATTGCTCGGAAAGGAAACGCCGGTCGTATCCCACGACGGCCCGGTCGCCATGGGTGCCCGCCACCGGATGGGCATGCCAGTAGTCTGCCGTGGCCTGAGCCACCCGATCGAGATTCGCGAAGGTGAAGTCTTCAGCGATGACCGCCCGCCAACCGTCGGTTCCAAATTGAATGGCTCCCATAGTGTTTCCACCATGGGAGCCCAAACGGTGTCCCGAAGCCAGTGCCAGATGAGGTTGCCCCTCCCAGGCTACCCGGGCGACTGGATCCCGTGTTCCGGCGGCCGAACTCTCAGGCGGCCACTGGTTCGGCTGCGAGGTTTCCGCGCAGCGGTCGGGTCTTGCGGGCGATGTTCCGGGTGTGAGCGTAGACGGTGTTGACCGACAGGCCGAGTTGGTCGGCGATCTCTTGGCAGGAGATGCCCGCTCCCCGCATGGCCGCGATGTTTCGCTCCCGATCGGAGAGTGGGTAGATGCTCTTCAGGGGGGAGGGGGCGCTCTCCACCAGGACATCGCGGGAGAGCCCGATCCGGCCGTCCAGCAGGGCCTCGATGGCCAGGGACATGCGTCGCGACTCGGCGTACGCCACGGGGGTGCCGCTTTCCAGGGTGCTTTGGATCTCCACCCAATTGCAGATTGTTTCCAGCGGGATGAACAAGGTCTTCCGCGGCCATTGGACAGCTGCGAGCATCCGGAAGACCGGCACCCCCAAGGCGCCGTTCCCGAAGATCCGCAGGATCACCCCGTCTCCTTTGCCTTGGAGGATCAGGTCCACCGCCTGCTCGGCCGAGTCGGCCTCGTGCACATTGAGCCCCTGGGACTGGCACAACTCGGCCAGGAAGGCCCGGACCTTAGGGTCGTGGTCCGCGACGATCGTTTCCAGGGTCCGGCCGGGACCGACCGGATCATCTCCCACGGGTTTGATCTGTTCCAAGGTCGCCCGCATGGAGGCCTGCTTTTCCGGATCTTGAGTGGCAGGAGTCTCCAGGCGGTAGAGGCAGCCTTTCTGGGAGAGGAGGTACTGACCGATGCGTCCCACCAAGGGGGCGGTCAACAAGACCTTGCCGCGCTCGCCCTTGGCCGGATCGGTGGCGTAACCCTTGAGGCGAAGACCCGCTTTGGATTCCACGAGCGTCCAGCTATAGAGGCGTACAGTGGCTTCAGACGGATTATCTGGAGTTTTTGCAGATCGATACATTCAGTTTTGGGATTTGATGGTTAAAAAATGGTTCTGCGGCCGCGAGGTTAATTTTTCAGCAGCATCGGGTCCGCAGCCAGCAGGCGGTGCACCCAACGGAGAATCCCCCGCTCGGGGGATCTGCGGAGGTAGGCGGCCGAGATCGTCTGCAGCGACTGGGAGTGATCGCGGGCGTTGATGCCCGCCAATGCAGCCGCCATGTTGATCTCGGTCTCCAACAGCGAGACCCAGCGGGTGCTCAAGAGCCAGCGAACCAACCACCGGCGCCCGTTGGGGTACATCTTGAGCAGGCACTCCCGCTCCGCAGGGTGCTCTTCCAGAAACCATCGCAGGTAGATGGACTGTCCCTTGAGGTCTTTCCCGAGGTGGATGGAAGCGCTGTGCATGGATGGTGTGGCTTTTCGGGCCTTCGGGGCATGGGCCACAGACCGATGCATCATCCAGCGTTCGACTCCCCCCAAGGGAGCGTGTGCCGCCGGTGATCGCCATGGGCTGATGGCTTGGTTTACGACTATCAAATTACCCAAGAAAAGTTTGTAACGAAAGATCCACAAAAGCAGTGGGCGAGTCTTCCTACCACAGGCTTCATCCGGTGTTGGGGTTCCAAAGAACGGCGGCTTGGGGGGTGGTTGCTGAGAAAGCATGCCAACGGAGGCTTGGAGTGTATTCTTTTGTGGACATCCGATTGCCGGGTCGATTGAACTCCTCGCCCAGGACTCGCTTCATCGAAAAATCGACGCTGTCGGCATGCTCCGAGTGTCGCCGCTGGTCGGTCCGGAAACCGAATGAATCCCCCATCCCTGCATCGACGGGATTGGAATGCACCTGCGGAAACCATCCCCCGTCGGGCGGTGGCTTCCCGGGGGAATCTTCGAGTGTTGCCGGTGCGATGGCCCCTCGGGATGCTTCCCGTCCTCCTCGGCGCCTGCCTGTGCATGGGAATCCTGATCTCCAGGGCGGCCGATCGCCCGGATCGCCCGGCCGCGATCCTCCCCGCGGTGCCCGACCCCAAGCTGTTCCTCAATTTCCGTTGGAGTGAGCGCGACGGGTTGCCCGGAGGCTCGATCCTGGGCTTGTGCGAGGGGCCGGATGGACTCCTCTGGGTGACCACCAAATACGGGCTCAGAGCCTTTGATGGCACCCGGTTCTTCGTCCCTGCCGGGCTGGAAAGTCTCAAAGACGAAGCCATCCAGAGGATCATCCTCGAGGGCACGGGTCGCCTGTGGCTCCGAGGCAAGGGGACCGTCTATCGCCTTGAAGCCCAACCTCAGGGAGGATTCCGCAGCGAGGCTCTGGCGGCCACCGATGTCGTGAAGGACGGGGCGGGTTGGGTCTGGTGGCAAGCCGGCGAGATGATCCGGGGTCGGTCCGGGGAACTGGAGGCCACCATGCCTCGGGGACCATTCCCCGGGGGGGATTCCGCGGAATTGCTTCCGGCCCTCTGGGGCGCCCAGGACGGTGGGGTCTACCGGATGGATTCGGAGGGCAATTTATGGCGGGGGACCTTGCGGGATTGGAAGCGCCAGCCCGGCCCCCTCGCGTCCGGGACCCGCATCCGGTGGTGCGAGCTGTTCGAGGACCGGCGGCGGCGAATCTGGATCTCGGTCCTCACCGAATCGGGGCAGGCCCTGTTGTTCCGCCGCACCGGCGACCAATGGCAATCGATGATCCCGCCGCGGGTGGCACACCTGCGGTTGGCACGCTGCTTCCTGGAAACTTCCGGTGGCCAGGTCGTGGCCGGTGCCGAGCGCGGATTGCTGTATCGTTTTTCAGACGCGGCTCCCGATCCCGAAGTCTACCGCGTCGGGACCCCTCCGGATTCGATCCAAGCCATCCACGAAGACGGTCTGGGCAACTGGTGGGTGGCTTCAGAGGAATCGGGACTCCGATTGATCTGCCGGGATGCCCATGTGCTGTTGACTCCGAAGGATCCGGCGGCATCCCTGACAGATTCCTTGATCGGGGATCTGCCGATCCGGGAGATCCAGGAACGCGCCCCGTTCCCGATCTCGAGCATCGCCTCGGATTCCCGAGGCCGGTTGTGGGCCGCCGGTGGGGTCCATGGTTTGTTGGTGCGGGAAGGGGATCGGTTGGTCGTGCCGAGTCAGTCACCCCCGGTGTTGCAGGGGGGCACCTATGTGACGGTCGTCGCCGCGACTCCCGGGGGGGTGGTGGTCGGTGGGGGTGGGATTCTCATGATGCTGGACCCCGACGGGCGAGTCTTGCCGGGGTGCGACCATTCCACGTCGGTCGGAATGGGTTCGGTGATCGCCCTGGATGTGGATGGCTCCGGTGCAGTCTGGGCCGGGACCGACTCGGGGCGTTTGTTCCATCTGCCGTCGGGCTCCGGAAAGCCCGAGATCATCCCGGTGGGAGACCCGGTTTTCGATGTGGCGACCGAGAAAGACCGGGTCTGGCTGATCGCCGGCAAGAGCCTGAAATGCTGGGAGAAGGGGCGCTGGCAACCGCTGCCGACCGAACTGGAGATGATTCAGAATCCCCAGTCCGTGTTCGTGGATCGTCGGGGCCGGCTCCTGGTGGTGGGGACCTCCGAGGTGGCCGTTTGGAACAGGACGGGCCTGGCCGTCATGGGGCCCCGTCAAGGAGTGTTCCCCGGCTTGAATTCGAAGGTCGTCGAGGATGCCCAGGCGCGACTCTGGCTGGCGACCGATGCCGGGATCCTCGAGTTGAACACCGGTTGGATCGACAGGGCCTTGTCCTCCGGCCGCGGGACGACCGATGCCGGGGCCTCGGTCGATGTGGTGGGGCGCGTGATCCATTTCTCGGTCTTGTCGGAGATCCATCTCACAGCCAAGCGCGCGGGTGCCCCGAGTTGGCTGCCGTCCGGGGAATTGGCCCTGCCTTCCAACAAAGGCGTGCTGCTCGTCCGGCCTCGTTTCAGCGAGGAGGCCGTCCGGAGTCCGGCGGAGGTCCGCATCAGCGGCATCCGGACCGGATCGGGCGGCACCTTCAACGACTCGCTGGCGATGACCAACCTGTGCATTCCCGAGGGGGGAGAGTTGCTGGTCAGCCTCCAGAGAAGCCTCCGGGGTTCTCTCCATCCGCCGACGCTCCGCTACTCCATCGCGCAGAACGATCGATCCTGGAGCTATTCCCAGGGCGAGGATTCCCTCCTGATCCGCCACCCCGCGACCGCGGCGTTCCCTTTGAGGATCCAGACCAAGCTGCCTGGTGGAGGATGGAAGGGAGACTCGACGATATGGATCGAGGTGGACCCTTCTCATCGCCTGTCGAACGTGTGGCGAGCGGTGATCCTGGGTGCGTTCCTTCTGATGGGGGGCGTCGTGGCCTGGCAATCCTACCGATCCAGTCGTCACCAGCGACGGGTCCGCATCCGGGTGCTGGAGGGGGTTCAGAGCGATCGCATCCGCATCGCCCGAAGCCTGCATGACGATCTGGGCAACCGCCTCAGCGAGATCCAGTTGCTCACCGAGCAGGCGACCTTTCTCTTCAAGCCCCAGGAGCCCGTGCTGCCGTTGGTGGGGCGCATCCATGCCCGTTCTGTCGAGGCGACCGAGGCTCTCGACAATCTGGTGTGGTTGCTGCGCGACGTGTCCGAGCCCGCGATCGACCTCGGCCGGCATATCGAGCGTTTGGCCCGCAACTACCTCTCGGTGTGCTCGGTGGGGCTTGATTTCAAGGTCCTCGCCGGGGAGGAGTTCGAGATCGGGGGGTGGGTGCGCCAGTTGCTCATCGCCGCCACCCAGGAACTCACCCGCAACGCGGTCCGGCATGGGCGGGCGAGTCGAGTGACCCTGCGGCTGCGGGTCAGCGCGGATTGGGTTTTCTACCAGGTGGAAGACGACGGCATCGGGTTCTCGGTGAAATCGGCGCTCTCCTCCGGCCGGGGGCTCTCGGGACTGGTCAGCCGTGTCGAGGACGTGGGAGGCTCTGTTTCGGTGGTTTCCCAATCCGGACGTTCGGTTATCCTCATGCAAGTTCCACGCACTGTGTGATGAAGACCGCCAAGAGCGAATTGCCTGACGGGCCCGGGTATCCCGAGATGGTCTGGGAGAAACCCCGGATCAAGGTGGCCATGGTGGAGGATTCCACCGGGTTCGGTGAGATGCTCGCCGCCTGCCTGGGCAATCAGGCCGAGTTCGAATTCCTCGGGGGGGTCCGGACCGTCCGCGATGCCCTGGAGCGACTGCCGCTGTGGCAACCGACGATCGTCCTGCTCGACATGGGGCTCCCGGACGGCACCGGTATCGATGTGCTCCGTGCGCTGAGTTCCTCGATGACCCAGACCTCGTTCATCGTGCTGACCGTCTTCGAGGACGATGCCACCATCCGGGAAGCGCTCAGTTGCGGCGCCGTCGGATACATGCTCAAGCGGTCCGGTTGGCGGTCGATCGTCGAGGGCGTGAGTCTGGCCGCCGGAGGCGGATCGCCGCTCGATGCCCAGATCGCCCGCCGACTGCTCGAGGTCTGGCGATTCCATGGATCGCGGGAGCACCAGAAGGTCCACGACCTGCCGGAGTTGACCGCCAAGGAGAACGAGCTGCTCCGGCAGATGGTCAAGACGGGGGATTCGGTGAAGCAGGTGGCCGAGGCCATGGGTCTGACTTATGCGACCGTGAGGACCTACATCCGGCGCATCTACGTCAAGCTGGGGGTCCACAACCGCTCCCAGGCCGAGAAGAAGCTCCTCAGTCTCCATCAGGATCGATCCCAGTCGGCCGCATCCGAATTGCCTCCGCTGGCGGATTGAACAGGTGCCAGCGGGAGATGCCGGGCGGCATCCCCGACGGCTTGAACCCTCAGCGACATCCC
Source organism: uncultured Akkermansia sp. (assembly GCA_964386625.1). Taxonomy (GTDB): domain Bacteria; phylum Verrucomicrobiota; class Verrucomicrobiia; order Limisphaerales; family UBA9464; genus SXXZ01. Next base: position 4,979 of record CAYLTF010000002.1, on the reverse strand, counting down.
ATGAGATCGAGTCCCGATCGGCAGGCGACCTTTCCGTTTCCCTCGCACAAGCCCATCCCTGGCCGGACGGGTGGGCCACGGTTGCATCCGGTCCTCTGGAAACCGCGTGCCCTCGGCATGATCCTCATGGCCTCCCTGGCGATGCTGCGGGGTGCGTCCTTGGAGGTGTCGCCACCGGATTCCGATGGTTGGATCCGGCTCCGATCCTCGGGCGTGAGCAATCGGGTCCAGGCGCTGCAGTCCTCCTCCGACCTGCAGGCGTGGCGCGAGGTCGCTGTTTTTCACGACGGGCCTTTCGAGTTCAGCGAGGTCACCGATCCCGCCCGGTCGACGCGGTTCTTCCGGGTCGCCGATCGGCCGAGGACGAGTGACGACGACGGTCGCAACCAGGTCCAGACCGAGGGGGATCCCTTCTGGGTGAGCCCGAGTGGAGGCCTCTTCGAGACCCCGGTGAACTGGGTGAAGCTCACGCTGCTCCGCGAGGAGGCATCGCGGGTCTGGTTCCAGGATTCCCGGAAGCATCCGTTCCACCACGACTACGCGAAGCTCCGCTTGCCGCCCTTCTTGGGGATGACCCGGACCGAGTTCGATCGTCGAACACTCCATGCCGCCGACAATCTCGCGATCCTGGGGGCGGTGTTGAGGCCCGGAGACGGACGCCCGGAATACGGCATCCAGTTCGTCGGCCAGGATGCCTGGGCACCTGAAGAGGTGCTGGCTTGGCTGAAGCGGGTCCGGGCGGCGGTGCGGGCTCCGGTGGGGACGCAGGCCTGGTACATGCCGACCCCGGAGCAACGGGCGGCGGCGGAGGCTCGGCGCGATTGGTTCGCGGCGGCGGGATTCCCCGTGGGGTCGATCGAGCGGTGGTTGACCCGGGATGCGATCTACTCGGAAGGGTGGGCCGTCGGCCGCCTGAGCTGGGTCCCGTCGGCCGAGATCACGGCCGCGTTCGCCTCGGGTGCCCTCCGTTCGACCGACATTCTGTTGACGGACCTCGTCCCGGCCGAGTTGCCGCCGCTGGCGGGCATCCTCACCCTGAGCCCGGCGACTCCCAACTCCCACGTCGCCTTGTTGGCGCAAGGCGAGGGCATTCCATTCGTCTGGTTCGCCGACCCGGCCGAGCGGGAACGCCTGAGGTCGCTGGCCGGACGCGAGGTGGCCCTGCGGACGCAAGGCTCGTTCCTCGGGTCGGCCACCGTGCTGGACCTGGGGAGCGGGTTGCCTCCCGACATCCGGACCGGGTTGGCGGATCTCCGGCGACCGCGACCGATCGCCTACACGCCCAAGGCGACCTTGGGATCGATCATCCACACCGCGCCGCTCGGGCCCGCATCGGTGCGCTGGGTCGGTGGGAAGGCGGCGCATTACGGACTCCTGCGTGAGGCGATCCCCTCGAATTCGCAACCGGCCATCGCCCTGACCTTCGACCTGTGGGATCGGTTCCTGGCGCAAGACCTGCCCAATGGCCGCACGCTGCGGGCGGAGATCGAGGCCCAGTTGGCCGGGCTCGGTCGGAATCCGGAGGTCGCGCTGGTGCGGCCCCGGCTGGAGTCGCTGCGCACGACTTTCACCCGGGAGGCTCGCTTCAGTTCGTCCGATCGCGCGGCGGTGCTCGACGCGCTGGCCACTGCTGGGTTCTCCCCATCCCGAAAACTGCGCTTCCGCAGTTCCACCAACGTGGAGGATGGCGAGGAGTTCACCGGGGCCGGGTTGTATGACAGTTTCAGCGGTTGCCTGGCGGACGATCTCGATGCGGATACCCGGGGGCCTTGCGGGTGCGATCCGGCCGAACCCGAGGAACGCGGTGTGTTCCGTGCGATCCAGAAAGTGTACGCCAGCTTCTACAACGAGAACGCCTTCCTCGAGCGGTGGCGCCGGGGTGTCAACGAGTCGGAGGTGGGCATGGCCGTTTTGGTCCACCCGTCCTTTCCGGATGAGATCGAGATGGCCAATGGAGTCGCAACCCTCGACTGGGAGTCCGTCGCGGGTGCCATTTCGTTGACCGGAAAGCTGGTGTCCCAGGTCGGGGCCGAATCGATCACCAATCCCGACAGCGCCACTCGCCCCGAGGTGGTGGAGTTCTACCAGTCCTGGGGTTCGATGTCCCTGGCTCTCCGGCAGTCGTCCTCCCGGGTTCCGCTGGGAGACCATGCAATGCCATGGGAGAGCGAGTATCGCCGTTTGGTCGGTCTCCTGGACTCGGTCGCCCGTCGGTACGCCCAGCTCAATCCCAAGAAATCCCGCTTCGCCCTCGACTTCGAGTACAAGCGGGTGCAGCCCGGGCGATTGGAACTGAAACAGGTCCGCCCGCTGCCTCGGATCGAAGACGGGGCCCCGCCGATCGATGCGTTCCTCATGCCGACCGAGGAACTGCTGGTGGTGGAGGAGGGCGAGTTCTCCAGCGTCTTCGCCAAGCATCGATTGAAGTGCCGGTTGGGCCTGGCCACCGAGGCCCGGAGGTTGACCGCCGTCGGGTTGGCCACGCCGCCGTTCCGCTCGGTGACCTGGGACGCCTCCCATCGGGGCGCGGAGTGGATCCTCCACCCTCCGATGACCTCATGGCCCGGATTCCAACACTCGCTCTCCCAGGACCAGACCCGGGATTCATGGGTGGTCGGTTCGGGCGGCCAGCGACGGAGACTCAGCCTGGTGGTCCAATGGCAGCGATCGATCACGCCACCCGCCGCCGCGTGGGTCACCCTGCTGGATGGTGCGGTGACCTTGGAGGCGGCCTATGACCAGGCCCAACCGGAACTGACCTGGGAAGGTCCTGGAACGACTTTGAGCGAATCGGTGCGGATGGTGCCGAGGCGTCCGGTGACCTCGGCTGCTTTGCCTCAGCGGCGTCTTCTCACCCATGCCAGCGGCGTCCGGGTGGAGACCCGTTTCCTTTGGCCTCCGGAGCCCACCGGCCCCTCGGCCGGATACACGGCCCCGAACATCGGGTTCGTCGAGACCACGCTCACCGGCCTGACCCGGGAGCCGATCGTGCTGCGGAGCGGGGCCAGCCAGACCTATTCCCCGGGACATCACAATTTCAGCGAGACCTTCCTGTTCGAACCGGGCCTGGATCCCGAGGTTCCCTCCGGGTGCTTGCAGGAGTTGCAGGCGGCGGGAATCCATCAACTGGTCGTCGACAGCGGGATCTTCGACGAGGTCCGCTGCTGGGTGGTCGGACCCGACGGCAAGATGCGCCGGCTGTAGCGCCCAGTGGATGCCCCGATTGCGACCCGATTGCGACCCGGCATCGCCTCAGGAATACAGCGCCATGAATTCCCGGCGGTACTTGGCCTCCTGGGCCGGGATCCGCTGGCGGAGAGCATCCTTGGAGATGGCGCCGTGCTGGAATCGGCGCTTCTCGAAGATGGGCATGTCGACCCCGAAGACCTGCTGCATGCCGCGGCGCACCACCTCGCCCTTGAGCGAGTAGAGGGTCGGCACGTCGTAGCGGGTGAGTTCGATGAAGGGGATCGCCTCGCTGACGGCCATGACCGCGCGGCTCATCATCGGACTGTAGCCTTCGAAGCCGTGGCGACGAGTGGGCGCGTAGGTGCGCACGTAGCCGCGGCTGAGTCCGCCGCTGTAGGTCAGCGAATGCTTGATGCGGCCCACGCCCCAGCCCTCGTGGTAGAGCATGAGATTGTGGACCACCGAGCGGATGGTGAGCTCCGGGTTCTCTTCGATCGGGTAGTCCTTGAGGTTTTCATCGCCACCGTCCCCGTCGAAGAGGTGCTTCCAGTCGGGATACCGTTCGCGGATGCCCCGGCAGAGGGCCAGCACCATGGAGCCGCACTCGACATCGAGCGGCTTGTAGTCCTCCAGCACCCGCAGGGTCTCCGACGGGTTGAGGTCAGCGGGGTTCCCCGAGATCTCCTCCAGGAACAGCCCCAGTCCGAGCGGCTCGAGGAACCCGCGCGCCTGCGCCAGGTCAGGGCCGTCGCCGAGGTTCAAGGTGAAGGCCTTGAGGCGTGACGGGCTCATGCCGAGTCGGCGCATCTGGAAGTAGGTCGCCAGGAATACCGCACCGCTGTCGATCCCGCCCGAGAAGGCCACTCCGACAGGCTCGTGGGCATCGATGGATCCCAGTTGCTTGCCGATCTCGTCGGCCAGGGCACCGATGTACTGGCGGCCGATGATGTCGAGATCGGCCGGCAGAGAGTTCGGCAGCGGGTTGAAGTAGCGGGTGTAGACCGGATCGGGGTCGGGGCAACCGATGAGTTGGATCTCCACCACATAGTGGGCGGGCACCATGCGCGTGTAGCTGGGGTGGAACTGGTCGGCCAAGCCTTCGCGCTCCAGTTGGGCATGGATGGCGTCCATGCGGTCGGCCACGATGAGCGCCGGCCCCTCGGCCCGTTTGGCCAGGAAGTAGCGCATCGGCCGGTCGAGCGAGCGGGCCATGCGCACGGTCTTGCCGCTTCGAGCCAGCAGCGCGAACGAACCGTCGATCTCCGCCACCCGGCCGGCATCGCCGCTGAGGACCCGTGCGACCGCCTCTTCTTGCGAGACGTTGCGCAGGCGATTCAGCGACGGATCGAGGAGATTGACGACGCGTTCGACGTACTCGGGGTGCATGGATGGAACCTTGCGCCAACCGGGTCTGCGGATCAACCGGTCCGTGGCCGGGCGATCCCAGCGCGATTTTGCCGCGGTTCGTGCCAGCCTGCGCCGGTGCTGGTGTCACTCCAGGACGATCCTGCCCCAGTCCTCCGGTCGCCCTTGCACTCCAGGGCGCGGCGACCAGGCCAACCGCGTGCGGTTGATGTTCTCCCCGGGGCGGGCCTCGGCCTTGTCGCCGTCGTAGATCAGCACATTGAAGCCGGCGAGGGCCCCTCGTTTTCCGCGGATCCCCAGCTCCCGCAGGGGGATGACCGCGCGGATCGTGTAGCCCTCGGGTGTGCGCCAGGAGAGCAGGCGGGTCCCGGGGGAATGGCGCTCCAGGGGGCCGGGATCGGCGTCGGCATCCCGGGCGCCCCGGA
>CAYLTF010000001.1:61158-73234 GCA_964386625.1 uncultured Akkermansia sp. | reverse complement strand
TCACTTCCTGCACATTGGCCCCGCTGGCCTCGCAGATCACCGACAACGCGTTGGCGTAGCTGATCTTCAGCGCCAGGAAAGAGTTGGCCGCATGCTTGATGAGCTCGGCCGAATTGGTGTCGGTGATGATGATCGGGGCGCGGAACGGCTCGTAGATCTCCCGCATCTTGGCGGCGGCCCGCTCGCTGGAAGTGCCGATGACCACCCGGTCGGGCTTCATCAGGTCGTCGATCGCGAAACCCTCCCGCAGGAACTCGGGGTTGCTGACGACATCGAACTCGGCGTCGGTCTTGCGGTAACGCTTGACGGTCTCGGCCACCTTCTCGGCGGTCTTCACCGGCACCGTGCTCTTGTCGACGATGACGCGGTAACCGGATAGGCAGCCGGCGATCTCGCGGGCCACCCCCTCGATGAAGCTCAGATCGACCGACCCATCGGGTTGCGGCGGTGTCGGCACGGCGATGAACACCGCCTCGGAACCCGCGACCCCCTCGGCCGTGGAGGAGGTGAAGCTCAGACGCCCGGCCGCGACCGTGCGGTGGACGAGCGCCTCGAGGCCCGGCTCGAAGATCGGGATGTCTCCGCCCTGGAGGCGGCGCACCTTCTCACGGTCCGAGTCGACGCAGATCACCCGGTGCCCGACATCGGCAAAGCAGGCTCCGGTGACCAGCCCGACATAACCGGTGCCGATGATCGAGAGATTCATTCAGGAATGAAACCGGACTCGGGGCCGCACGTCGCGAAACGATCCCGTGAAACCTCAGGGCACCGGCTTCACCGCCGGCTTGGCCGCCGGGGCGTTGGTGGTGGCCGGAGTGAGTTCCGGATGGGCCTGGAGCAGCGCGGCCTTGCGCGACGAGGCCTCCTGGCCGGCCATGCTGGTGGCATCCTTGGCGGCCGCATCGTAGAGCGAGATGGCCTCGGAGTACTGCTTGAGCGACTCGTGGATCAAGGCCTTGGACAAGCGGGCCTGTCCCGCCAGCGGATCGGATCCGAAACCGGAGATGAATCGACCGTAGGCCGCGATGGCTTCGGCCGTCTTGTTCTGGGCATCCAGAGCGCTGGCCACCCCGTAGGTCGCCGCCGCGCCCAAAAGGCTGTCGGCATGGGCCTGATTGAAGGCCTCGAAGGCCTTCTGGGCCTCGGCGTACTTGCCATCCTCGAACAGCTTGGTGGCGGCCAGGAACTCGGAACGCTCGGCGGCGGCGGTGCCTGAATGCTGCGACGCCACCTTCGCAAGGTCGGCCGCGGAAGGCCCAACGCCCTTGGCAGAGGTGCCGAGGGTGGCCAACAAGGCCTGGTTGGCCTCGGCTTCAGCGCTGGCCTTCAGGTTCTTCTGCACGATCAGGGTCACGGCGGCCGCCGAAACCACGGCGAATCCGATGGCCAGAGTCTTCTTGTTCTCCTCCAGCCAGGTCAGGACGGACAACGTCAGGTCCGCCGAGGGCTGTTGCTCTTCTGGCTTGGGCTGAATCTGCAGGCTCATAAGGTGGGGAAGATGATTGGGATCAGGTCCGCAAACACAAGAGCGAACCCGAGGGCCTCCGAGACGATCCCGGATGACCGGTCATTCGTTGGAGGGGGCGGCGGGACCGGAGCGGATCCAGGCCCGATTGAATCGGGCGTGCCGGATGGTTTCGCGGCCACCCAGCACCTCGCTCCAGGTGGCGTGCAACCCGCCATCGCGCGTCTCGATGAGGGACGGGTAGGAGAACGAGCCTTGTCCGGGCGATGCCGCCGCCAGGGTGCGTCGGATCGGCCAGGTCGCCCCCTCATCCTCGCTGAGCCAAACCGCCAGCGAATGGCGCCCGCTCTCCAAGTCGTTCCCGATGAAGACCCATTCCCCGGACTGGAGCACCCTGACCTCGGCCCCGGAGCCCGGATTCGGGATGTCCGAATCGATCGCCCGGGTCCATGTCTCGCCCCGGTCCCAGGATTCGGCGCGGAGCAGGCGTTGAGGCGGAGGGCCATTGTCGCGCATCCAAGCCACGACAGTGCCGTCACGGCGGACCGTCAGGCTGGGCTGGACATTCCCCAGGCCCACGATCGGTGACGACGGACGCCAGGTCCGGCCCTGGTCGTCGGAGAGAGCCACCATCGAGATGGAATAGCCGTCATGATAGAGCGGCAACAGCCAACGCCCCCCGAGGGTGGTGAGGTGGGCGCGTGGCATCCAGCCCAGGCGGCTGTAGAGTCGGTTGGTGGCCCCCAGTCGGATGCCATCCACGAATTCGGCGACCTCCCGCTGCTGCCTCGGATTCAGGTCCGGGCGGGCCTGCTCCAGCTGGAGTCGGGGCAGATTGGCCTCGACGAGGCGGAGGAATTCCTCGCCCGGGGCGAGGAGGACCGGGGCCATCGAATCCCACCGCACCGCCCCCCGGAATCGCCACCGGGAACTGACCCGGGCCTGCAGCAGCGTCGACTCCCAGGTGTTGGCCAGGACCGCCGCGTGGAACAGCCACAATCGCCCCTGCCCGTCCACATGGAGCGATGGATTGCAGTCGGGAAATCCCGGGGTGTCCCAAAGGGTGAATCGCGGTTCCCAGGATCGTGCGCCAGCCCGGCGGCGGGAAGCCTGGATCTTCACATCATCGGCCTGCCGCTCCCCGGATCCGTTGAACCAGGCGACGAACAGCGTGCCATCCGGCCCCTCGACAATGCAGGAGGCGTGGTTGTGCCGGGCCTCCGGATTGAAGAGGACTTCGGAGACGAAGACAGGGACGACTCCGGCCGCCCCGAGCGCGGCAAGCCCGGTGAGCATCCAGACCCCGAGTGTCATCCATGCCCGCGAAGGCCATCGGGAAGAGCGCATCCCCGACGCTAGAACATCCGCGGGAACCATGTCGTTGGGGAAATGCCCCGAACTTGCCGTCGGCCAATGCTCCGGTCCTGCGAAACCGATCGCCCAAGGCGACGACCGGAACGACGCCTCGTCCCCCAGCGGATCCAACCGAGGGACCTCATCGCATCGGGCCGTCACCGGGGGGCAGGTCCCCGGGCTCCTCCGCCACCACCGGATGGCCCGCCCAACGCCATGCCATCATGCCGCGATGAAGGTGGTGGATCGAGGTGAACCCCAGAGAACGCAGCACCGGGACCGCCTTGCGGCTCCGGTACCCGCCCTCGCAATACACCAGGATCGGACGCGAGCGGTCCCACCTTTCCAACTTCCGACGGAACTCGGGTTCTCCCCAGGTGACGCGCCGGGCTCCCGGCAGGGTTCCCCGGGCCGTCTCGACGGAGGTTCTCAGGTCCAGGATCTGGAGGTCAGGATGGTTCTGGACCCACTGTCGGGCCTCACCGGCGCTCAGGTTCACCGCACGGGCACCGGCCTTCGAGACGAACAACCGCCGATCCCAGAGCGCCTCCCAGATCCACCAGGCGGCGGAGATCACGGCGAAGCCGGCCATGGCCAGGAGCGCACCCCGAGCCACATCCGGCATCGCCGCGATCCCGGAACCGACGTTCATTGCGCGGTCACATCCACCACGCGATAGAACCTGGCGGCGCTGGATTCGGAACCCGGGTCGTCCCGCACGGTGGAGGTCTCGCTGGAGGACCACTCCTGCAAGGGCGACCACACACCGAGGATCCCACCGCGCTCCAACCGGTATCGGCGCCCCGCTCCCCCTTGGACCCGCAACCGGAGGGAGCCGTCGGGCAGGAAGCCCACGATCTCCAACCGCGGCGCGGAAACCCCGAGGTTCGAGGCGCCCGGAGTCGGGCCCATCAGCACCGCGGTCGCAGGATCTCCGTCGGGCTGGCGGGACCAGGAACGGTCGTCGACCCCCGCGATCACTGAACGGAAAAGGTCCACCACCTGGGGAACCCCGCCGACCTCGCGGCCCAGCATCACCAGGAACGAGCCCCCTTCGGTGCCGGGCAATCGGAACGAGGTGTGCCACTCCGCGGCCGTGGTCTGTTGGGGTTCACCATCGGCGAAGATCACCCGGAACCCGCCGGGCGGAAGGACCGCCGCGGCCGGGAAGATCCATCGGTTGGTGGCCCCGGCATTGTCGGTCAAGAAGAGCCCCTGGAGAGCGACCGGATTCTCTCCCGTGTTGATCAACTCGAGCCAGGGCTCGGCCTTGCCACCGGCGTCGACGAGGCCCGTGGCATTGCGTGGCAGCACCTCGTTGATGCGCAGCGTCGGGAATTCCGGGAGGACGGCCGCGACATTGTTGGGGGCTCCCGGAGTCGCTGTCGCGCTGCTGCCGCCCTCCAGGGTCATTTCGAGGCCGAAGACGATGTCCGAGCTGCCGGTGTTGGCCTGATGAACCTCCACCGCGAAGGTGTTTTCGCCCGGCACGAGGAATTCGGCCGGCAGGGTGAACGGCCCCTCGATGGCCGCATCGCCCACGGTGCGATTGGCGAAGGTGTCATGCGAGACCACCGCATCGTCCATGCCGAGGAAGTGGGCACGGCGTCCATTGACCCAGAGGATGTAACCGTCATCCAACAGGACGCGGAATTGGACGGCGACACCCGCGGTGAGCGCGGGGATCGTGACCTTCCGACGGAAGTAGTAGGTCGGCTGCCCCAAGGTCAGGGCCGTGGTCTTGTTGGTGGCGAGGGTCGCCGTCTCGACATGCAGCAAGCCAGCGCCACTGGGCCAAGCGGCATCGTTGAAACCCGGGGTCACCCAATTGGTGCCGCCAGCCGGCGCTCCGTCCTGATAATACTTCCAGACATCGGTGAAGCCGAGGACCGTGCGACTCCCCTGGAAGGCGGTGGCTTCGGTCCAATTGCCGGGCCGGTTGCGCTCCTGCCGCGCGTCGATCAACTGCAGCGAACGGTTGGGGCCCTGGGTGCCCGCGGGCCACGGAGCGACCCCGTCGTAATCCACACGATCGAGCACCGCCTCCGGGGTGGAACCCGTCGGCGGACGGATCAACCGGAGCGAATCGGCCACCGCCCCGAGGGTGCCCGACCATTCACCGACGATCCCGGGGAACAACCCGAAGGTGTCGGTGATCCCGGTGCGGCTGCGCACCACCAGGACACGGGCACCCGGGGCGACCACGGATCCCGCAGGGAAGGTGAAGCTCAGGTTGCTGCCCGCCATGCGGAGGCCCGAGAGATCCCACGGGGTCCGGGCCGAGCGGTTGAAGAGCTCGACAAACTCGCCGCCGGCCGGCGACGACCGCCTCAGGATCTCCGAGAACACCACCTTGAAGCGCGGGCGCACGGTGACCTCGAAGCTCCGGGTGGCACTGAGGTTGCCCGGCCCGTCATCGGTGACCCGGACCGACACCGTCTGCGTGGCGGCACCGGAATCGTCATCCGGGGTCCACTGGAAGAGACCGCTCACCGGATCGATGCTCGCGCCGGAAGGAGCGCCCGGGTCCAACGAAAAGCGCAGGTTCTGGGCAGGCAGGTCCGGGTCCGTCGCTGCAATCGTGAAGGCGAGCAAGCGACCCTCGTCCACCGTCTGTGCGGCGATCGCGGCCAAGGCCGGCGGCTGATTGACCTCGGCGACCTGCAGCAGCAGTTCGCGCACCACCGACAGGGAGTCCGGGGAACCGTCGACGGCCCGGATCAGCACCACCACGTCGGCGGGACCGTCGGCCTCGGACGGGGTCCAGCTCACCAAGCCGGTCGTCGGATTCAGCACCAGACCCGCCGGAACCGGCCCATCGATCTGAAAGCGGACGCCGGCTCCCTCGGGATCCGTCGCGACGAGGGTCGTGGACCAGGGTTGCCCCTCGGTCAGCTTCTGGGCGGTCAACAGGTCGAACCGCGGAGGATTGTTCAGTTCCAGCACCCGGATCCGCAAGAGTCCGGAGGTGGAACGGGACGGAACCCCGTCATCCTTCACGCGGTACGACACCGTCTGCACCGTGCCTCCCATGCTTTCGTCGGGCGTCCAGCTCAGCTTGCCATCGGGCGAGAGAACCAGGCCGGCAGGCACGGGCCCGTCCCACTCGAAGGTGAGGGCCTGGACCGGCCGATCGGAATCCGAGGCCTCGAGCTGAGCGAACCACTCGTGACCCTCGCGAGCCTCCAGTGTCGTCTCGGCGGGCACGACGGGGGGAAGGTTGACTTCGGTGACCGTCAACTGGACCCGCAGGGTAGCGGTGCGGACCGGCGAGCCGTTGTCCGAGGCACGGACCAGGAACGCGTAGTTTCCGGGCCCGTCATTCTCCGAGGGCAGCCAACGGAAACGGCCGGTGCTCGAATCGATCACGGCACCCGGAGGGGCATCGGCGCCCAGCGCATAGGTCACCGATTGTCCGGCATCCGGGTCGGACGCGCTGACGGTGAAGGTGATCGGCTCCTGTTCCGGGGCGAGGATCGGTGCCAGCGGAGTGAAGACCGGCGGACGATTGCCACCGGCCAGCACATTGGCGGCCCCGGGCGTGGGCACTTCCATGGAGTAGAGCGGCGCGGGCGAACCATCAGGGAAGCGCCCCCACGAGACATCGTTGGTCTGGACACCGAATGTCACCCCATCGACGAGCACCCCGCGGGGATCGAACAACCCCACCTGTTCCCCGTCTCGGGACAAGGAGAAGTTGACGTGAAGGTCGCTGTTTTCGGGCCTGTTCTGGCCAGCCTCTCCGTCGGCCCACACCCGCAGGAACCCACCGGCCGGGATGGGGTACCCAGCCGGGATGCGGAACATGGCCGCAGTGGAATTGGTCAGGCGATCGGTCAGGTAGAAACCCGCCAGGTCGACGGTCTGCGTTCCACCATTGTGCAGCTCGAACCAGTCCTCGTAATCACCATCGGCCGGATCCATCGCCGTGGCCGCGTTCTGGGCCATGATCTCGTTGACCGTGACGCGGAAATCCGGGAACGAGGCGTCGTTGGTCGCGCCGGGCGTGGGATAGAACAGGACCTGGGCGTTGCGAGCCACACCGTCCGGAACCAGTCCGAGGGACCGGTCGGCGGGCAACGAGCGCCAGGTGAGATAGTCGAGGATCGTGGTCCCGGACGCACCGCCCTCGTCCCGGACGAGCGCCACAACCCCGTTGGTCGCCGACAGGCGGAAGGACGTGTGCGGGATTCCAGAAGCCGATTCTCCGGGCTCACCATCGGCCCAGACGGTCAGGAATCCACCGGCCGGAACGACCGATCCGAACGGAAACGGCCACGCCAACCGATTGGTCCAGGTGTCGGTCAGGTAGTAGCCACCGAGGTCGAGGTCGGAAGTGCCGGCGTTGAAGATCTCCAGATACGGATCCCGGTCGCCCGCGTTGTCCTTGGGACCGGAGGTGTTGGCGGGCAGGACCTCGTTGATCCACAGCGGAGGGAATGTCGCCAAGGCACCGACACCGGCATTGGCCCGGCCAGGGGTGACCCGGTTGACCGAATTGGTCTCGGCGGCCGTCCAGTTGCCGACACGCCAGGACGACTGCGAGGCGTCGATGCGTTGCAGCGACGAACCCCGACCATCGGCGGCCTGGGGCCATGGCAAGGCGTTGTCATAGCGCACCTCGCTGATCACGACCTCGTTGGTCCCGGATCCGCGGACCAGGGACAACCGCTCTCCGCCATTGTCCAGGGAACCGGCGAATTCGTCGAAGACCCGGATGCCCGCACCGTACGCCAGAACGAAGGCCGCGCGGTCGCGGACCAGGACCCAGTACTGGCCCGGCGGGATCACCGAACCTTCCGGGAAGGTGTAATCCACCCCGTTCAACCGGTGGCCCGACAGATCGAAGGAGGTCGAAAGCGAGCGGTTGTACAACTCGATGAACGAGGCTCCTGGTTCGAGCGGGTTGTAGTGGATTTCATGGATGCCGACAAAATCGGAGGCCTGCTGGATGGCGCCGTTGTAGCGGACGGTGACCGAATCGGTCAGACCGGCCAACGGGGTGCCGTCCGCACGGACGGCGACGAGATTCAGGACGTTGGTCCGGCCCTGAAGGGGAACGCGGAGCCGGAAGTTCTGCAATCCGGTCCATTCCAGCGGCATCGGCACCCCGTTGACCTCGATGGCCGCCGTCGCGAACGGAGCGGTGCCATCGATCAGGGCCACCGGGGTCGAGGACACGAAATCGTTGCCCCCGTTGCTGGTGATCGTGAACGACTTGGCATCGGAGGCCGAGATCTGGCTGGCCAGGTAGGTGCGACGACCATTCAGGTAGGTCGCGATGGCCGACGGGGAACTGGCACCGGTGATCTGATTGAACGCCAGCGCCGAGGTCCGGGCATTGAACTGCGGTTGGTACTGCGCCGCGGTCAGAGGGCCTGCGACGGCATCCTGATAGGCCCGCCACGCCATGCGCTGGAAAACGGGCGTGTCGAACATCACGTTGACCGCGGCGTCGTTGCCTCCGAACAGGCGCCGGTTGGTCGGGTCTCCCAACCCCAGGACCCAGTCCATGTCCCACGGAAGGATCCGCCAGCGGCCGCCGGGCTGGAAATAGAGGTACTTGTTCTGAGAGTTGCCCGTGCCCCAGGTGTCCCAATTCCCCAGGCATCCATCGAGGGCGAACGTGCGCATCCATTGATCGACATCGGCGACGTTCAACAGGTTGGGGATGAAGTTGGCTGTGCGGTCGTTGGCCGCGGTCACCAGTGCGAACAGGTTCGTGAAGTCGTTGGCCGTGGTCCCCGTCGGGCGTCCCTGCCAGTTGAAGCGGTACCGGGATTGGTTGTATTGGCCGTTCGGATTGCGGAACACGGCCAGATCGGCGCCGGTCGGGGAAAACCCACCCGAATCATCGAACTCGAAGGCGAAGGCGATCTTGCGCAGGTCACCCTCGCCGCCGTCGGGGAACCATGACTCGGCGTAGGCGTTGGATGGCTGCTCGAGGTCCTCGGCCACGGTGCCGAAGGGGTTGCCGTTCCGGTAGAATCGGATGTAGGTCGCATTGAGGTACGGCAAGCCCATGCTGCGGGCGAACCAGTTGGCGATCTGGTTGCGCATGCGGGTCGCCTCTTCGCCACCGTTGCCGGTCAGGGCGATGACCCTGTCCCGCGCGCCCAACAGCAGATCATCTCCCGGCACCGTCATCGCGTAATCGGCCTGACCGGTGAAGGGACTCCCCTTGCGTCGGATCCCGGCATTGTAGATCACGCGGAGGTTGCCATGCACGAGCGTGCAATCACGGTAGGTGTTGTCGAGCCCACCCACCATCGGCGAGTCCTGGCCATTGCTGAGCAGGGTATCCTGCCCCGGGGTCAGCCAGGCGTGGACATGGTTGAACGATCCCACCGGCACCGGATCCCCCCAGCGGATGTTGCCTCCGGTCACCGGCGCGGCGCCGGCGAAGACCGGCCCCGAAGGAAACACGGTCGAGGCGACCGAAGCCGCATTGTCGAAGGCCTCGATGTAGAACTGGACCAGATTGCCCGCGGCACGACCCGGCAGGAGCCCGGACCAGATGCCGTCACCGGCCAAAAGGTCGCCACCCGAGCCGTCGTCGCGCATCGCCAACGACGAGAAGGTCCCCGTGTCTCCGGTGCGATACCTCAGACTGACCGAACTGAGTCCATCGAGGTCGGCCACGCGCGCACTGACCACCACCGACTGCCCTGCCGCCGGAACCGCAGGGGAATGCCGCACGAGATCGATCGAAGGACCGGCGTTGGGGACTCGACGGCTGTTGGCCATGCCCGGAGTGCCGAGGTTCTTGGGCACGGGAAGCCGGGCGGTCAATTCCAGCCCACCGCCCCGGGTCCGCAGCAGGACCTCCGGCCAACCGGCCAGCCACCGGGCTCGGGCCCGGAGGGTCATGGTGGCGCCATTGTTGAGATTGCCCGCCAACGGGGCACGGATGCAGTTGCGCCCCGCATCCAGATCGCCAGGGGCGATGATGTGCAGGACCCGGTTGCCCTCGAAGGCCCCCGTCGGATCGATGCGCGAGCGACGGTGATGCCCGAGGAACGACCACCCGCTGGCCGTCGCACCGGAGCCGGTCTCGAATCCGCCGTTGGTGAGCACGGCCGCGCCGGCCCCGTTGAGGACCTCCACCTGGTCGACCAGGCATTCCCCGGCACCCAGCATGCCGACATGCAGGCGCGTGGCGGTCTGGGTCGCGAAACGCAGCGCGTCGGTGACGCTGAATTGCCGCCACTCGGACTTGTTGGTCTCGTCGGAATCGGCCCAGCTCGAGGCGCGCAAGGTGTCGGCGCGAGGGTCGATCAACTCCATCGAGGAGCCGCCTCCACCGGACCATTGCCCCCAGCGACCCGCATCCCGATAAGCCACCTCGGAGACAACGATGTGGATCCGGTCGATGGAGACCTGGCCGACCGCATTGGTGGATGCGATGTCATCGGGCTTGGAGAGGGCCAGCCGTTCCCCGGAATTGCGCAGCGACCCGGACCAGTTCCCGAAACTGTTGGCGCTGGTCAGGTTCGTATAATTGGCCCGGAGTCGGTCCAGGTTGCGCCCCACCACCACGTGACCGCCCGCGGGCAGGGTCGCTCCGGCCGGGAACGTGAACGTCACCGCATCCTCGAGCCGCCAGCCCGAGAGGTCCACCGGCTGGGCCGACCGATTGTGGAGCTCGACGAACTCCTCGTCGTCATCCTCCGTGATCGGATGGTACATGATCTCGTGGATCACCACCGCTTCCTGGCGCCGCGCCGCGTTGGCGGCACCCAGGGTCACCGACTCGAGCCGCCGCCACTCCGGGGCCCCGTCCGGGCTCCTGCCGAAGGCGACCCCGTTTTCCTGAGCCCCCAGCCGGACCACGTCCAGCACGCGGATCCCGTTCGCGCTGACCAGCCACAGAGTCTCGCCCGCGGCGCTCAGGCGGAATCCCAACACCCGCTCATCCAGCACCAGGAATCGGCCCGGGTTGAGCACCGTTCCAGGCGGGAAGCGGAACCGGTTGGTCCCGATGTCATCGGTCAGGACGCAGCCGGAGAGATCGGCCGTGGTCGTCCCCCGGTTGTAGAGCTCCACCGTGTCGACCTGGGGGAGATCCGTGTGTGCCAACACCTCGTTGAGGACGACGCCCGAGGCCGCATCGTCGGGAAGCAGGGGGTCCATGGAGCCGGGGTTGCCGCCACGCATGGCACTGGGGCTCCAGGCCCGGGGATCAGCCTCGCCGTAGCTCGGGTTGGCCAACACCAGCGAATGTCCCGAGCCATCCGATGCGACCGGCCATGGATCCCGTGTCCCGATGTCCATCTGCAGCTTCAGGGCGTTCATCTCGTCGCGAAGCTCCAGGGGACCGCCGGTCCCGTTGAAGCCGCCCGAATACGGGCCCAAGACCCCGGTGATCCCATGGCGCGCCGACAGGGCGGCAGGATCCTTCGCCACGACGACGAATTGACCGGCCCCCAGGCGGAAGCCGTCCGGGAACTGGAAACGGATCGTCCCCGCGATCTTCCAGCGGGAGAGGTCCTCGAAGACATCCCCGGCGTTGTAGAGCTCCACGAATTCCAGGCCGGCGCCGGCATCGCCTCCGGCGGGATGGTACTGGATCTCGCTGAAGACGAGGCGGGTCCGCCGGCTCGAGATCCCGAGGCCTTCGCGGCGCGGCTGGAAGGCCACCTCACTGGCCCCGGAGACCGGGCCGAAGTCCCGGAACCGCGCCACGGTCACGCCATTGGTTTCCCGGCCCGACACGGCCAACCCCACAGGGACGGCGTCCGGCATGGAGATCGAAGCGGTCCCGAGCACGGTCCAGTTGGTGCCGTCGAGCGACCCGAATCCGGTGAGCGCACCGCCGGAACGGCGCAGGCGCAGCCAGGTCTGGGGATAGTTGACGGGGTATCCGCCGCGCGGAGCCGCCATGGCCGCGATGGCCCCGGTGGTCTGGCGCGAGCGGAAGAACGCGCCCACCGTCGGAGAACCGGCGAACGCCCCGACGAAGGTCGCATTGGCGTCCTGGCTGGACCGGACGACCAGGCCGGCCGTCGAGTACGGATCGGTGATGTTGAGCCCATCCACACGCACCCGGAGATCGAAGTTCCCCGAGAGCGTCTGGATCGCCATGCCGGCCGAATCCACGGAACCGCCGATGTCGCCGCCGCGGACCGACACGTCGAATCCGCCGCGTGCCACCCATTGGATCGAGGTGGCGCGGGCGTCGTTGCCGCCGAGGTTCACCGGCACCAACTCGCTGGTGACGAACTCCCGAACCGTGTCCGAGGCCACGGGGTTGGCGCG
>CAYLTF010000001.1:0-61058 GCA_964386625.1 uncultured Akkermansia sp. | reverse complement strand
ATTGTCGTATCCGACCGTGAAGGTGGCGGCACCCCGTTCGTCGACCGTCACCGGGACGGGTTGGAGCGAGATCCGCGGAGCCTCGGGCTTGAGGCCCCAGGCGACGAAGGAATCCAGGGGGATCGGTCCCTCATCGACGCCATCGGGGCGCACCCAGCGCACCGCGAGGTTGTCGCCGCCGCCCTCCTCTTTCTGGAGCGCCTCGATGTAGTATCGTGAACCGGCCACCAGGGAGATCGGGGCGCTCTGCTGTTCAGGGAACTTGCCCCACTCCCGGGAACTGGTCCAACCGGGGACGCCGGCGATCCATTGGCGCTTCTCCGGGCTGGCATCGGTGCTCAGATACAACGAGGCGTAATCATCGCCGGCGATCCAGAACGTGTACTTGCCGGTCAGCGGGGCCGTGAGGATGCCCCGCAGGCGTTGCCCGTAATTGTCGGCCACATCGGTCGGAGCCTCGAAGAGGTCGGTGATCAGGTTCGTGGACGAGGGCGAATTCGGGTAGGCCGGGCTGTTGGTCAGCGCGTCGATGGTCACCCCGGGGATGCCACTGTAGACCTCCCGCAGGAGGCTGCCGGCACGGGCCGGCAGCAGGGTCAAGATCGCCATCAACACCCAGCGACCCACGGTCGCTCCAGTTCGGGAATTCCAGTTCATGATGAAAGGTATGCCCCATCGCACCCTCCGGAAGGGCAGGACGGAGACAACTCAACAAGGCTCGGCCGCAGCTTAGCAGCTTCCGTGCAAACCCCACCTTGCTGTCGTGGAACTGTGGCATTACCGGTGACCGGAGTCACCTGCGGAGCCACGACGGGAAGACGGCACCCGAAGGCGCATCAAAACCGGACGCCGGGGCATGGAGCGGATCGTTCCCTCGACCCGGAGCTCACCCCTGCCAGAAGAACGACTCGGAACCGACCCGGTACCGGACCGCCATCTCCGGCGTCTCGACCGGTCGCCCCCGATGGAGGGACTCCACGCCGGCCAAGGTCATCCCGGAGGTCAACAGGGTGCGCTCCAGCGGGTAGGGTTGGCGACGTGCCACCACCATCCGCTCGATATGGCGGATCTGCGGATTGAAGAAATCAGCCGTGGACGAGCCGTGGGTCGGCATCGGCAGGTACATCTGGCAGGAGTGGATGCGGCCGGTGCGGGAATCCAAGCCCGCGTAGTTGAAGTCGCGGATGGCCAGCATCGCCAGGGTGGTCCGGAAACCGTCGCGGTGGTCGATGAAGTAGCCCCAGGCGTCGGGGAAGACTTCGCGGGCCCAACCCAGACCCACCGGGGCCGTCGGGTACCCATCCTTGACAGGCAGGTTGTGGCTGCGCGACAGGGCGGCTTCGAGCAGCCGCACGGTGGAATCGCGTCGGGCCAATGCGTCCCAGAACGCCGCGCCCCGGAGCGCATGCACCCGCTGGATCCCGACCTCGCCGCCCTTCCGTCGTTCCGACATGCACTGCGCAGTCTCGAGCCCGTGGATGTCGTAACTGTCGGGCCCGCCATAGGCCGCGCAGAGGCTCTCCGACAGCGGAGTGCCCAGGGGCATCTCGAATGCGGGCATGCGCTTGGTGACCGGCAGCGACGAGCCGGCCTGGAACGGGAAACCCAGGCGCCGTGAGTCCTCCACCATCTCCACGCATTCCCGCCAGTCGGTGGACAGGTGCTTGTCGTTGAAGACCGGCACGCTCCTTCCGGAGGCCTCGAACACGCGGACGACCTCCTTGAAGAACCGGTACCGTGGATAGAGGGTCTGGCCCCGTTCGGTTTTCGGGTACTTCCCGTGCTCGCCGATGATCACAACACCGTCGACGGCCAATCGACCGGTGCCAAGGGTCAGCGCCTCGGCGATGGACGCATGGATCGGCACCCCGTGGCGCGCCGCCGTGCCGCGGGCCAGGTCGTTTTCAGGGAACTGGTCCACGTACAGCGACACCAAGTCGACCTCCGGCTTCCGCCACCCCCCTTCCCAGGCATAACCCACCAGGAACCGATCGATGAAATGCTGCGCATGGGAGTGCAGGCGCACCTCGGTGGCGATCAGCGCGATCTTCTTGCGGGCGGGTGCCGGGCGCTTCAGGGCCCACGCCGACGGGGCGAATGCGGTCATGCCAGCCACGGTGCCGGCGGTGGCGAGGAACTGTCTGCGGGAGGCGAATGCGTTCATGGGGTGGCTGGGGTTTTGGTCCTGATGCGGTGGAGATACCAAAGGGGCGGCAGCGCCAGGAGCGGCAGGACGCCGGCCAGGGCGAAACCCGGGTCCATGGTCCCGAGGCGATCGGCCGACAGGCCGAAGAGCATCTGGGCCTTGGCCGGCAGGATCCAGGCGGCGACACCCGCAGCCCCGGTGATCTTGCCCTGGTGATGGTCGGAGAGATCCTGGGTGAAGGTGTGGTACAGGGGAAACACCCCGAGCGCCCCGGCCGCGATGGCCAACAACACCGCCAGAAGCAAGGGTCCGCGCCCCAACCACGGGGCCGCCAACGTGCCGCAACACAGCAAGGCACAGCCGGCGAACACCGCGAATCGAGCCCCGGAAGGAGTCCGTCCGCGCCGGGCGAGCGCGACGGCAAGGGCGCCCGCCGCCAGGCACCCGACATCGGCCGCGGCGAAGAATGCGGAGTTGAAATGCAGGGCCTCGGTCTCGCTGTAGCCACGCCCTTTCTGGAGGAACATCGGCAACCAGGCCCGCAGCACCTGCCAGGTGGTGTTGATGCAGGCCACCACCGCGATCACCGCCAGCATGCGACCGCTGAAAAGCACCTCCAGGAAGGGGCGACCGACGTTTGCGGCGACCGCCTTCGGGTCCGTCCCATCCGCCGGATGGCCGGGGTGCAGGTCGCCGGTGCGGACCAACCAGAACCACGGGATCAACCACAAGAGGCCGACGCCTCCCAGCACGAAGAACGGGGGGCGCCACGCCCCCGATCCGTCGGCGGATCCCGATCCGAGCAGCATCGGCAACAACAACGGCGTGAGGATGGCCCCGACGGTGGCGCCGCTCTGGAGAAGCCCGTTGCCCAGCGAGCGCTGCCGCTCATCCAGCAACGACCGGGTGATACGGACCGCGCATGGCCAGTGACCGGCCTCGAAGAAGCCCAACAAGCCCCGGAACACCAGCAATCCCTGATGATCCTGGGCCCACCCCGTGGCCATGCCGACCAGCGACCAGAGCGCCAGCACGGAGGCATAGACCCGATGCACGGAGAATCGATCGGCCATCCAACCGAAGACCACCGAACCGGCCGCGAAGGCATAACCGAACACGGCCTCGACCTGCCCGTACTGGGTCTTGGTCATGCCGAACTCCTGGGTGATCCGCACCGAGAGTCCGGACAGGGTCTGCCGATCCATGTAGTTGATGGCCGAGGCCAGCAACAGCATCCCGCACACCGACCACTTCCAGACCGAACCACGTGAACCGGATGGAAGGGGGGAGATCATGGGGTGGAAATCGAATCGCTCAGGCCTCGGACCAGGAGACACCGTCCCACCGCCGGACACGCTCCAGCAACCCGATCACATCGGAGGAGAAGACCTCGAAGAGCACCTCGCCCTTTTCGGCGGACGCGGCCTGGGGATGACCGATGTGCCCGGTCGGAGTGCGTTCGCGGGTGACCCATCCGCGATGGGCCGGATGGAATGGCGGAGCGGCATCGACCGATGGCAATCCGGCAAAAGGACCGACCTTGCCGGGATCGAGCCTCAGCATCATCGAGGTCTCCCACTCGCAGGCGTGGCCCATCTCGTGTTGGACCCATCCGCCGGCCACAGGACGGTCGGCAGGCCTGCCCCCGAGGCTCCAATAGGTCGCGAAGAGGAGCAGCAGGCCGTCGGCATCCCGGTGGCGTTGGCGCAACTCGAAGACCGCCTGCCGGCCTGGGACATCATTGCCTCCATGACCATTGAGAAACACCACCCGCTTGAAGCCGTGCCGCAGCACGTTGTCGGCGAGCCCACCGAGCAAATCGAGGTAGGCACGGGGTGGCGCCGACAGGGTGCCTGGGAAATCCAGATGGTGGTCGGAGTTGCCCAGCCAGAGAACCGGGGCGAAGACCACCTGTCGCGAGAGCGCCGCCTCGGCCCGGCGGGCCACCTCGCCCACGAGGCGGGTGTCGGTCACCACCGGCAGATGGGCGCCGTGCTGCTCCACCGCGGCGATGGGGAACACGATCGGTGTCTCGCGAGGCAGCGCGGCCAGCTGCGGCGAGGTCATTTCGGCAAGGTGCATGAGGAGATGACCGTGAGGATGCAGATCCGGCGGAGCGGGTCAAAGCAAGGGTCGAAGCACGGTCTCCCATACCCCGGATGGGCGGTCCCCGACCCGACATCCGGGAGGGCTCACGGCTCCCAGCTCTGGAGCAATTGACCGCTCTCGGCATCCCAGACACGAACGATGCCCCGGTCATCGCCGCCCACGACCCGGCGGCCGTCGCGGCTCACCGCGAGGGCCTGGAGGTAGTCGGGCACGGAGGCCAGATCCCGGACCGCCTCGCCATCGGCCTTGAACACTCGTCCCTTGCCGGTGCCGCTCATGGCCACGAACCGCAGGGCTTGTCCCCCCGGCTGGAGCCCGGTGACCTCCTTGCCGAAGCCGTCGACATTCTTGCGCCGTTCGCCCGTCCGGGGATTCCAGAGCTTGACGGTGCCTTCGGCCCCGGCGGTCGCAAGGACGCCGCCATCCGGGGACCAGGCCACCCCGATCACATGATGGGTGTGGCCCTCCAGGTTGAAGCGCGCTGCGTTGGTCTGCAGGCCCGTGATGCGGGCGAAGCGGTCGGCACCCGCCGATGCCAACCGGTCGCCGCGTGGCGAGAAGGCCACGGCCGTGACCGCATCGCTGTGGAGCGCACCCAGGTCCAGGGCCGGCGTGCCTTCGGGCAGCTTCCACAGCTTGAGTTCCCCGGAGCGTGAAGGTTCGCCGCCGCCGGTGGCCAGGAGCGTGCCATCCGGGCTGAAGGCCAGGGCGTTGATGCGGTCGGCGAAGGCGGGCGCGGCCGCGGTGCCCGCGATCCGTTGCCGCAGGAACCAGGGGCGGGTCGTCCGGATGCGGCTGACGCCGTTGGGGAAGGCCGCGAGGAATTCGTCGTCTCCAAGGGCCACGAGTGCCAGGGGTTCGCCCCCGCCCACGGCGAAGGTCTCGACGGCCCGGCCGATGGCAGGATGCCAGCGGGTCCAGAGGCCGTCTTCCCCCACCGTCAGCAGGGATGCCCCGGAAGCGGACAACGCGGCGACCCGGAAAGCGCGGGATGCGGAACGGTCGCGCGCCGAACGGGCGGCCGAAAGGCGGGCCTCGGAACGGGCGCTCCGTTCGGCGGCCTGGCGTTCCTCGGCCTGGGCCGAAGCCACCGCATCGGTGGCCGCGGCGACAGCCTTTTCCGACAGGATGACATCCTGGGCGGCGCCTTCGGCCAGCACACGGGCCTTCTCGAGCGGCCCCTTGAGTTCCCCGGATTTCTTCTGCGCCGCAGCCAACTGCTCCTCGGCCTTCTTGCGGCGGGGCGTCACCTCGGCCTCGGCGCGCTCGAGGGCGGACTTGCGCCGCCCCAGCGCCTCGGACTTGGCCAGGAGATCGTCGACGGCCTTCAAGGCGGCCTCGGGCGAGGACTTGGCGACGGCGGCGGCCTGCTGCACCGCCTCGCCCGCGGATTTGGCCTCGGCCTGGGCCTTGGCCAATTCGGCGGCGGCGGCATCCCGATCTCGGGTGGCCGAAGCGACCAGGGCCTCCTGATCGGCCCATTCCTTCTGACGCTCCGCCAGGGCCTTGCCGGCCTGGTCGCGTTTCTCGCGGGCCTTGCCCAGCGCGGACTGTGCATTGGTCACTGCTCCGAGGGCCTCCTGGATGCGGTTGGCGGCCAACGTGGACTCGAGTCGGGCCCGGGCCAGTTCCAGTTCCTCACGGGCGGCATCCGCCGCGAGTCGTGGATCGCCCGCCAGGCGGGGACCATGGGTGGGCGCGCGATCACCGAAGAACGCCTTGGCCGAGCCGTCGTTCAGGACCGCGACTCCGTTGGATCCGGAGCGGTCCCAGAGCAACGCACGCACCGGCGACGAAAGCTCCCGGGGACCGGCCGCAGCCTTGCCCCACCGTTGGACCGCCCCCTGCCCATCCGCGCCCCAGACGGATCCGAGCACCGAGGGATCCGCAGCCAAGACCTTCGCGGTCGCCGGGATTTCGGGTGCAGGCTCCAGGACCCAGTCCTCGCCGCGGGCGCCACCGCCCGTGCTGCGCATCCGCTGGGGTGGATGGTTCGTGCCGTAGGTGATGCACCAGTGGTCGTCACCCGGCACCCAGGTCATTCCGGTCGGTTCCGCCGGCAGCGGTGGGGCCTTGGCCAGCGAGAACCGGGGATCGGTCGTCGAGACGTTCCACCACTCGCGACCGGATGAGACCGCCAGCCGACGGGAGTCCGTGGACCAGAGGAAACGGACAACCGGAGCCGAACCGGCCGGAGAGGCGAGCTTCAAGGCCCAAGCCCCCTGCAACCGGGCCAGCGGATTCGATCGGATCTCGAGCTGTCCCGAGGCGGTCACGGAGGCCAATACCGAGCCGTCCGGCGAAAAGGCCGCGGCCACCCAGGCCGCCTTGGGCGGAATGGAAAGCACCGGCTCGACCGTCACCGGCCGGCGCTGCCAAAGGCGCACCTCGCGGAACCCCGCGGTCGCCAACCACTGGTCATCGGGGCTGAACGCCAGGGCCCCGACCACATCCCGCTGGGTGGCTCCGTCGAGCGCGGGGTCTTCGAGCCGACCCAGCGTACGGCCCGTGGCCAACTCGAGCACGCTGACACGGTTGGCCCGTGCGACGGCCACGGTGCCACCCTCCGAGTCGAGAGCCACGGCGAAGCAGGATTTCCAGTCCGGGGAGATGGGTTTCCAGGCGGGCTCCACCACGACGGCCTGATCGGCCTTGGCTCCCTGCTCGATCCAGCGCCAGAGCAGGCCGAGTTCCTGGGGGGTCAGGTTGCGGGCATTGGACTTGTTGCCCGCCGGCGGCATGACCAGGTCTTCCACCTGATGCGCGGCGGATTTGAGGACGAGACTCTCCGCCGGTTTTCCGGCGACCGCGCCGGGCCCGGTATCGCCCCCGCGGAGGAGGGTCGCCGGCGTCTCCAGGTTCAGGCCGGCCTTGGCCCGGGTCTGGTTGTGGCAAGGGAGGCAGTTGGCCTGGAACATCGGGAGGATGTCCTTCTGGAAACCCACCGTCTGCGGAGCGCCGGTCGCCTGGCGGTCAATGGCCAATGGGGTGACGGCCGCGAGAGCAGTGAAAGACCCGCCGGAGATCGCGAAAAACGCCGCGGCAAACCCGAGGGTCCGTACCCATGGGAAGCAAACCGGGCGACGGGATGAAACAATTCGGCACATCATGGCTTGGTCTCCTTCGCGGGGGATCCCCCACGGGTGCCCGGGGCGTTGGTCGCACCGACCGTGACGGTGAAAGGCTCGGACCAGACGACGACGGTGACATCCCGAGGTTTGGCCTTCTCCTCGGCAGCTTTCTTGCGGGCTTCGGCCTCTTTCTTCCGAGCCTCGGCCGCGGTCTTGTCTCCCGCTCCGGCCGAAGCCAGGGCCTGCTCGGCCGCCTTCAGACCGGCCTCGGCGGACGCCAGGGTTTCGAGCGCCTGCCGGTACTTGCCGGCCACGCTGCCCTGCAACCAGAGCGTGTGGGCTCCCACGGGCAGGCGCGCCTCCCCCAGCGACAACTCCACCACCAGATTCGTGACCTTCTCGGGGACGTTGATTTCCTTGGCCTTCTCGAGGGCGGCATGGCCCCCGGCCTTGAGGTTGAAAGCCCCTTGGAATTCGCCCCGCCGCTCGAGGTGCAGCGGGAGCTTGAAGACGCTCCCGTCGGCCGAGGGCGCGACGGTTCCCACTCGGAGTGTCACCGGGGCCGACTCCTGGGTCACCACGGCCAGCGAGGCACCGCGGGAACGACGCACCACCGGATTCTCATTGTTGTAGTCGGCGACAGGCCAGATCACCGAGGCTGGCGAAGCGGTGCGGGTCAGCGTCCCGGATCCGAGGGTCGCCTTGCCCGTCACCCGCCACGGGGCGGCGCCCGTGGCCCGGGAGTCGGCGCTCAGCAGGATCACACCGGTGTTCTGCCCGGCGGCGATGCGCGTGGTGGAAGCACTCACTCCGGTCGGCAGGTCGGTCGCACCCAGTTCGATGTCTCCGTCGAAACCGTCCTGCCGGAAGGCGACCACCCGAAACGCGACGGTCTGGTCGCGCCGCAGCGCCGGTGGAACCACCGCGATGCTGCGATCCTCGCCCGCCCGGGGCGGTGGCATCGGGAAGACCGCCAACTGGAAATCCGGGGACTCACGTCGGAGGCTCAGCCGGTACGGGAACTGGGCCTGGCCGTCCCCGCGCCGGAAGCCGTCGCGGACCACGATGCGATAACGCCCATCATCGGCGACCTTCCAACGGGCCGCAGCGTCCCGATGCACGGTGCGGAACTCCCGGTCGCCGAGATTCTGATCGGTGTCCCCCAACTCCAGGACGTCGACCCAGGCCACGGAATCGCCCGGAGACCCGCCCTGCTTGGCCCGTTGGACCACCGCCATGGGGTCGACCGGAAAGCCCCAGCGCTCGGAGGTCAATTCGACCCAGAAGACCTCGCCGGCCTTCGCCTCGAAAACGACCCCGCTGGCGCGCCCCCGAAGCGGGAACAGGCTCGAGAACTCGCAGGGAGGAACCACCGAGACCAGGCCTGTGGGAGCGGCCGCGATCACCGGCAACGAGGACAGCGCCCAAGCCACGGGCTCGAGGGGTGCGACCGCCGGCTGCGACTCCGAAGCGACGGAACCGCGCCACAACCAGGCACTCGACGCCAGCGGTGTGGACGCCGGTGCGGCAAGGGGCACCACGGAGGCCGACGAGGGGTCGGGTTCGCCCGGTGCGACGATCTCCAGTTCGCGCTGCTCCCAGGCCTCTCCGTCGGGGCCGAGCACCGTCGAGGGGGCGCCGCCAGGCAGTCTGCGGCCGTAAAGGGTCACCTTCTGAGGACGACCCGCTTGCAACACCGTCGGCACCGCGAAGGCCACGCGCGGGCGGGCGGTGATCCGCAGGCGGAATCCATGGGTATCGCCGCCCTGGTAGAGCGAGTCGTTCAGACGCAGCAGATAGGTACCCCGGGCGGGCAGCCGGAAATCGAACCACTCGCGCCGGCGCACCCGGGCCAGTTCGTTGCCGGACGCGTCGGTGAGCGCGAGATCGGGCACGAGGCGGGAGTCGAGGTCACGGGCCTCGACGCGGGCTCCGAGAGCCTGGCCCGCCTCGCCCTGGAAGCGGAACCAGAGAACCTCCTGCGCCCCCAAACGCCCCTGCACGAGGGTCTCAAGGGGAAGATCGAAGGCCTGCGCCGGGGACGACGGCGACTGCTTCCATGCGAGTTCAGGCATCGCCGGCCCGACCGAGAACGCCCTCGGGTTGGAGACGCCGTAGCGCCCGAGCACGCGCACATCGATCAGGCCCTCGGGCAGTCCGGGCGGCAAGGCGACCCGGAAGCGGTCGGTGGCACCCGGGATGGGCGCACCGGAAACGCGCGGATCGGAAAACACGAGGCCGACCGCCTCGTCGAGGTCGGAGCCGCCCACCGTCACCTCGACCGAGGAACCGGATGCGCCGCCCGGCGGGAACACCGACATCAGGCGGGCCATGGGCAACTGGGCACAGGCCGTCGCGACCATGACCCATCCGAGGGCGATCCGAAGGACCCAGGAATCGGGCGGCATGCGTCAGTGGTTGAAGAGGAACTCCTTGGTGTTGAGGAGCGCCCAGGTGAGGTCTTCCCAGGCCTCGCGGCGGGCCTTGGCCTTCAGGGTCTCGGTCTCGGCCGCATCCTTGCCCGGCTTGGAAGCCGCCGCCTTGCGTGCCAGGTACTCCGAGGCCTGCCGCACCTCATCCGCCGACGGCGGGCGCGAGTAGGCCAACTGATACAGCTCGGCCAGCTTCACCGAGTCGGGCCGGGAGTCGGAATGGATCCGGGCCGGACGCGCGTCGTCGGCGCTGAGGCGTGCCTGGATGTCCTTGGAATTGAGCAGGTGAAGACTCTGGCTGAGCGAGGCCTCCATGCTCCGCTCGCACTCGCAGGCGCTGCTGCCCTCGGGCCGACCGAACACCGTCAGGAAGTAGCTCTGGGCATTGAAGCTGTTGTCCGGGAGGCAGACGGCCCGGGTGCCGGCGGGCAAGCCCTCGAACTGGCTGCGTCCGCCGGTGAGCGTGTTGACCGAGTCGAGCAGCACCTCGGCAGGGAGGCGGCGGGGGTAGAACCTCGAGAAGTGATGGCGATCCTTGGCGTTGTGGGCGTTGGGGATCGCGCTCAACTGGTAGGTGGTGCTGCGGGCCAGGGTCCGCACCAGGTCCTTGAGGTCGAAACCGCTGGCAACGAAGTGCGCCGCCAAGGCATCGAGCAGCTCGGGATTGCTCGGGGGATTGGTGTCGCGCATGTCGTCTTCGGGATCGACGAGGCCACGCCCGAAGAAATGCTTCCAGTAGCGGTTGACCAGCGCTTTGGCGAACCAGGGGTTCTTCGGGGAGGTCATCCAGTCGGCCAGGAACACCCGGGGATCGTCATCGACCTCCAGCTCGAAGGCGGACTGGCCCAACGCCGCCGGCTTCACGGCCTGACCGTTCTTCTTGTTGGTCGCCTTGGCCTCGCCCCGGCGGTGCACGACGATCTCCTCCCCGGGCTGGGCCCCGGGCTTGTAGCCGACCTGGGAAAACGCGGCACCGAAACTCCAGTAATCGGCCTGGCTCCACTTCTCATACGGATGATGGTGGCACTGGGCGCACTGCATCCGCTGGCCGAGGAACAACTGCGAGACATCCTCGAGCTGGGTCTGGACGGTCCGCACCTGCCGGTACCAGGCCACGGGCGGATTCTCCGAGACCTCGCCCGAGGCGGTCAGCAGGTCGCGGACGAACCGGTCGTAGGGCTTGTTGACGGCCAGACTGTCCCGCACCCAGGCATGGAAGGCGATGGTGCCCCGGGCCTGCTTCGGCTCGGTGCGCTTGTTGCGGAGCAGCGCCGCCCATTTGCCGGCGAAGTAGTCGGCGTAGTCGGTCGAGGCCACCAGTCGATCGATCACGCGATCCCGGTCGCCCGGAGCCGTGTCGGCCTCGAAGGCTCGGACCTCTTCGGGACTGGGAAGTCGACCGGCGATGTCGAGCGTGACCCGGCGCAGGAACGTCGACTTGTCGGAGACCTCGCTGGGCGGCATCCCGACCTGCTTGAGCTGCTTGAAGACCAGCTCATCGACGAAGTTCTTGGCCGGCGGCAACCGGTCCACGGGGGCCCCCAGCGGAATGGTCGCCCGGAAGGTCGCGACCTGCCCCTGGTAGCGGACCATCACCGCGAACTCTCCCGGCTGATTGAAGATCTTGATCAGACCATTGGCATCGGCCGAGGCCATGTCCTTGTCGTTGGGCTCGAAGAGAGAACTGCGGGTGACGTCTTCGGTGGATCCGTCGGTGTAATGCGCCGTCACCACCAACTGCTGTTCGCCATTGAGCGCCAGCGTCCGGGCCGAGGGGAACACTTCCACCCGTTGGACGGTCGGCGCGTTGGTCTTGCCCACCGGCATCCCCTGGGAAATCCAGCGCACCAGTCGACGGTAATCGTCGGAACCGATCTCCAGGCGCTTGCCCCCGCCATGCGGCATCTCCGCCGTTCCCTTGGTCACCAGGAGGCTGCGAGGCGGATCCGCCGGGAACAACCGCCGCCCCCGGGCCTCGCGAACCAGGTGCTCGTAATCCTCGTCGGGCTCGAACCCGAGGAGCGAGAGTCGAAAACCGTTCTGACCCGCGGCCTTGCCGTGGCAGCCTCCGCCATTGCAGCCGTTCTTGGTGAAGATGGGGACGATCTGATTGGCGAAGTGCAGCGGCGCGGGCTGCCCCGCATGCACCACCCGGACGGGCAATCTCGCCGTCGCGCCGTCACGGCCCTTGGCCGAGATCACCGCGGAACCATCGGCCACGGGAATGACCCGTCCGGACGCATCGAGCCGCACCACCCCGGCAGGCTCCGAAGACCAACTCACCTCGCGGGTCACATCCCGGTGGCCATCGACGGTCGCCAGCAACTGTTGGCGGGCATCCTGGGAATCGAGGACCAGCTCGCCAGCCCCATTCCGGTAATGGATCTCGAGGGTCGCAGCCGAGACCCCGCAGAACCCGGCCAATGCGGTGGCCAAAACCCCGGCCAACGCAAGCGCCCGAGCCTTGCCCGAGGTGCCGCCGGTGAGTGCGGACGTCACACCCAGGGTCGCACCGGGTGATTGCGTGGAATGCTGTGAAGAGGACATAGGCATCGTTTCCTTCAACCCGGTTTCAACCCACCAACTCGCGCATCGGTTGGCACCCCTCAGGCACCAGGAACTGGGGACGGCCGGTCAGGTCGGGCAAGGTGACCTTGTTCACGTCGATCCCCAGGTTCTGGTAGAGCGTGGCGAAGACCTCGCCGAACTGGACAGGGCGCTCGCTGGGTTCGCCCCCCAGACGGTCGGTGGCCCCGATGACCTGCCCCACCTTCATGCCGCCACCGGCCAAGAGCGCGCAGTTGGCGCGGGGCCAGTGATCGCGACCGCCGTCCTTGTTGATCGTGGGCGAACGGCCGAACTCGCCCCAGGCGATGACGCTCACGTCGTTCTGGAGGCCCCGGTCATGCAGGTCGGCGATCAGGGCGCTCAAGCCCTGATCCAGCAGCGGAAGATCATTGCGGGCATTGCCGAAATTGTTGCCGTGATAATCCCAGAAACCGTAGGCCACGGTCACGAAGCGGGCCCCGGCCTCGACCAGTCGACGGGCGACCAGGAACTGCTCGTTGAGCATCGGGGCCGCATCACCATGCACCTTGGCATCGCCCTTGCCGTAGCGTTCCCGCACGGCGGCGGGCTCCTTCTCGACATTCAAGGCCTCGAGCAACCGGCTCGAGGTCAGCATGCCGAAGGCCTGCTGGTTGAAACCATCGACCCCGGACATGAGCCCGCTGGCATCGACCTCCCGCCGGAATCGGTCGAACGAGGCCAGCAGCGCACGCCGGTCGGCCAGGCGGTCGGTGGTGATGCCGTTGAGGACCATGTCCGACTTGGCGTCGGCGGCCGGACGGAAGGCGTCATGCGAGACCCCGGCATAGCCCGCGTTGGCCGCGTTGTAGGGCCGGTGCTGCATCCGCGGTTCGAGTCCCACGAAGGCCGGCACCGCATCGCTGGCCGCCCCCAGGACCCGTGAGACGGTGGCACCGAAGGTGGGCCATCCCCCGGGAGGCTGGCTGGCCTTCCGACGGCCGGTCAGGCACATGAAGTCGGAATGATCGTCGATGGCGTCGCTGATCGACCGGATCACGGCATAGCGCTGGGCCTGCTTGGCCAGGAGCGGCAGGTGCTCGCAGACCTGGAAACCGGGGACGGTGGTCGGGATCGGACGGAATTCGCCCCGGATCTCCGCCGGAGCGTCCATCTTCAGATCGAAGGTGTCCTGGTGGGGCGGTCCACCGGGAAGGTACACCATGATGACCGCCTTGTGGTTGGAGCGGAGTCCGGAGGCGGCCTCGGCCCGAAGCAGCTGCGGGAGGCTCAAGCCCCCCAAGGCCCCCAGGCCCAGGCCACCGATGCGGAGGAAGCTCCGTCGGGAAACCCCGTCACAAAAACGGCTGGAGGGTCCTTTGAGGGTGAGCATGGCTAGGCAGACGTCGAGAGGAGCCCGTCGTGTTCACGGAAAAGCGGCGCTCCCGATGAATGGAGATGGGCAGTCATCCGACGAGCTCCTTCATCGGTTGAACCCCGGGATCGACCAGGAACTGCGGCCGGCCCGTCAGGTCCGGCACGGTGACCTTGTTCACGTCCAAACCCAAGGCGTGGTACAAGGTCGCGTGGACCTCGCCAAAGGTGGTGGGGCGAGAATCGGCCTCGCCGCCCAATCGGTCGGTCGAACCGATCACTTGGCCATGTCGGAGTCCACCACCGGCCAGGAGCGAGAAGCCCACCCGAGGCCAGTGATCGCGGCCGCCATCTTTGTTGATGGTGGGGGTCCGGCCAAACTCGCCCGCGACGAGCACCGACACGTCGCGATCGAGCCCCCGCTCATGAAGATCGGTGATGAGCGCGCTGAGTCCCTGGTCCAGCAACGGGAGGTCTTGGCGGAGCGCACCGAAGTTGTCGCCGTGATGGTCCCATCGACTGAACGCCAGTGTCACGCAACGGGCACCCGCCTCCACCAGACGCCGGGCCACCAGGAACTGCTCCATCAGCTTGGGTGCGCCGTCGTCGCGATTGCGCGGATCGCCCTTGCCGTACCGCTCGACCACCTTGGGGTCCTCGTTCTTGAGGTCCAGCGCGGTCATCAGCCGACTGGACGTGAGGATCCCGAAGGCCTGGCGGGTGTAGGCGTCGGCCCCGGCCACCTGGCCACTCGCATCGACCTCGCGCCGAAACCCGTCGAGCGAGGCCAGCAGCGCCCGACGGTCGGCCAGGCGGTCGAGCGTGATGCCGTTGAGCACCATGTCGTCCTTGCCGCCGCCTTTGTTGATCTCGAACGGCGCGTAGGCGGCGCCCAGGTAACCGGCCACACCATTGTCGGACCACGGGGCATGGCCCATCTTCGGAGCCAATCCGATCGAGGCCGGGATGGCCGGGTCGCCCGATCCCTGGAGCTTGGCCAACAAGGACCCCATGGATGGCCAACCACCGGGCGGTTGGTTGCGATTGAGTCGCCCGGTGTAGGTCTGGAACGCCTCGTGACGGTCTTCCATGCCCACCATGGACCGGATCACCGTGCAGTGATGCATCACCCGGGCCATGCGCGGAAGGTGTTCGCAGATCTGCAACCCGGGCACCGAAGTGGGGATCGGATTGAACTCACCCCGGATCTCGGCGGGCGCATCGAGCTTCAGGTCGAACATGTCCTGGTGGCTAGGGCCGCCAGGCAGGAAAACGAGGATCACCGCCTTGTGGGAGCGGCCCGCCGGGCGAAGACCGGCGGAGGCCTCGGCACGAAGCAGGGACGACAACCCCAAGCCGCCCATGCCCAGCGCGCCGACGCGCAAGAATCCGCGCCGCGACACGCCGTCGCAGAAGCCGCAGGACGAGTTTTTTGGACCCAGGATCGTGAGCACCGAAGTGAGGGGATTGTGAAGTCCCACAGCACTTCAAAAACCGGTGGGTGTCAACCCCCAAGCCCCCGGTTTTTCCGGCGGACACCACGATCCTGCCGGCGGCCGTTTTCAGGACCTTTCGCGAGGTCGCACGGACGCCCTCCCGGACCACGGAATCCCCCCCGGTCGGGATCCTTGCGTTGGTGGGGGCCCCGCCGGGCGCACCCAAAACAAAAGGCCCGGTGCATGACGCACCGGACCTCTCGGCAGCCCCCCGGAACGAGGGGCGCAATGACCGTCGACGCCCGTTCAGGCGGCGAGCAGCGTGTCCTTTTCCTTGACCGCCATGGCTCCCTTGCCGATGCGGCCGCGAAGGTAGGTCAGCTTGGCGCGACGGACCGAGCCCTGACGCTCGACCTCGATCTTCTCCACGCGGGGGGAATGGGTCGGGAAAATGCGCTCGACGCCCTCGCCGTAGCTGATGCGGCGGACGGTGAAGGTCTGGTTCAAGCCGCGACCGCGGACTCCGATCACCACACCCGCGAAGATCTGGATGCGCTCCTTGTCGCCTTCGACGACCTTGGTGTGCACCCGGACGCTGTCGCCCACGTTGAATTTCGCGGCTTCCTTGCGGAACTGCTCGCCCTCGATTTTGTCAAACAATGCGGCCTTGTTCATGGCTATGTTCTCTTAAAAAATTCTCCTGAAATTCTTCTGCAGACCGAACTCCTTCGAGCCCCTTCTCCCGAACGCGGGCGGTTTCCCCGATTCAGATCCGTGCTGCCTTGTTGCTCTGTTCTCGATCAATCTCTCCGTTTTCGCGTGATTCCACCCGATCGCCGGGGACTTCCAGGCCGCTGTTCCTCAGCATCCTGTCCCTCTCCGAATCGGGAGAACCGACAGCTTGGGCTATTTCCCCGGTTTTCGCCAGCGGTACTTTTCCCAAAGGTCGGGACGACGTTCGGCCGTCCTTCTCATCGACTCGCGTTGCCGCCAGCGCGCGATGTCGGCGTGGTTCCCGGACATCAACACCTCGGGCACCGACCAACCGCGGAATTCCGCAGGCCGGGTATAGTGAGGGTATTCCAGCAATCCGTCACCATGAGATTCCTCGGAGGCGCTCATGGCGTCGCCCAGGGCTCCGGGCAACAGGCGCGTCACGGTGTCCACGATGACCATCGCGGGCAAGGCTCCGTTGGTCAGCACGTAGTCGCCGATGCTCAAGGCATCGTCGGCGAGGTGCTCCCAGATCCGCTCGTCGAACCCCTCGTAACTCCCGCAGATGAGGATCACATGCCCGAGGTTCGCCATCTCACCGGCCACGGCCTGGTTGAACGGACGACCGCCGGGCGCGGTGAGGATCACCCGCGTCTCCGGTCCCCGAAGGGACTCCACTGCTTCAAAGATCGGTTCCGGCTTGAGGACCATCCCTGGCCCGCCACCGAACGGTCGGTCGTCGACCGTTTTGTGCCGGTCATGGGCCCAATCCCGGAGATGGTGGATCTTGAGATCCAGGATCCCAGACTTGCGCGCCCTCCCCACGATGCTCTCGTCCAGGGGACCTGAGAACATCTCCGGAAACAGGGTTAAGATATCGACCTTCATTTGGCTCTCCCGACACCCGGAAATCGGCGTCCCCGCATTCTTGCTTCCCGCTCCGGGGGGCAACCCCAAGAGGGCGTCGGCTGAAAGTTCAGTTTCCCGGCGACGGATGAGCTTTCTCGCGCGCATTCGCGAACCGACCGGCCCAGGATACCCACCCACCTCAGGATTTCGGGCAACCCCCAACCATCGGCGTACTCCATCGCCATGGGGCAGGAGGTGAGTCTCCCCCAACCGCGGCGATGAAGGTCGAGGTCTCCGAAGACCCAAGGCCAAATGCCCACGGTTCGATCCGCGCCAAAGACCGCCCCGCCAACGCCAGCCGCAGACCGGTTACCGCCGACAAAGCCGGGATCTCGGGATCTCGGGACCATTGCGAGTTGAAGACGCCAGTGAAGCCCCACCGACCTGGAGGCTCGGTTTCGGAATCCACAGCCCCGTCCGGCACGATCCCGAGCCCGGGTTGAAACTTCCGGGAGGAACCGACGGAAACGGTCTCGATGGAACCGCATGATGTCCGACCAGGAATCCCCGGCGGACAACGGGCCGACTATTCGTCTTCGACGAGGTCGACCGTGCAACGGCGCCCCGCCTTGGCAGCCCCCACTTGAAGCACCGATCGGATCGCCTGGATGGTGCCTCCCCGCCGGCCGATGATTTTGCCGGCATCCGGGCGGGCCACTCGGACCTCGTACACCGTAAGGCCTCCACGTTCGACGGGAGTGACGGAGACCGCTTCCGGTTCATCCACCAACTCCTTCACCACAAACTCGAGGAAGGCCTGCATGGCGACAACGGGTCAGGAACGGCAGGGAATCAGGCGGCAGCGGCCACCTTGGCAGACTTCTTGATGAAGGAAGCCACCGTCTCGCTCGGTTGCGCACCGACACCGACCCAGTACTGGGCGCGATCGAGGTTCAAGGTGTAGTTGTTACCCTTGACCTTCGGATTGTAGGTGCCGATTTCTTCGATGAACTTGCCGTCCCGGGGACTGCGTCCATCGGCCACCACGATCCGGTACACCGGGTTGTTCTTGTTGCCGCCGCGCTTCAGACGAATACGAACCATAGAAATGTGTGTTCTTGCCCGGTTCTCGGGCCAATTACCTTTGGGCCGATTACCTTAAAGGAAGGAGGATCCTAATGGCTATCCTTCCGGTGAGGCAAGCGATCATTTTGCAAACCGATCCAGTTCCAGTCTTGGAACAGGCAACCAGCCGACCTGCGGCCGACAGCCCTTGAGAACCCCGGGTCAAATGACCGTCTTGTCCGGGATCACCGCACCCTTCGGAATCACCAAGACCCCATCCCGGATGTAGTACAGCGGATGATCCACGTCGGCCGGCTTGCCTTCGGGGGACAGGATGCAATTGCGACCGATGCGCGCGTTCTTGTCGATGATCGCGTTGTCGATGCGGGTTCCACGGCCCACCCCGATGGGGATCCCCTGGTTCTCAGGCCGGTTGCGCTTCTCCGCACTGTCGTAGAAATCAGCCCCCATCATGACCACCCGGTGGAGGGAACTGCCCGCATCGAGGATAGACCGGATGCCCACCACCGCGTGGCGCAACTGGGCGTGGTCGATGGTGCAACCATCGGCGATCACCGCATGGTCGATGGCCGCGCTCTCGATGCGGGTTGCCGGGAGATAGCGGGGCCGCGTGAAGACCGTGGGGTTGAAGAAGTCGAACTGGGGACGGTCGTTGGTCTGGTCGAGGCTGGCCTCGAAGAAATTCCGGATGGTCCCGATGTCCTCCCAGTATCCCTGGAAGATGTAGGAGTACACCCGGTGATTCTCGATGGCCCCGGGGATGATGTGCTTGCCGAAGTCGGTGTGGTTGTTGTTCAGCAGGTCGAAAAGCACCTCGCGGTTGAAGACATAGATGCCCATGGACGCGAGGTACAGATCCTCGTCGCGCCGGATGCCGAACTTGGGGTAGCTCTCCCGATCCAGCTTCATGGACTCCAGGACGGCGGGATCCTTGGGCTTCTCGACGAATCGGGTGATCCGATTCTCCGCATTGACCTGCATGATCCCCAGCGCGGAAGCCTCGCGGGCCGCGACCGGGATGGTCGCCACGGTGAGGTCGGCCGAATGCTCGATGTGGGCGCGGAGGACCGCCTGGAAATCCATCTGGTACAACTGGTCGCCCGAGAGGATCAGCGCGTATTCGAAGTCGTTGTTCTTGAAGTGCTGAAGGTTCTTGCGGACCGCGTCGGCCGTGCCCTGGTACCAACTGGTGCTTGAGAAGCTCTGCTCCGCCGCCAGCAACTCGACGAACCCGCCGCTGAAGTGGTCGAACTTGTAGCTCTGCGAAACATGCCGATGAAGCGAGGCCGAGTTGAACTGCGTCAGCAGGTAGATGCGACGGAGCCCGCTGTTGATGCAGTTCGAGATGGGGATGTCCACCAGGCGATACTTGCCCGCCAACGGCACGGCCGGCTTGGCTCGGTCGCGGGTCAGCGGAAAGAGCCGGGTTCCCTGCCCCCCGCCCATGATGATGCTGAGGGTGTCGCCGTTGAATGAGGAAGGTCGGGGGAGAGGCATGCTGGGAGAACCTTGTTTTCCCCTTTCATAGTTCCGCGCCAGAGCTTTCTCAAGGTGAGATGCGCCCGCACACGAGCACTGCCCCCTCCGGAGGAGGAGGAGCACCCGCGTGCGCTGGTTGCGGCCCCACGGCCGCCCGAGGCCCAGGATCCCCCCGCCCCGCGAACTCGGCGCTCAGACCAGACGTTGGCCGCCGCCGTCGTAACCCTCACCGTCGAGGTCGATGAGGATGTCCCGGGGCTCGGCCCCTTTGCTCGGCCCGACCACACCACGGTCCTCGAGTTCGTCCATCATCCGCGCGGCCCGCCCATAACCCAGCTTGAGGCGGCGCTGGAGCAACGACACGCTCGCCTTCTTCTCGGTCCGGATGACATCGATGCACTTCTGGATGAGCTCGTCGTCCTCGCTGCCCCCCTCG
Source organism: uncultured Akkermansia sp. (assembly GCA_964386625.1). Taxonomy (GTDB): domain Bacteria; phylum Verrucomicrobiota; class Verrucomicrobiia; order Limisphaerales; family UBA9464; genus SXXZ01. The sequence continues at coordinate 41,400 of CAYLTF010000001.1, read as the reverse complement.
TCGTCCGGATCGAGCGGCAAGGAACCCATGCTGCTCTGGGCCTTCTGCAGGGCCTGATGGATCTCGGGCTCGTAGCTCGGCTTGCCCTGCACGCTGATGTGGTTCATCACGGCCTCGATCTCGGCGTCGGTGATCAGCGCGCCTTGCGCACGGATCAACCGCCCCGACCCGGGCGGCAGGTAGAGCATGTCGCCCTTGCCGAGGAGCTTGTCGGCGCCCATCTGGTCCAGGATGGTGCGGGAGTCGACCTTCGCCGCCACCTGGAACGCGATGCGCGCCGGGATGTTGGCCTTGATGACGCCGGTGATCACGTCCACCGACGGCCGCTGGGTCGCCACGATGCAATGAATGCCCGCGGCGCGGGCCATCTGCGTGATGCGGGCGATGGCCATCTCGACATCGGCCGGGGCCACGAGCATCAGGTCGGCCAGCTCGTCGATGATCACCACGATGTAGGAGAGCTTCTCGGGGATGACGATGTCCTCGTCGCGCGGGACGACGATCTGCTCGTCGATCTCGACGGCGAACCCGTCGGCCCCGGGCTCGACCCGCTCCTTGCGGGACGTCAGCGGCAATTCCGGCTCCTGGGGCGGCAGCGGCTTCTCCTTCGGGCGCTCGTTGAACGACTTGATGTTGCGCACCCCGACCCGGGCGAAGATCTGGTAGCGCTTCTCCATCTCGTTGACCACCCAGCGCAGGGCGAGGATGACCTTCTTGGGGTCGGTCACCACGGGCACCACCAGGTGCGGCAACGCATTGTACTGCTGCAACTCCACCACCTTCGGATCGATCATCACGAACCGGAGCTGGTCCGGGCTGAAGCGGTACACCAGCGAGGCGATGATGGTGTTGATGCAGACCGATTTGCCCGAGCCGGTGCTGCCGGCGATGAGCACGTGGGGCATCTCGGCCAGGTCGGCGATGATCGGGTTGCCGTAGACGTCCTTGCCCAGGGCCAGCGGGATGCGGGCCTTGCTGGTCTGCCACTCCGGGGCCTCGAGCAGGTCCCGCATGATGACCTTGGTCTTGACCGCATTGGGCACCTCGACACCCACCGACGATTTGCCGGGAATCGGCGCCAGGATGTTCAAGCGCTCGGCCTTCAGGGCCGCGGCGATGTTGTTGGTCAGGCCGGCGATCTTCTCGAGCTTCACCCCCGGGGCCGGGTGCAATTCGTAGCGCGTGATGGTCGGGCCCTTGGTGATGTCGCCGGGGGCGACCTCGATGCCGAACTGGGCCAGCGTCTGGACCATCAGCCGGGCATTGGACATGAGCTCCTCCTTGGTCTCGGTCGGCTTGACCGTGGTGTCCGGAAGGCTCAGGAGATCGATGGAAGGCAGGCGGTAATTGCCGATGACCGGGGCCATGGCCACCGTGATCGGCTTGGCTTTGCGGGTCTGCATCGCCCCGCGCGGCCGGGCGGGAGCCGGGGCCTGCGGAGGCGTCGCCACGGGGAGCGATTCGGCGGGGACCTGGGCCTGGACCGCGTCCTCGGGGCGGTCCCAAGGCGGGGCGTCCTCGTCTTCGGTGTCGCCGGGAGGCTCCGGGTCACCGCGCCGGGCGAACGGATTCGTCGGGTCCTCCTCCGGCGACTGATCCTCGCCGGTGTCGGTCTCGGCCTCATCGAGGTCGACCCCCGGACGTCGGCCCAGGATCCGCTCGGCCACCGACGGGGTCTTCCGCGACCTCGCAGGCTGGTCTCGATCAGGCACCGCAGGGGTGGCCACGGCCGCGATCTCGTCGGCCTTGATGACATCGCCGCTTTGGACGGGGCGGGCCTCGCGCGGCTGGGGAATGCTCAGGTCGCGGATGGTCACCTCGGGAACCGGGCGCAGGTCGGCCCCCAGCCCGGAGGGTTCCGGCTCACCCTCGGCGGAAGAGAGGGCCGCGGCTTGCGCCGCCTTGGCCCTGGACGCCTTGGCGGGCACCGCGGCCGGGGCCGGGGTCTCCGGCTCCTCGGTCGCCTGCTTGGCCAGTTCCCGGGCCTTCTTTTCCAACGCCTTGGCCTTCTTGGCGATCGCCGCTTCTTCCGCGGCCAGCTTCTCCTCGGGCGTCCTGGGCACGCGCACCCAGAGCTGGCGGACCCACACCAGCAGCTGGTGGTCGGTGAGGAAGAGCAGGCTGGCCAGGTAGATGATCACGTAGGTCACCGCGGCCCCCATGCGACCGACCGAGTATTCGACCCACGCATTGTTGATCTGATGTCCCAGCAACCCCCCGGGCCCCGGCCCGCTGTTCTTGCGGAACTGGACACCGGGAATCCATCGCTCGCACAGGTCGAGCACGCCGACGCAGGCGATCAACAACCCCACCGAGGCGATCAACGAGCGCCAGCGGCGGAGGTACCGCAGCGAAGGGATGAAGGAGGCGCACCCGAAACCCAGCAACAGCACCGGCAGGACCCAGATGCCGATGCCCAGCATCAGCTGCAGCTCGTAGACCATCCACGCACCGAAACGCCCCATCCAATTGCGGATGGCGGCGTTGGGCTCCGTGGTGTTCACCCCCAGGTCGAGGCGATCGTAGGAGATCATCGCCGCGGAGAGCACCACCGCCACCAGGATCAGCAGCATGCCCTGGCTGTCGACCCAGATCCGGTCCCTGCTGGATTCTTCTGTCCGCTCTTTGGTCGCCACGCCTGACAATCTACGGACCCTCCGGAGGTCGCGGCAAGCGGGGAACCACCCGCAGGCTCCGATTGCCGGGGACACCCCCCAGATCGGACCGGCGGCGAGGCCGATTGGCGGTCGCATTCGAGAGGCCGCCCCCCTAGGCTCGCGCGGACCGGACCCGACATTCGGTCGAACCATGCCCGAACCCATCGATATCGAGATCAGCGAAAGCCGCCCGGGGCTCCGCTTGGACCGCTGGCTCGCGGAGCGTTTCCCGGAGACCTCCCGGGGGCGGTTCCAGCAACTGATCTCCGAGGGGGCGGTGCTGGTGAACGGCTCGGTCCCGAAATCGACCGACCACCCCCGGGTGGGAGACAGGATCCAGGTGCGCTGGCCGGAGGCGATCCCCAGCGAGGTGCTGCCGGAAGAAATACCCTTGTCCGTCCTGCACGAAGACGACGACCTGCTCGTGGTGGACAAGCCGGCCGACCTGGTGGTCCACCCGGCCGCCGGCCATGACTCAGGCACATTGGTGCATGCCCTGTTGCACCATTGCCGGGGTCGTTTGAGCGGCATCGGCGGCGTCGAGCGGCCGGGCATCGTCCACCGGCTGGACCTGGGCACCAGCGGTTGCATCGTGGTGGCCAAGACCGATGCGGCGCACGTGCACCTCTCGGAGCAGTTCGCCGGACGCACCGTCGAGAAGACCTACCTGGCGCTGGTCATCGGCAAGGTCCACCCGGCCGCCGGCGACATCCGAGCTCCCCTCGCCCGCCACCCGGTCCAGCGCAAGAAGATGGCGGTGACGACGGCCGGGGCCGGGCGCGAGGCCTGGACCGAATACCGCTGCCTGGAGACCTTCGGCGACACTTCCCGGGTCGAATGCCGCCTGCACACCGGCCGGACACACCAGATCCGCGTCCATCTCTCGCACCTGGGCTTCCCGCTGCTCGGAGACGTGGTCTACGGCGAGCGGGCCAACGCCCGATTCTTCCAGGAACACCGCTGGAAGGCTCCGCGCCAGATGCTGCATGCCGCACGGTTGGCCTTCCTGCACCCACGCACGGGTCAACCCGTCGCCTTCGAGGCCCCGCTGCCAGCCGACATGTCGGACTGCCTGGAACGACTGCGGGGCGAGGCCGCACCGAAGGCATCGCCGACCGCGCCACCGCCCCGGAGCCGACCATGAGCGAATCCAAATCCCGGTTCTTCCGGCAGAGCCTCTGGATGATCGCCGCCACGCTCGGGGGCGGGGCCGGCATGGCCCTGGTCCACGGATCGGTCTCCAAGCTCGGCGGTGCCCAGGTCTACTTCCAGTTCAAGTCTCTGTTGGCGATCTTCTACGTCGTGGGGGCGGCCCAGGGAGCCCTCTGGACCCTCGCGGCCCGGCAGACGGCCATGGCGCTGACGCCCGAGGCCGACGAGGCGACACGGCACCGCCTGAGGCGCATCGCCGGGACCGTCGCCTGGGGGATGTCCGCGGTCGGGGTGGCGCTGATCCCCGGCGGGCCATGGCTGGCGGCCCAACTGAAGCTCCCCTCGGTCCTGCCGCTCTGGATCACCTGGGGACTCATCCTGGCCTCATTGCTGGCGGCACTGCAGCGGGGCGTCCTTCAGGGAAGGCAGGACTTCGCGGGCCTGGGCCTCATGTCCATCGCCGACGGGTTGGGGCGATTCGCCGCGGTGGTGGGGATCCTCACCTGGATCGGCGGTGGAGCCTCCGGGGCCATCGGCGGAGCCCTGATGGGCACGTTGGTCGCGATGGCGGCCGGATTCCGGGCCCTGCGTCCGGCGACCGACCGGCCGACCGACCCGACCGCGACCCAGTCACCCACTGACCGGGTGTCCACTGATCGGGGCACCGGATTCTGGTCCCTCTTCCTCGGTGCAGCGGCCCTTCAGGCCCTGGGGCAACTCGACAACCTCTTCCTGCAGTCGGCCATCCCGGAACGCTGGCAACAGGAGGTCGGCTCGCGGTACTCGCCCGGTGCCCAGATCGGGTTCGCCCTCAGCCAATTCACCGTGCCCCTGGCGCTGGTCATGTTCCCCAAGGTCGCCCGCAGCGCCGCCGGGGGCGACGGGCACCAGGCCTTCCGCTGGACCCTGCTGGCGACGGCCACCCTGGGCGGACTGGCGGCCCTGGGCTGCACCGCGTTGCCGTGGCTCCCGGTCAAGATCCTGCTGCCGGGCATCCCCACCGAGTTGTCGGCCCCGCTGGTGCCCTGGTTCGCCTGGGGCATGCTGGCGTTCACACTGGCCAACGTGTTCTTCAGCGACCGGATGGCCCATGGCGACTTCCGGTTCGTCCCCGGTGCTCTGGTCCTGGCCACCATCTACGGCGGGAGTCTCTGGGGCTTCCGGGAAACCCTCCTCCAAGGCACTCCGGCCGAGGGACTGGAGCGGGTGGTCCAGAGGCTCGTGATCTTCAACGTCGCCCTGTTGTTCTGGGCGGTCGCCGTCAGCGCCCCGGCGCGCCTGCGGCGTCCAGCGCATCCTTGAGGGGGCACCCCCAATCCGCCAGGACCTTCCGCAGGGCCTCCACCGGCAGGCCGATGACATTCGACGGTGAACCGGTCACCGACTCCACCAGCCAATCGCCGTGCTGCTGGAGGGCGTAGCCACCGGCCTTGTCGAGCGTCGGGACCGCCCTCAGGTAGCGGTCGATCACCCCAGCGTCGAGGGTTCGGAAAACCACCCGGGTCACGTCGGAGAACACCTCGGTGCGTCCTGAACCGGCATGCATCAGACACACTCCGGTGACCACCTCGTGCCCCTTGCCCGACAGGCCCTCGAGCATGGCGCGGGCCTCGGCGAGGTCGGCCGGTTTGCCCAGCGGGCGTCCCTCCAGCCACACCAGCGTGTCGGCCCCCAGGACCAGATGCCCCGGATACCGTCTGGCCACGGGCTCGGCCTTGAGGCGCGCGTTGAGCTCGCAGAGTGGGCGAACCCCCAGGGCGGCATCGTGGATCTCGGTGGCATCGCTCGGGACCACCTGGAATTCCGCGATCAGGGAGCGCAGCAACTCGACGCGCCGGGGAGAGGCCGAGGCCAGGATGAGGGGCAGCGGGTTCATGCCGATCAGAAGGAGACAAGGGCCGGGGTGGTGGTGCGAAGGACCGACGCCAACCCGAAGGCGTTCCGGTATTCGTTGCGGATGGCCTCGATGGCCTGCTCGGCCTCGTGGGTCGGCGGATGCAGGATCACAAGCAACTTGGTCGGGATGCGACGGACCTCGCCTTGCGGCGTGCGCCATTGGTCCAGGACATCGGAAACGGTGAACCCGCCCGGAAAACGCGGGGTGATTCGCTCCGCCATGAAGACCTCCCAATCTTCGGTGTCGACAGCGGCCAAGTGCAGCTCCGTCCGCAACCACTGTGGCGGCACCGTGTTCGGGGCCCCGGGCTTGGGCTTCGGGGCTCCGGCGGCTGAACCGGAGGCGCAACCGGAGAGCGCGACCACCAGCGCCACGAACGACAAGCAGAGGAAGGGCGTCCTGGTCGGCGCCCACTCCCGTCGACATCGGCTCCGTGCATCCGGATGGCGGTTCACGGCGGGGATTCAGCACCGCCGACGGCCCTCCTGACAATCCCTCAACGCAGGCTCGCATCGCTCCCACGCCGCAGTCCGCAACGGTGCCGAGGGCCGACGGCGAAACCCCGAAGCCTCAGGCTTCGACCCGGGCATGCTGACACCGGGGACACTGGTAGGTGGATCGTCCCGACTGGGTGAACCGGACGATCGCCGTCCCGCAACGCCGACACGGCTCACCCTCGCGGTCGTAGACCCAGAGGCCGCCCTCTTCGGGCGACTCCGGCACCCCATCCTGCTGATACAGCATGGGACGACCGGCCTCGAGCGCGCGGAGGTTCCGTTCCACCGCCGCCTTGAGGAGCTTCACCAGCACGCCGTGCAGCCGATGGAACTCCTCCGGCACGAGAGACCGGCCGGGTCGGGCCGGATCCAACCCGGCCAGGAACAGGGCCTCGCTGGCATAGAGATTGCCGACCCCGGCGAGACGGGCCGGGTCCATCAGGCACACCTTGATCGGTCGACGATCGCGGGCCAGCGCCCCGGCGAGGACCTCCGGCGTGAAGGCCGGCTCCAACGGCTCCGGACCCGAGATCGGCATCGATCCGGTCCCCAGGCGCAACCAACCGAACTGACGCGGATCGTCCAGCACCACGCGCAGGTCGTCGAACTGGAGCACCACCGCCGCATGGCGCGGCAACGGATCTCCGCCCGCCGGGATCTCCCAGGAACCGGTCATGCCCAGGTGACTCACCATCAGCAACGACTCGCCATCCGGGCGGACCCAGTCCCAGAGCAGGCATTTGGCGCGGCGGCCCAGGTCGCGGAGTCGACACGCGGCCAGGGCCGAGCGGAATCGCGCCGGTGTCAACGGGCGCACCAACCGAGGCTTCAACACCTCGACCCCGGTGAGATGACGCCCACGGACCCGGGGCAGCAGCCACCGACCGAAGGCCTCCACTTCTGGCAATTCCGGCATGCGGCCAGACTAGCCCGTCTTGCGACGCACACCAATCGGACACGGTGTCCGGGGCGTCCCGAGCCCGCAAACACGGCTGGTTCCCGGGCCGGGGACTCCCTAGGCTCCGTCCGTGGTTCCGCAGATCGCCATCGTCGTCCCCGTCTTCAACGAGGAAGCCAACATCGTTCCGTTGGTGACCGAGATCGCACAGGTGTTCCGTGCCGAGACCCGGCCCTGGCAACTGGTGCTGGTCGATGACGCCTCCACCGACGGCACCTGGGAGGCGATCCGCGCCCAACAGGCCTTGGATCCAAGGGTCGTCGGACTTCGTCACCGCAAGAACGCGGGCCAAAGCGCCGCCATCTGGACGGGCATCTCCCGGACGGACACCCCCTTCCTCTGCACGCTCGACGGCGACCTCCAGAATGATCCGTCGGAGCTGCCCCGGATGCTCCAGATGCTCGACCGCGCCGACTTCGTCTGCGGCCACCGCGTCGCCCGGCAAGATTCGTTCGTCCGCAAATTGTCATCACGGGTGGCACGGAGCGTCCGGTCGTGGAGCCTGGGCTGGGATTTCGCCGACACCGGCTGCGCCCTGAGGGCGTTCAAGCGCAGCAGCCTGGCGGGAGTCTTTCCGTTCAACGGACTGCATCGATTCCTGCCCATCCTGGTGGCCGGCAACGGGAGCAAGGTGCTCGAGGTGCCGGTGAAGCACCGGCCCCGCACGGCCGGCGTCTCCAAATACGGGGTGTGGAACCGTCTCGGGCGGGGGATCTTCGACCTGGTGGGCATGGCCTGGTACCAGCGTCGTCGCTTGCCCGCCATCGACATCGATGCGACCCGGCCGGCCTGAACCCCGGCCCGGGATTTCCTCACCGCCCCGCCACTGACAGTTCGAGGATCCGGCCCGACGGTCCGTAGGAATCGCTGCTGTTGGTGGCCCGGGAGTACTCGGCGATGTAGAGCTTTCCGGGGGCGCCCTGATGGATGTCGATGGGACGCCCCAAGCCCGACAGCACGGTGTGGAAGTGCCCTTCGTAGCGACCCTCGGCATTGCGGCGCAGGGTGGCGCGCAGCACATCGAAGCCGGAGTTCTCCTTGGGGGACCGGATGAAATTCCCGAACCGGGTCAGCAGGAACGTCCCCCGGTACCCTTCCGGAAAGTCCTTGCCCAGGAACACGATGCCGCCCGGGCCCGAATGCGGATCGAAGGTGAACATCGGGGTGCCGGCGAACCCGCCGTCGGGGCCCAGGTTGGCCACCGGCAAGGTGAAGGTCTGTCCGGCCGGCGGCTCGGGGCTCGTCGGGTAGGCCTTCTTCGTCCAGTCCGCGAACCGATACGGGAAGCCGTAGTGGCGACCTTCCTCGATGTGGTTGAGTTCCTCGGGGGCATCGGCATCGGGTCCGTTCTCGGTGGCGAACATCTCGCCCGCGTCGTTCCAGCAGAACCCGTAGGCGTTGCGCATCCCGCGGGCGTACACCTCGAGGGTCGGCGGTTCCACGTCGGTCTTGATGCGCCACAGGCAACCGGTGATCGGCGTCTCACCGCCGCCGTACCATTCGGAATCGGCACCGGTCAAACCGCCATCGGTCCGTCCGCCATTGCCGACGTAGAGATGCCCATCCGGTCCGAAGGCGATGTGCTCCACGCCATGGATGTAGGCCGGACTGCCCGGGTAGTTGGTCTGGAACCAGGGCTTGAGGTCGGTGGGGTATCCGTTGGACACACCGGTGCTGCGATAGATCGTGACGATGTTCTGGTAGGGCCGGGTCGCCTTGTTCTGCTGGTTGGAGGCGATGTAGAGCCGCTTCTGCCGGTCGAAGGTCATGCCCAGCACGAAGAGCGGTCCACCGATGTCATCCGGGCGACGCTCCAGGTAGCGGTTGGCCGGCAGGATCTGCTTCAGCGCGGCATTGGAGGGATCCAACGACCAGACGTCCCCCTGCTCGGTGAGCACATAAAGCCCCTTGCCTCGCCCTTCGCTGGCCAGGCGCACTGGGCGGAACGGAAGGCGGGCGACCTCCCTCAAGCGAAAACCCTCGGGGGCCTTCGGCAGGGGCGGATATCGATTGGCCTGCCGCAGGGCCTCGATCGTCGGGTAGGCCGTGGTGGCCCTCACCTTCTTGACCTGATCCGCCGTCACCTCGGGCCCGGAATTGCCCCAGTTGCGAAGGACATGGTTCAAGACCAGGGCCACCTCTTCGTCTTCCAGCACGGCCGGTGGCATCACGCCGGCGTAGCGACGCCCATTGACCGTGATCTCGCCGCTCAATCCCTCGCAGACGATGCGGATCGCCCGGTCGATATCGGCCAAGAGGTAATCGGATCCGGCCAAGGGGGGAAACACCCCGGGAATCCCCTGCCCCCGCATCTGATGGCAGGCGAAGCAGTTCTTCAGGTACAGGTCCCGCCCTCGGGAGGCGGCGGCATCCGAGGAAGCCGGCGCGGACGGTGGCGCGGTCGGAGTGGACGGACTCTGGGCCACCAGCGACAGGCTCATCAGAACCCACGCGATACCACCCCAGACTCCCGGACGCCGAAACCATCGGGAACCGCCCGGATTGTTCCATCTGCGATCATTCATTGGATCACCCACCAGTTCATGCCCTGGGCCGGGACCTCCACGATCAACTCGATCCGCCCGTCCCGTCCCACCTCCAGGCGCCGGGCCTTGCCCCCGCGCTCGGACACCCGCGCCGTGCGGGTCAACCCGGTGTAGTAAAGGTTGGGCTTCAGGACCTTGCGCACGGGTTCGTTCAACGGGTTGAACACCACCAGCAATCCCTTTTCTTTCAAGCCGGGATTCACATGGAGCATCCAATCGAGGTCCCGGGCATCGGCACGCCGACCATGGATGAGGTCGCTCTCGAGGATGTCGCGGTGTGCCTTGAACCAGTCCACCTGGGACTTGACCATCACCCGGGTGGCCTCGCTGTCGAACAGGCGCGGGCCGCGGTAGCAGGCCTGAACGCCCAGGGCGAGGTTGCTCTCGAGCATGCGCCGATAGTGGTCGAGATGCTCCGACAAGGGCTCGATCGTCGCCGCCGCCCCGCCTCCCTGGTACTCGGTGAGCGGCACGAACATCCACCCCATGCTGGGGCTCTTCTCCCAGGTGCCGTCGTAGATGTTCTGCCGGGTGTGGATGACCTGCTGCTCCCGCGGCAACGACCAGTTGACCTCGCGGTAGCCCATCCCGGTCTTGGTGGAACCCGCCATGAAATAGTGGTCGGGGACATTCAGGTAGATGCCCTCGGCCCGGCACCAGCGATAGAAATCGCGGATCTCCACCCATTGGTTCCAGCGGGAGTCCTCCAACCCGCGGTGCCCCGGGTGGTCGGTGGCGGCGCAGGGATCGCCGGGATAGGATCCGTCGTGCTCCAGCAGGGTGAACCCGCTCTGTCGGTGGAAGTCGTAGAGGCGGCGGAAGTAGTTCGTGCCCCACCGGCTCTGGAGGCAGGGCGAGTTGCCGAACACCGGCTTGAGCCCCGGCGGCATGACCACATCGTGACCGCCGCCGACGCTGCGCGAGGCCAGGAGCGAATAGCTGCCGATCTCCACGCCCCGGCTCCGCGCGTAGGCGGCGAAGGACCGGGCCTTCTGCAAGGTCTCGGGACGCTCGTTCTCCATGTCGAAACCACTGCCGAAGCTGAGGATGAGCATCTCGAAGCCCGTCGCCGCGCATTGGTCGATGGCATTGGTGACCGTCGGTCCGTGCGACGAGACCAGGTGCATCATCAGCGGATTCTCGGTCACCCAGGGGGCCACCGTCCGGACCATGCGCCGGACCGCCAGGCCGCAGCGCTCCCGGTCGGTGCTGTCCTGCGGCAGGATCCAGGCGCGGCAACTCTCGAAGGTCGCTCCCGGCGCCAGCGACCGGGCCGGACCGAGGTCGGGGCCCACCTCCAGCAGGCACGGGGTCTTCTTCTCGTAGTTGACCTGCGATTGGAACTCCGGGTCGGGCAGCCAGCGGTAGGAGCGCCGGTTTGCCCCGGCCGCGGTCATCCCGCCAAAGGACAAGTCGGTCTCGACATGGAAGTTCGGGGGCGTGAGTCCGACAGTCAGTTCATCCACCTCGGACACCCGCTCGACCGCCGCCAGCACCTCGCTGGAGAACCGATTGAGCGTCACCGCGCGGTCGGTCCCGTTGCTGAGGGTCAGCCATTTGGAGTAGCAGGGGAGTCCGTCATACAGCTCGTAATGCACCGAGATGCGGAGACCCTGAAGCGACGGCCCGGAACCGGGCGACGGCGGCGCCTCGAAATCGAGCCTCAGGGTGGCGCCCCGCGGTGGCCAGTGGGCCCCGGGCGCATGATGACGGACCCGTTTCCAGGTCATGCGTTCCTGAGGCACGCCGACCTGGTGCCCCACGTAGCGGAAGGCCCCGGGCCGGGCCTTCAGTTGCGATTCCCACTCGGGCCTCAGGAAGGCGTAGTTGGGCTGACCCTGCAGTCCACCGACCTCCAGGCGCTGTCCGTCGATCTCCACCACGGCCTCGGGCTTCACTCCCCGGATCAACGACTCGCCGGTGACCCCGTGCTCCAGGGACACGGTGGCCGCGTTGGGAGCGATGCGGATGACGCGGCGCAGCAATCCGTTGTCGAGGACCAGTTCCGGGCGATCGGATCGCTCCGTGATCCGGGCCCGGTACGGCGACGGATCGAGGAGCCAATCGGGATCGGCGGCACCGGCCATGGCGTGGATGTGGAGGAGCGATCCGAGGATCGCCAGGAATCGCAGGTTCCAGGGCATGGGAAACAGAAGATCGACCGAACGCGAACCGCCGGAATTCATGGCTTTGGATCGGAGGATGCCGGGGCCGGGGCTCGGGCCACGAACGCCAGCAAGTCGGCCACCGACTCCGGTGACCATCCGGAGAGCAATCCCTCGGGCATGAGGGACTGTCCGGAACTGCGCATCGAGCGCACGGCACGCCGCTCCAGGGTGAGTTCCTGCCCCCCACCGAGGCGCAGGGTCACCTGAGTGGGTGTCTCGCGGGCGATCAGGGCCGAGTGGGTCTCGCCATCGGCCGTCTCCACCGCGAAGGCGATGTACTGGGGAGCCACTTCGAGATGAGGCTGCGCGATGCTCGTCAGCAACCGGGCCTTGCCGGCCGTGCGGAGGGTCACCAGGTCCGGGCCCACCGCATGGCCTTCGGCACCGGCCCGGTGGCAGGAGGCGCACCGCTCCCGGTAGAGGCGGATTCCCCGATCGGCGGAGCCGACCAAGTCGATGGCCGGTTGAAGAGCCGCCAGGGTGTCGGCGGCGGAGGGCTCCTTCGGAAGACACCGCAGGGCGGCCTGGGCGATGGCCGGAACGGCATGGGCCTGGAGGCTCCGGACGGCGGCCGCCGGGATGTCGGCGGCCCCCACCTCACCGCGCTCCACCGCGGCCAACAACGCCTGGGCCCGCTCGACACGACCGGCCAGCTGGGCGACCACGGCGACGCGATCCTCGGGGCCATATCCTTTCCAAGGCTTGAGAAGGCGGTCAGCCACACCGGGATCGGTCAGGCGCCCCAGCGACTGGATGGCCGCCGTGCGAATCCGGGGCGATGCGGCCCCCAGCAGGCGCTCCAGGGTCTCGGACACCTCGGCCGGACGCCCATGCGCCAGCAGTTCCACGGCGCGGACGCGGTCCGCTTCGTTCCCGCGGTCCGAGGCCGCTCGATCGAGCGCGGCGCGGAACACCCCCTTCAAGCGATCCTCCGCGCGGCGGAAAGCCCCCGGCTCGCTCGACCGCGCGGCGGCCTCCAGGAACGCCCGCACCATCCGCGGCGCGTGTGTCGACGACGCCTCGACTCGGACCACCTGGTCGACGAACCGGTCCACCTCGGCAAGGTCGGCCTGGGCCCCCATGAGGGTGGCGATCGATTCCAGGCAATCGCCGGCCCGCGATTGCCGCAGGAATCCCGGATCGGCGACCACGGCTTGCAACACCTCGCCGGCTCCGTTGGCCAGGCTGCTCAGGACGGCCGCCTGGAACCACGGCTGTTGCCCGTCCCGGGCCAAAAGACGGGCCAGGGCCTCGTTTCGTCCTGGACCATTCCAGGCGCCCAGGGCGAAGGCCAACCGGTAGCGCACCCGCGACGATGGATCGGTCACCCGGGCCAGGAGGGTTTCCCGAAGGCCGAGCGCGTCACGATCGGAGCCACCCACGCGAAGCTCCGCCAGGGCCACGGCCTGTCCGCGGACGCGCTCATCCGGATCGGCCAGCGCGGCCTGCAGAAGGTCGACCGTGTCGAGGGCGCCCAACCCGTCGAGCGAGTACAAGGCGTGGAGTCGGGCCAACGGCACGGTCGAGCGTTGGAGCAGCCTCGCCAGCCCGGGCACCGCGGACCGGTCTTGGCGCTCATGGATCAGGCGGGCTGCGGTCTCACGCACCCAGCCATTGGGGCTCTCCAGGGCGGCAACCAGATCCGAGGTCGAGGCCCGGCTCCATCGACGCGCCGGTGGGCGTCGGAAGTTCTCGGGAACCACCCGCCAGAGGCGTCCGCGGTCCTGGCCGCTATTGAGGTCGAGGTGCTGCTTGATGGCCTCGGGGATGGACCACGGGTGTTCAATCACCTCGCGGTACATGTCGACGATGTAGAGGCAACCGTCGGGGCCGTTCTGGAAATGCACCGGCCGGAACCAGGTGTCGCGCGAGGCGAGGAACTCCACGTCCCGCTCGTCGGCCGGACGCCGTGCCACCCACCCGGCACCGTCGGCGTGCAACACCTTGCGGTGCACGAGGTTGCCGCCGGCGTCGCCCACGAAGACGTTGTCGGCGAATTCCGGCCCGAGAGCGTCGCCGCGGTACACGGTCGCCCCGGTCGCCCCGGTGAAATAGCCCGACACCCGTCCGCCTCCCTCGACCATGCCCGGCACGACACCGCTGATGCGCCAACGCGTCCGGACGATCCGCCACGGCTCGTCGGGGCTGATCCTGAACACCTCGGCCGCGGGTCCGTCGGCGGCGATGCTGACGCGCGGGGATGGCAACGAGACCCAAGGATTGCGCGTGGCATGGACCCGATCGTAGGCCATCCACTGGAGGTGGTCGCTGTTGCTGCACACGAAACGGTTGCCCGCCGAGTCGAAGCTCAACCCGTACTGCCCGCCACCGGTCTCCGGACGGATCGTCTCCGTCAACGGGTCGAGGCTGAAATCCAACCCGCGCAGATCGAGTCCCGGACCGTCCGCCCCCGGCTTCGCCACGCGCTGCCCCCCGTTGGGACCGGTCGCGCCATACAGGCGATGGTCGAGCCCCCAGTTGAATGAGTTCAGGAGCGCCTGGACATTGAGCCGGGCCACTCCGCTGCCGAAACCGCTCACCACGACACGCCGCTCGTCGGCCTTGCCGTCGCCGGTGGTGTCCTTCAACCACAGGAGGTCGGGAGAGGCACCGACATAGAGACCGCCCTTGGAGCAGATCAGGGCCGTCGGCCATGGGAGGTCGTCGGCGAAGACGGTCGACCGATCGAAGCGCCCGTCGCCGTCCACGTCCTCCAGCATCCGGATCCGTCCGGCATGCGGCGTCTCATCACGCCGCTCGGAGTAGTCGATCATCTCGGCGACAAAGGCACGGCCGTCCTCGTCGAAGGCCATGGTCACCGGGCTGGCCACCAGGGGCTCGCTCGCCGCCAGTTCCAGGTGGAACCCCTTCCGGATCCGGAACGTCTCCAGAGCACGATCGGCAGGCACCGGAGGAAATCGCTGCAACTCGCCAGGATCCACGCGAGTCGCCTTGTCGGTCTTGCCGTAGGCCTCGGAATAACTGACCCGGGTCTTGGGAGCCGAAGTCGGTTCGGCCCCCAGGCAAACCCCGACCACGGCCAATGCCGTCGAGGCCCATCGCAGGGAATCCCAAGCCGGAGAATTCACGAGCCCGATCTTGGACTGGCCCCAGCGACAAACCCAGCCCGCAATTCAAGGCCCGGAGAACGGACCGGAGTGCGCCGGCCGGCGGATCATTTCCCGGCGGCACGGCGCAGGGCCTCATCCACCAGGCTCGGCGTCAACACCACGGGCAGGACCTCCGGATCCCGGGATGGTTCCGGAGAATAGATCAGGACCAGCGGCACTCCCCTGCGACCGTGCTTCTTCAGTTCCTCGGCGATGACCGGGTCTCCATCGGTGAAATCCCCCTCGAAAACCCGGACTCCCAACGCCTTGATCCGCTCCCGGGTCGAGTCGATCTCGATGGCCGTCGCCTTGTTCCACTTGCAGTTGAGGCAGCTGTCGGCCGTGAAATCGACCAGCACCGGGTGTCCCTCACGGCGAGCCTGATCGACGGCCGCCGGACTCCACCTCTGCCAATCCAGTCCCTTGGCTTTCTTGGCGGTCGCAGGCGTGCGCCAATCCAACTGCCGCTCCAGCAGGCCGAAGTACCCGGCGACGATCAGCGCCACCGTGGCGAAGCGTGCCCAGCCCCGACCTCGGGTCGAACGCTGCACGAACTCGCCCCAGACCCACGCCGCCGCGGCCAGCACCACCAGGAACAACCCAAACCAAAGCACCCCGCTGCCACCCTCGCCCAAGCGCCCCGCGGTGAACCAGAACAGCCACATGGCCGTGGCCAGCATGGGGAAGCCCATGGCCACCTTGAAGCGGACCATCCAGACGCCGGGGCGCGGCAGGAATCGCAGCCAGGCAGGCTGCCAGCACAGAGCCACGAAGGGCATGGCCAAGCCCGCGCCGATGGCGATGAAGAACAACACGATGACCAGCGGCGGCTGCAGGAAGGCGAAGGCCAGAGCCGAGGCGAGGAACGGTGCGGTGCACGGGGTCGCCAGCACGGCCGCCAAGACGCCGTTGAAGAACGCGCCGCTCCAGCCCTCCTTTGAAGACAGGTCGGAAGCCTTCTGCATGGCCGAACCTCCGAGGGTCAACTCGAACACCCCGAAGAGATTCAGGGCGACCAGGGTGATCAGCACGGTGATGAGGACCCGGAAGATCGGATTCTGGAACGGGGCGCTCCAACTGGCCGTGCCACCGGCCGCCTGGACCGCCAACGCCACGCCGGCCAGCACCAGGAACGACGCCAACACACCGGCACCGTAGACCAGGCCCAGGGTGCGCACCCGCCCGGGCTCCTCTTTGGCCTGCTGGACGAATCCCAGCACTTTCAACGCCAGCACCGGCAGCACGCAGGGCATCACATTCAGGATCAGACCACCCACGAAGGCCGAGAGGAGCTTGATGAGCAACTCGGCCAAGGAAACCGGCTCGGCCGCCACCTGGACCGCCTTCGTCCCCCCGGCCGGGGCCGACTCGATGGGAATGCTGAATTCCACCGGCTCAGCCGCTGCGCCCTGCCCCACCGGAACCAGGAGCCCCGCGAGGCGCTCGGGCCAGCCCGATTCCCCGGCCGGAACGCTCTTGCGGATGCGCAGGAAGCCGTCCTCCGGGGACATCCCCTCGGTCTTGACGGATACCTTCGTCGCACCCATCCCCGACTCGAAGGGGTACACATCGAAACCAGAGATCCCGGCCGCCGGCTTCCAGGAGAGGACCAACTTCCGGGGATCGCCCTCCCCAGCAGTCTCCCAAGCGGCCCGGATCGGGAGGTCGGCGACCTTGCGGGGCACCCGCCCCCGGGCGGCTTGGATCTCGGCCGCGTGGGCCGAGGGCTCCACGACGGAATCGATCCGGAGAGTGGTCTCGACCGTGGCGGAACCCGGCACGCATTCCTCATGGCATTCCAGCCATCGGACCTTGGCCTGAAGGGTGAGATTCCCGGGACTTTGACCAACGGGGATCTCGATCGGGACGAGCAAGAGCACCGTCCCGGAGTAGGTCAGGGTCTCGAACTCTTTCTCGGAAGTCTTGGCGGGAAGGGGCCATTGGATCGCTCCGGCGGAAAGGCCCGGCGGCAAGGTCCACTGGACCTGGGTTGCGCGGCCCACCTCATCCCCTGGATTGCGCCAATAGACATGCCACCCGTCCGCCATTTGCAGGCGGATGGCCGCCATCACGGTCGAGCCCGGACGAGCGATCGATTGCTCGGTCCATAGTTCGACCCGGGTGGCGGATTCCGCTCGAATTTCCCATTGCCCAGCCATCCAGCAGAGCGAGAGCAACCATCCGATCCAGCGCATGGAGGAATCAAAGGTGACACCCACCGGGTTGTCCAATGATTCCGCCGTTCCGGCGGAGGTGCACCCTGTCGCCGAAAGGGAGTGAACCCCGACCTCGGCCGAACAGCATCGGAGGCCGTGGTGACCGGATCCCAGCCCCGGGGCCATGGCAGTCGACCGGACGCCGCGAAATGAACAGAGTCGGGCCGTCCTTCGGTTGGACTCGACCGCCAAAAACAAAAAGGCGCGATGGGATCACCCATCGCGCCTGAAACGAAAGACCTAAGAGGAACCGATCAGCGGCGGTTGCGGCGGAGGGCGGCGGCGCCCAAGAACGCGGCACCGACCACACCGAGCGCCACCGTGGTGGGCTCAGGGACGTTGGCCGTCACGGTGATCTTGAAGTTGTCGGCCTGAGCGTTGTCGAGCTTGCGCAAAGCCCAATCGCTGGCGCCCGGACCGGTCTTCTGCCAGAAATCGTCGCTCGAGGTGCCGACATTCAAGTGGGGCTGACCGGAGGTGGAGGACGCTCCACCGATGATCAGGCCCTTGTCAGCCGCGGACGTGGCACCCGAGAAGCTCACGGTGACCGTGAAGTTCTTGGGGAGCTTGAGATCACCGA
Source organism: uncultured Akkermansia sp. (assembly GCA_964386625.1). GTDB lineage: Bacteria > Verrucomicrobiota > Verrucomicrobiia > Limisphaerales > UBA9464 > SXXZ01. The sequence continues at coordinate 23,619 of CAYLTF010000001.1, read as the reverse complement.
ACTGGGCGACGTACGGAGCGTAGTCGAAGGTGGCCGTGTTGACACCGGAAGAAATGCCGATGTTCGGGATCGAGAGGAGCTTGGTTCCCGGCAACGTGGCCCCGTTGATCAACGCACCATCGTTGGCGTAGATGTTCAGGTTCATGGAACCACCGAGCGAGGCGGAGTAGTAGTCGAAGGACAACGTCGACAACGTGTAGCCCTCGGACGGCAGGGTGATCTGGTCACCGTACTCGTAACCACGGTGGCCGTTGGAGATGCTCGTTCCCACACCGTAGAACTCGTTTCCGGTTCCGGAGGTGGAATAGATGGTACCGGCGAACGCCGACGACGCTGCGAGGGCGAGAGCTGCGGCTGCAGCAAGGATCGAACGCTGAATCATAGTCAGATAATGGTTATGTTGTGACGGAGGAGAGCCCTCTTTGTGACCCGTCCTTTTGAAACTGTTATGCTCAAAGTCATCCATTAGGTCAAGCGGGGCCTTCAAAATATTTTGGAGCCGATCTCGGGGTTCCCGAATGCGGGGCTCAACGGTCCATTTGAGCGGTGATTTCACGGGCTTCCGACACCGCTTGTTCCCAAGGTTTTCCGGCGGCCATCCCCGGTCTGCGGTGCCCCACGAATCCGAGTGCCGCATCCTTGAGAAGACGCTGACGACGCTGGATCAGAGGCCACGGATCGCGTTGGGCCGACGCCGAGCCGATGCAGAGGTCCGGATCCGGGGATTCGGACCAGGCTCCGGAGGCTCCGAGGGCGCGCAGGACTTCCCGGGCCATGAGCCAATGGCCCTGTCGATTGGCATGGACCCCATCTCCGGACAGGGAGAAGGCCGGATTTCGGGTACGCGCATCCTCCAAGAAGCGACGCATCGGCCCATGAAGATCCACCACCTGCCACCCCTGGGCACGCTGCTCCACCAACCACTGCGAATAGGCCGTGAGAACCGAATCGTACCCCTCGTAAGGCTGGGGATAAGCCCGGAGACCTGCCGGGAGAGTCCTGCCCTTCAACGGCTGGGGATCGAACGGGGGCGGCGTGAGATGGATCACCCGGACCCCCTCGTGGGCGGCAGCCTCATGCAGGCGTCGGATTCCGTCGCGGAATTTGGAGAAGCGGGATTCCTCGAGCGGGAAATAGATCCCGTCGTTCATCCCGTAGCATGCCAGGATCAGGTCGGGCTTCAGGCGGCTCAGGACTCGACCCAACCGCTCATGCACATCGGGACGCGGAAAAGCCCCGCCCGCATGCCCCTCCTCGGACAGGCCCGAGGCCGTCTCGCTGGGCAGCCCCAGGTTGAGGATCTCGGGCCGGTGATCTGGCTGGATCCGCCGAAGCCCGGCCTCGAGGAACTCCACCCAATCGCCGCCATAAGTGATGCTGTCGCCAAGCACCACGATACGGGAGGCCGAGCGCACCATGCGCGAGGCCTCGGTCGGCAAGGCCTCGCCGCGCGCCGGCACAAGGCGGATCTGGCGCAGGTCCATGACCGCGCCGCCGACTTTCTGGACGGGCCGGACCGCCATCGCATGACGCCCCGCCGGGAGCGTGATGCGCCCCAGGTGACGGACCACGAAGTTCTGAAAATGACCGGTCTCCTCGACGGTCCAGGGAATCACCTGATCGCCGACGCGCAATTCCACACGACTCCCCGCCGAACCTCGGCCGCACCCCTGCGTCAATTCGATCTCGAAGGATCCGCCCCGAGGGATCTCGAAGCTCCAGTCGGCCCAATCTTCGCCGCGGGCCCACCAACCGAGGGTATCCTTGAAGGGCATGGGCTCATACCGCAGGACCGTTCCGTGCACCGAGGCGGAGCGAGAGTGCAGCAGCACCGTGCCGTCGGCCAGGGGAGCCAGGGGCTTGGCCTGGTATTCCGGGTTGGCCATCGGCCACTGCGCCCCGACTTTGCCCTGCCAGTCGGCCAAGCGGCGGGCCAGGGCCATCACGCGCTCCGGCTGCGATGCGGCCAGGTCGCGGGTCTCACCGGGATCCTGCGCCAAGTCGTACAGTTCGTGCCGACCGTCCTCGTAGTATTGGATGAGCTTCCAGTCGCCCGAGCGGATGGCGGAATACGGGGTGGCCCCACCGGGATGGTAATGAGGGTAGTGCCAGCCGAGGACCTCGCGGGGGAGGCGCGCACCCGGATCCTTCAGCAGCGGCAAGAGGTTCAACCCGTCTTCCAGCGAGGGCGTCGCCTGACCGGCCATCGCCGCCGCCACCGTGGCGGCCACGTCCATGGAGATCACCGGCTCCTCCACGCGAGCCTCGGGCACCGCGACCCCCGGCCATCGGACCAGCAGCGGCACACGGATCCCGCCTTCGTGGGGGGACCCCTTGCCGGAGCGCAGCGGAGCATTGGAGGTCGGTGGGTTCTGCCCCAGGACCAGCCCGCCATTGTCGGAGGTGAAGATCACCACGGTGCGCTCGGCGAGACCGCCCTCGTCGAGCGCCTTGAGCACCTGTCCCACGGCGGCGTCGAGGCTCTCCAGCATCGCGGCGTAGACCGCATTGGTCTGGGTGCCACCCATGCGGGCGGCCTTGCGGCGATACTTGTCCACCAACTCGGCCTTGGCCTGCAGCGGCGTGTGCACCGAGTGGAAGGCGACCTGGAGGAAGAAGGGGCGCTCACGATGTCCCCGGATGAAGGCCGCCGCCTCGGTCCCTTCGCGGTCGGTGAGGTATTCGCCGCGCGGCCCGTCCGCGAGTCTGGGCAGCCCATAGGGGGAAAAATAGGAGGGCGGCTGACCGCGGTGATCTCCGCCCAGGTTGACCTCGAAGCCTTGCTCGAGCGGACCGAACCCTTCCCCACCCAGGTGCCATTTGCCGATGTGGGCCGTGGCCCGTCCCGAGGCCTTGGCCCGTTCGGCAAGGGTCAGTTCCGACAACGGCAGCGCCTTCACCCAGTCGGCCGGCGGACGGAGCTTGGCCTTGGGGGCATCGTGGCCGGCGATCCAGTCGGTGATCTTGAGTCGGGCCGGGTATTTGCCCGTCATCAACGCGGCCCGCGTCGGCGAACAGACCGTGCAGGCCGAGTAGGCCCGCGTGAACCGGACCCCTTCGCGGGCCAACCGGTCGAGATGCGGGGTCTCGTGGAACCGGCTGCCGGTCAGGGCCAGATCATGGGCCCCCAGGTCGTCGGCCACCATCAGCACCACATTGAGGGGCGGCGCCTCCGCCCCATGGCCAAGTCCCGCTGCCAGGATCAGGCAGACCCTCAGACAGACCGACAGTGATGCCCTGAGGAAGGATGGAGGAATCATGCCCCGGAGACTGAACGGACCCGGAGCCCCGTGGAAGCATGGAGAGAGATCCCGGACCAGGCCGGCCGCGGCCACCGGGATGGAACCGTCAGCCCACGAACCGCTTTCCGATCACGATCGCATTGTGGCCTCCGAACCCGAACGAATTGTTCAGGAAGGCGTCGATCTTCATCGGGCGCGGGGTGTGCGGGATGTAGTCCAGATCGCACTGCGGGTCCGGATTCTCGAGATTGATGGTCGGCGGGGCCACCTGGGCCTCGAGCGCCTTGCAGCAAAGCAGCGACTCGATGCCGCCGGCGGCGCCGAGCATGTGGCCCGTCGCCCCCTTGGTGGAGCTGATCGCCAGCTTCCGGGCATGATCGCCGAAGACCCGCTTGATGGCCTGGGTCTCGCAGACGTCGCCGACCGGCGTGCTGGTGGCGTGCGCGTTGACGTAATCGATCTCCTCGGGACGCATCCGCGCGTGCTTGAGGCCCATCTGGATGGCCCGGGCCGCACCAGCCCCCTCCGGATCCGGCGAGGTCATGTGGTTCGCGTCACAGGTGTTGCCGTAGCCCACGATCTCGCAGTAGATGCGGGCACCGCGCTTCTTGGCATGCTCCAATTCCTCGAGCACCAGCACCGCCGCGCCCTCGCCCATGACAAACCCGTCGCGATCGCGGTCGAACGGGCGGCTGGCGTGCTGAGGGTCCTCGTTCCGGGTGGACATGGCCTTCATGGCCGCGAAGCCGCTCATGCCCAGCGGCACGATGGTGGCCTCGGTGCCCCCGGCGAACATGACCGAGGCGTCGCCCCGTTTGATGGCCCACCAGGCCTCGCCGATCGCGTGATTGCTGGTCGCACAGGCCGAGCAGGTGGCGAAATTGGGACCGCGGAGGTTGTTGTAGAGGGCGAACAGGCCCGACGACATGTTCAGGATCAGCATCGGGATCATGAACGGGCTGACGCGCCCAGGCCCCTTGGCCAACAGGATCTTGTGCTGTTCCTCGGTGGTGTGCAGACCGCCGATGCCCGAACCGATGTAGACGCCGATATCGTCCCGGTTCTCGGACTCCAGGTTCAGGCCGGAGTCCTTGAGGGCGCCCCAACCGGCATAGACGCCGAAGTGGGTGAAGCGGTCGGAACGGCGGACCTCCTTGGGGCTCGGGAACGCCGGCACCGGGTCGAAATCCCGCACCTCGGCGGCGATCTGGCAGTCGTAGGCGGAGATGTCGAAGGCCCCCACCCGGCCCACGCCGCACTTCCCGGCAAGGATGTTCTTCCAGACGGTGTCGGCATCGAGCCCCAGCGGGGAGGCACAACCCAGACCGGTCACGACCACGCGGCGTTCAGACCAAGCATTCGACATAATTCGGGGACAGGGTATCCACCCGTCGGGCACAGACAAGCTTGCGTCAACCCGGGTGCGGACTCCTGTTTACGGAGTGATTGCAATGAAAAAGGGCAGCTCCGAAGGACGGGCTGCCCTGTTGGGAAGGGATCGCGGGCTTACTTGGCCTGGGAGTCCTCGACGTGCTTGATGACGTCGCCAACGCTCTGAAGCTTCTCAGCCTCGTCGTCCGGGATCTCCAGACCGAATTCCTCCTCCAGGGCCATCACCAACTCGACGGTGTCGAGGGAGTCAGCGCCCAAGTCCTCGATGAACTTGGCCTCGGGAGTCACCTGGTCGGCGGTCACGCCCAGTTGCTCGATGATGATGTCCTTGATCCGCTGCTCGATGGTTTTTTCAGCCATGGTAAATGTCTCGTTCGGGCGCCTGTCTAGGCGTGAGACTCCCGACCGTCAAGCGCCCGTTCAGGAATTTTTCTCCGCCACCGACACGACGGAAGGGGCATCGCACCCCGCGCGTTCCCCGCGTCGGGCCAACGCAGACAATTCGGGACCGCTCCAGCGGATCCGCTCGCAGGCCGCGGCCCGCGGGGGGCGGGTCTGTCGCAGGCACTTCATCAGGTGCTCCAATTCCCGGGGACCGGTGTCGGAGAAGGCGATGATCCGGAAATCGCCATCCGCCTGGTCGTGGAAGTCCACGGCATCGAATCCGGCCAACGGCAACCGGGGACGCACCAGATTCCAACGGGCTCGGGCGTCCACGAGGAACACCAGGGGCCGCCGCTCCCGGGCGAGGCTGGCGACACGGCGCAGGTCGTCGGGACTCAACCGGGCAAGCCAATCCGGGAGCGGTTCGTCCGGCGCCACGGACTCGGGCGGGGGAGCGGGTGCGGGATCCCGTTCCCGGGATCCGCCCCACCCCAAGGTCAACTCCCCCTGACTCGACGCCATTCCCGGGGAGGGGTCACATCACCATGCCGCCGTCGACGGTGAGCACCTGTCCGGTGATGTAGCGTCCCCCAGGACCGGCCAGATACAGGGCCGCTTCGGCGATGTCGGACGCCTGCCCGAGAGACCCGAGCGGGATCTGCTTGAGGATCGCCTCTTTCTGAGCGTCGTTCAGCGCGGCCGTCATGTCGGTCTCGATGAACCCGGGGGCGATGGCATTGCAGGTCACCCCACGGGAACCGAATTCCTTGGCCACCGATTTGGTGAACCCGATCAGGCCCGCCTTGCTGGCCGCATAATTCGCCTGGCCGGCATTGCCGATGAGCCCGATGACGCTGGCCAGATTGATGATCCTGCCGGAGCGCTGCTTGAGAAAGGTGCGGGTCAACGCCTTGGTGAACAGGAACGCGCCACGCAGGTTGGTGTCGAGCACGGTGTCCCAGTCGGATTCGCTCATGCGCATGAGCAGACCATCCTTGGTCACGCCGGCGTTGTTGACCAGGATGTCCACCCGCCCTGCCTGCTCCAGGAGGGTCTCGGCCGCCGTCGCGATCGCGGCCGGATCGGACACGTCGACCGCCAAGGCCCAGGCCTTCCGGCCGAGGGCCCGGATCTCCGCTGCGGTCTTCTCGGAGTTCTCGGCGGTGCGCGAGACGACCACCACATCGGCACCCGCCTGGGCGAAACGCAGGGCGATGGCCCGACCGATCCCGCGACCTGCTCCCGTCACCACCGCGACTTGATTTTCCAATTGAGACATGGGCGGAGGAAAACCCGGCACCCGGCCCGGGGGCAAGGAGCTTCGTCAAGCCGGGCCCGGAACATCGGTGGGCCGGAGCGGTCGACACGTTCGCCGGCTCGCCCAGTGACAATCCGCCGGATTGGGGAAAGGCTGGACGGGTGTTCCGGGTACCCGAACAACTCAGCGGAGTGATCCTCGCCGGGGGGCGTTCGCTTCGGATGGGCCGCGACAAGGCCTGGCTCGAGGCGGGTGGCCAACCGCTGCTCTTGCGGCAGCTCGGCCTTCTGGCGGCGGCGGGCATCCGGGATCTCGCCATCGCGGCCGGACCGGCGGATCGCGATCCCCTGCCCCCGGCTCCCGAAGGAGTCCCGCTGCTCCGGGACCTCCGGCCCGGTCTGGGCCCGCTGGCCGGCGTGGAATGCGGACTCCGATGGGCTCGCGGACTTCATCCGGGGCCCGGGGACGGGTGGACGCTCTTCCTCGCCGTCGATCTGCCCGCGATGTCGTCCGCCTGGCTGCAGCGACTCATGGCCGGGATCCGCCCCGGGTCGGGATGCGTCCCGCGTCATGATGGCCGGCTGGAGCCCCTGGCCGCGATCTATCCGAACCATTCCTGGCCCTTCGCGAGAGCGCACCTTGAGCACCCGCCTGAAAACAGAAAGGCCTCGGTGCAGGAATTCTGCCGCCGAGGCCTCGAGGCCGGCTGGATGGCCCCCTGGGACGCATGCCCGGAAGACCACCGGGCCCTGATCAATTGGAACACCCCCGCCGACTGGACCCCGGACGGATCCAGAAGCGGGGGGAGTCCCGGAGATCAGCCCTGAAGGTTCTTCGCGCCGTTGACCGTCGAGTTGACGCGCAGGCGCAGGCCGTTGAGCCGGATGAACCCGGTCGCATCGTCCTGGTTGTAGGCCTTGGTGGGGTCGGCCTCCATGGTGGCGATGTGCGGGTTGTACATGCTGAACTGGCTCTTGCGGCCGGCGACATAGAGCCCGCCCTTGTAGAGCTTCACACGCACGGTGCCGGTGACGTTCTTCTGGCTCTCCTCGACATAGGCCTGCAGGGCCAGGCGCTCGGGCGCGTACCAGAAGCCGTTGTACACCAGCTCGGCGTACTTCGGGATCAGGGCGTCGCGCTGGTGCATGACCTCGCGGTCCATGGTGAGGCTCTCCATCTGGCGATGGGCGTAGTGCAGGATGCTGCCGCCCGGGGTCTCGTACACGCCGCGGCTCTTCATGCCCACGAAACGGTTCTCCACCATGTCCACGCGACCGACGCCGTGCTTGCCGCCGATCTTGTTCAGGGTGCGCATGACCTGGAGCGGGTTGAGCTTCTTGCCGTTGACCGCCACGCAGTCGCCCTTCACGAAGTCGAGGGTGACGTACTCGGGCTTGTCAGGCGCGTCTTCCGGCAGCACCGACAGGGTGGTGAAGTAGTCTCGGTTCTTGAGGTCGAAGGAATCGTACCAGGGATCTTCCAGGATGCCGGCCTCGTAGGAGATGTGCAGGAGGTTCCGGTCCATCGAGTACGGCTTCTTGGCGCTGGCCTGCACAGGGATGCCCTTGGCGGCGCAGTAGTCGATCATCTCCTGGCGGCCCGGGAAGTCCTTGCGGTAGCGGGCGTCGCGCCACGGCGCGATGATCTGCAGCTCGGGCGCCAGCGCGGCGGCCGTCAACTCAAAGCGCACCTGGTCGTTGCCCTTGCCGGTGGCACCGTGGGCGATGGCGTCGGCCTTCTCGGCGCGGGCGATCTCCACCATGCGCTTGGCGATGAGGGGGCGGGCGATGCTCGTGCCCAGGAAATACTGTCCCTCGTAGATCGCTCCGGCCCGGAGCATCGGATAGATGAAGTCGCTGGCGAATTCCTCCTGGAGATCATCGATGTAGATCTTGGAGGCACCGGTCTTCTTGGCCTTCTTTTCCAGTCCCTTCAGTTCGTCATCCTGGCCGATGTTGGCGCAGAACGCGATCATCTCGGCGTTGCCGTAGGTTTCCTTGATCCAGGAGAGCAGCACCGAGGTGTCGAGGCCGCCGGAGTAAGCGAGTACGATTTTCATGTCGAAAAAGACACGCGAGTGAACGCGAGGCTTCCGGGCGTGGGAAGATCAAAACGGACGGAGCCGCGTGGCTTGCGACCGAGGGTTCCCCGATCGGGGGATGCCCATCACCCCGGCCATCACCCTTCACCGCCACCGCCGCCACCGCCGAAATCCCGGTCGAACATGGGAATCACGAAGCGGTAGACCGCATAGCAGACCAGGACCATGACGACCACCTGGTACCCGTTGAGCTTCCGCTCGGCCAAGCGATCCGGGATCTTGTCGAACCACCGCTTGGCACGATGCACCCACCCGGACCGCCGACGACGCGGTGACGCGGCGTTGACGAACGGCGGGGGAACACGGGAGGGGGGAGAACCTTGCGGGTCCATGGCTGTGAAGAAGCCATCGCCAATCGCCGGACCATGGCAAGCACGGATTTGGGCAACTTTTCCCAGCCACTACAGGGACGATGGCGACCACGGAGTTGTTACAAATTTTATCTTCCAGGCCGCACTTTTTTGAATCGCGGACTGCCATAAAAGGTGTAGAAACCCTTTTCAGAAACATTCCTGATGAACCCACCTGAAGGATCGAGCGGCCCCGCTCCTAGTCGCTCGTTACGGGATGGTTTTGATCAATCCGGATCAGACATCTCGGTTTTTCAAGCACTCTGTCCATGAATGCCTTGCCGAAGACATTCGAACAGCGGATCTGCGAAGCCCGGGGTTGCACTCCGGACGAGGCCCTGGCGATCCTGGCCCGCGAACTCCGCACGCCTTCCCAAAGATTCTGGGCCGCCTTGCTCAAGCCGTGGTGCGGCCTCCACGAGGCGCATTACCGGGAGGTGGTCGGCGACTTTTCCCGGTGCCGCCACCTCACCGAGGTCAAGAACAGCGTCGTGTATTGGCGGCAGCGCACCCCGGAATCCGGATTCCTCGGCGACCAATTCAGGGTGCACACCTCGCAGGCGATGGCGCTCTTCGAGCGTTTCTCGGGATCCCCCGGGAACTGATGCGGCGGATTCCGCCTGAGGAATTCCGTTCTCCTTCGACCTCAGGCTTTCGTAGGCTGCATCCATGCTCGACATGAAGTTGTTGCGCGAACGGACCGAGTTCGTCCGGGAGCGATTGGCCACGCGGAACGCCGGCGACGAGGCGAAGGTGACCGAGGTGCTGGCGCTGGATGAGACCCGCCGGACCGCGCTTGCCGAGGCCGAGCAACTCAAGGCTCGTCGCAACAGCGCCTCGAAAGAGATCGGGGGACTCATCGGCCAGAAGCGCCTGGAGGAGGCCGAGGCCAAGAAGGCCGAGGTGCGCACCCTGGGCGACCGGATCGCTGAACTCGACAAGGCCGCGGCCCAGGCCGAGGCGGCTCGGGACGCCCTGCTGCTGATGATCCCCAACCTGCCCCACGCCAGCGTGGCCCTGGGCAAGGATGCCGCCGACAATCCCGAGATCCGCGTCCACGGGAGAAAGGCCGAGTTCGACTTCAAGCCGCTCAACCATGTGGAACTGTGCGAGAAGCTGCGGCTCATCGACTTCGCCCGCGGGGCCAAGCTCAGCGGATCGGGCTTCCTGCTCTACACCGGTTGGGGTGCGCGCCTCGAGCGGGCGCTGATCAACTTCCTGCTGGATCTTCACCTGCGTGAGCATGGCTACACCGAAGTGGCCCCGCCGTACATCATCGGCGAGCACTGCATGGTGGGCGTGGGGCAGTTCCCGAAGTTCCGCGACCAGGCCTATGCCGTGCAGGAAGGCCTCGACGCCTCGACGATGGGCAAGCTCTACCTGCTGCCGACGGCCGAGGCCCCGGTGGCCAACATCCACCGGGAGGAGATCCTCGCCGAGAAGCAGCTGCCGGTGCGCTATTGCGCCTACTCGCCCTGCTTCCGGGCCGAGGCGGGCGCAGCCGGACTGGGAACCCGGGGAATGATCCGGGTCCATCAGTTCGACAAGGTCGAGTTGATCAAAGTGGTGCATCCCGACCAGGGCTACGAGGAGCTGGAGAAGATGGTCCAGAACGCCGAGACCGTGTTGCAGCGGCTCGGGCTGCACTACCGGGTGATCAACCTCTGCACGGGCGACATGGGCTTCGCCTCGGCCAAGACCTACGACATCGAGGTCTGGGCCCCGGGCCAGGGCACCTATCTCGAGGTGTCCAGCTGCTCCAACTGCGAAGACTACCAATCCCGGCGCATGAACCTGCGCTTCAAGCGGGAATCGGACGGTCAGAACCTCTTCCCCCACCTGCTCAATGGCTCCGGCACCGCGCTGGCTCGGTTGTTCGTGGCCCTGGTGGAGACCCATCAGCAGTCCGACGGCAGCATCCGGGTGCCGGAACCGCTGCGACCCTACCTGGGCACCGACCTGATCCCCCTGGCATCCTGAGCAGACCGGGCATCGCGAACGACGAAGATCGATCCAAAGCCCGCTTCTTCTCAGGATTCGTTCCCTTGAAACGGCCAACGCTGCGCTTGGCAGTGCGGCCCAATTGCATACCTTTGGGCTTCCGGACTTCCGGTCCGGGCCATCTCGAGTCTTGAATACCTCTGGTTCCAACCATGGTTCGGCCGCCCCGGTCAACGGGCGCGCCGAAAGTACCGCCCCGCGTCGTTCCCTGACCGCCTCCGACCGGCATCGCGCCACGGTGGAGGATCTGCTGCGATTGGTGCTGGAGGGGAAGTCCCCTCAAGAGACCCGGGAATTGATGGCCGGGGTCGTGCGGGGCCTGCGGGAGCAGGGCTACCCCGTGCCGGATGTCACCACGACGCCCTACCTCAACACGATCCCCCGCGAAGAGGAGCCCGAATACCCGGGCGACCTCGAGATGGAGCGCCTGATCCGGGCCCACGTCCGCTGGAACGCCATGGCCATGGTCGCCAAGGCCAACAAGACCACCAACGTGGGCGGGCACATCGCCACCTTCGCCTCGCTGGCCACACTCTATGAAGTGGGCTACAACCACTTCTTCCGGGGCGGAGCCGACGGGAAGACCGCCGACATGATCTACTTCCAGGGTCATGCCTCGCCGGGCAATTACTCGAGGGCCTACCTCGAATACCGACTCAATGACCAGCACCTGAAGAACTTCCGCCAGGAGCTTCAGGATCACCCGGGCCTGAGCTCCTACCCGCATCCCTACCTGATGCCGGAGTTCTGGATCTTCCCGACGGTCTCCATGGGCTTGGGCCCGATCCACTCGATCTATCAGGCCCGCTTCAGCCGCTACCTGCAGGCCCGCAAGCTGGTTCCGCAGGACCACGATCCGATGGTCTGGGCCTTCATCGGTGACGGCGAGTCCGACGAACCGGAAACCCACGGAGCCATCGGCATGGCCGGACGCGAGCACCTCGACAACCTGGTCTGGGTGATCAACTGCAACCTGCAGCGCCTCGACGGCCCGGTGCGCGGCAACGGCAAGATCATCCAGGACCTGGAGGGTCAATTCCGCGGAGCCGGCTGGAATGTCATCAAGGTGGTCTGGGGCGGCGACTGGGACGACCTGCTCGCCCGCGACACGACCGGGCTCCTGGCCAAGCGCATGGACGAGGTCGTCGATGGCGAATATCAGCAATATGTGGTCGAGTCCGGCGCCTACATCCGCAAGCACTTCTTCGGCAAGTATCCGGCCCTGCTCGACCTGGTCAGCCATCTCACCGACGAGCAGCTCAAGAAGCTCACGCGCGGCGGACACGACCCTCGCAAGGTGTACGCAGCCTACCGCAAAGCGACCGAGCGGAATGGTCGCCCGACGGTCATCCTGGCCAAGACGGTCAAGGGCTACGGCACCGGCGAGGCCGGCGAAGGCAAGAACCCCACCCACGGCCTCAAGAAGTTGGCCGAGCGCGACATCCGCCATTTCCGGCAACGGTTCTCCATCCCGCTCGAGGATGAGGTGATCGCCGAACTGCCCTTCTACCGCCCGCCCCAGGACAGTGCCGAGGTGCAGTACCTGCTGGAGCGGCGCAAGGCCCTCAACGGTTTCAACCCGGTCCGCGTCGATCGCGCCCAGAAGCTGGCCACCCCTCGGCACACCGACGACGGTCTGCGCAACGTGGTGCAGGCCACGGCCTTGTCCTCGGCGTCCACCACGAAGGCCTATGTGCTGCTGCTGGGCTCGCTGCTCCGCGACAAGAACATCGGCAAGTTCATCGTGCCGATCGTGCCCGACGAAGCCCGCACCTTCGGCATGGAGGGACTCTTCGGTCAGGTCGGCATCTACAGCTCGCGCGGCCAGCTCTACAACCCGGGCACCAAGACCGAGGACAACGCCAACACGCCGTACATCGAGAAGAAGGACGGGCAACTCCTGGAAGAGGGCATCAACGAGGCCGGCTCGATGGCCGACTTCATCGCCGCGGGCACGGCCAACGTGACCTACGGTGTGCCGACCATCCCGTTCTACATCTACTACTCGATGTTCGGCTTCCAGCGCGTGGGCGACCAGGTATGGCTCGCCGGCGATTCGCGCTGTCGCGGCTTCTTGATCGGGGCCACCTCGGGCCGCACGACCTTGAACGGCGAAGGGCTCCAGCATCAGGACGCGCACAGCCACTTGATTGCCGCGTCGGTCCCCAACCTGTATGCCTATGAGCCGGCCTTCGGTTATGAACTGGCGGTCATCGTCTGCGACGGCCTCAAGCGCATGTACGCCGACGGGGAAGACGTCTTCTACTACATCTCCGTCCACAACGAGGACTACGCCCACCCGCCCCTCCCGGCCGATCCGGCGGTGGCCGAGGGCATCCTCAACGGCATGTACAAGTTCAAGCCAGGCAAGGCGGGCCTGAAGCACAAGGTGCAGTTGCTCGGTTCGGGCGCCATTCTCCAGCAGGCGTTGAAGGCCCAGGAGTTGCTCGAATCCTTCGGTGTCAGCGCCGATGTCTGGAGCGTGACCAGCTACAAGCGCCTCCGTTCCGAGGCCCAGGCGGCCAAGCGGTGGAACATGCTTCATCCGACCGAGACGCCTCGGAAGAGCTATCTCGAGACCACGGTCGAGGGAGAATCAGGCCCCTGGATCGCCGTGAGCGACAATCTCAAGCTGGTGGCCGACCAGATCGCCCCTTGGATTCCCGGAGGCCTGATGACCCTGGGTTGCGACGGCTTCGGCCGCAGCGAGGTGCGACCGGTGCTCCGTCGCTTCTTCGAGATCGACGGTGAGTGCACGGCGATCGCCTGCCTCTACAAGCTGGCCTCTCAGGGCGCCCTGCCCCAGAGCGCCGTGGCCGAGGCGATCCGCAAACTCGGTGTGGATCCCGAAAAGCGCTACGGCTTCTGCGTCTGAGCCGGCCCCGAGGCCGAGTCACGACTTGCGGCCGTCCCAAGACCCGTCACCCCGCATCCACGGATGCGGGGTGAGCCCGGGCCACGAGTCCGAACCAACGGCAGAGCGCCCGGATGGATGAACGCGAAAAAACCCGCCCATTTCCGGGCGGGTTTTTTGTGGAGGGACTCAATTCCCCCTGAATTGCAGCACTGACCCGATCCCCGCGTCAGCGAAGGCCACCCGCGGGAGGCGGGGTCAGCAGGATGAACTCGGCTCGGCGATTCTTGCTCCAGGCCGCCTCGTCGTGGCCGAGTTCCGCCGGCTTGTCTTCACCGAAACTGCGCGTCACGACGCGGTCGGCACCGATGCCCAGACCGATGAGGGCGTCCCGGGCCGAAAGCGCACGACGCTCGCCCAACGCACGGTTGTACTCTTCGGTGCCTCGCTCATCGCAATGGCCCTCGATGGCCACCTTGTTGTCGGAGTGGGCCTTGAGATAGGTGGCCACGGCCTGGAGGTTGGCCTTGCCCTCGGCCTTCACCACAGACTTGTCGTAGTCGAAATACACGGTGTTGGCCTTGAACTGCTCGCGATTGGCCAGCATTCCCTCGATCTCTTCCCGCGACGGCTGACCGCTCGGACCATCGGGATTGTCGACCCGGTTGACCGAATCGGCACCATTGGAGCCGGCGCCATCGGGGGTCAACGGACGGGCGGGCGGCAGGATCGGCTGCCCCTTGCCCAGACCCGACGAGGCTCCGGGCGTGCCCGAATAACCCGGCAGCGGGGTGTAGTTCTTCTGCCCCTTCTTGCATCCGGCGGCGAGGGACAGGACGACCACGAGGGCAAGGGAACCCAATTTGGAAAACGGCTTCATTGGCGTATTGGAAAAAGGCTGGGGCTGAAAAACTGGAATCTGGGACTCTGAAAGGGATCGGTGGGTGGAGGATCAACGACTCCAGCTAGGCTGAGAGCTGCTGCCCGCGACTTGCGCGATATCCTTGACGTGGCCCGTCGGCCAGTCAAGCAGCGACAGTTTGCGAGGGCCGAACTTGCTGGTCCGACGCGCAAAAACCAAGGTGCGCGAGTTCGGGGCCCAGGAGGGATCCTCTCCTTCCGTGATCACTTTCGCATCCCCGCCGGCTGCGGGAACGATGCAGATGTCGAAATAATCGCCCCGGGAACGGGTGAAGGCGATCCACTTGCCGTCCGGAGACCAATCGGGCTCGGTCGTGTTGCGCACCCCGGCGGTGGTGAGGCGGCGCATCGTGCCCCCCGCGGCGGGAATCGTGTACAACTGCGGGAATCCACTCTCGCGGGACACCACGCACAGGGTGGATCCATCGGGAGACCAGCAGGGCGACGACTCGTCGGCCGCGGTGGTCGTCAACCGGCGGGGGCTCCCCCCCTCGGCATCGCCCACCCAGAGATCCGGACTGCCGGCCTTGCTGAGGATCATGGCCAGCTTGGAACCGTCGGGCGAAGGCGCCGGGCTGATGTTGGAGCCGGAGAAGCGCACCAGCGCCTTGCGACCGCCGGTGGTCAGGTCCTGGGAATAGATGTCGGCATTCCCGGCTCGGTAGCTCGTGTACACGATGGACTTGCGACCGGGCCGCCAGGCGGGAGCCGCCACGATGTTGCCGTCGGCGGTCAACTGGACCGGATTGGCCCCGTCGAAGTCACTGGCGTAGACCTCGCTGACGCGTTCTTTCTGCACCTTGAAGACCAGTTTGGTCCTCGAGATGCCTTTGCGGCCGGTGATGGCCTGCACCACATCGTCGGCCAAGGCATGCGCCTGAGCCCGGGCCGAACCGCCCGGATAGGACCGATTGAAAAGGGTGGCCTTGTTGTTGACATCCGACAGCACCCCTTCCAGGGCGGCGGCGGCCTTGCCATTGAGCGAATATTGAGCCTGCCCCGGGGCCACGAGGTCGAAGCCGGCGACGTAGAGGTCGAATTCGAGGACCGTCTTGGCGTCCCCGGAAAAACCTGTGACGTGGATGGGAACGGCGCGGCTGGTGACGTCGCTGACGACCACTTCGGCGGCGGAGGCGCCCAGGGAAATCCCCAGGGCCAGAGCGAGGGTGAGGAATCGGTGACGGAGCATATCGAAAAGGGGGCTTTGGATTGGGATCGTAAGACTTGTTGGAGGGGATCCGGTGGACGGATTTGGGCTCAGGTCGGAGAGGCGGCCGAGAGGTCGAAGCGGATGGTGATCCGACGCTCCGGATCGGTCGTGCCCTCGGGCAGGGGCCGGAGGTCTCGGTTGCGGTCGAGCACTTCGCGGACCGAGTCGTCCAAGGCCCGGATCCCGGAGGGATTCACCAGGCGGAACGCCGAGACACGGCCGTTGCGCTGGACGGTGATCTCGGCCTCGACCACGCCATGATCGACACTGAGCGTCGTGGGCTTCTTCCACCGCAATTTGTAGAAGGCCATCAGGTAGGACCCGTAGGGCGCATAGGCGGCCCCGCCGGGACCGGGCATCTCGAAGGAGGTGGAACCCGAGAGGTTCTTGCCGAGACTCGAAGCAGCCCCCCGCACCGCATCGGCCCGGGCTTGCTGCGCCCGGTTCCAGGCCTCCCGCGCCGCGGCGACCCGGGCCTGATGTTCGCGGGCTTCGCGCGCCTCCTCGGCGGCCTCGGCGGCGGCGGCCTCCTTGCGATCGGCCTCGATGTCCTTCTTGGAGCGCTTCTTGGGCGCCTCGGCCAATTGGAAGTCGGCCTTGGAGGATTTCTGCTTCTTGGTCGAGAGGGCGGGATCCACGTCCTGGGCCTTGGGCACGTTGGGGCTGCTGCGTTGGATCTCGGTGGCGAGGCTCTTCTTGGGAGGCTGCACCAGCTCGGCCTTGGGCGGCGTCTGGGGCTCGGTTTTGGGAGGCTCCGTCTTTGGAGGCTCCGGCTTGGGCGGCTCGGGTTGGGGCGGAGGGGGCTGCGGGCTGGATTGCTGCGGACCGCCCTTCGGCGGACGCGCCTCGGGATTGCCACCGCCGATGGTATTGCCGTCGGTCAACCGGAGGTTGTCAGGAATGATCTCCAGGATCGGACTGGGCGCATCCTGGACGGTGCGCGACGACAAGGCGGGCGCGAAGACCAGCAACCCCACCGCCGCGGCATGGATGCCCACGGAGGTCAGAAGATATCTGGAATTCGAGGAGATCATCGCCGTTTGGGAAGCTGGGTTCCGATGCGATAACGGGTGAGGCCGTTGCGACCCGCGATGTCGAGGAGGCTGACCAGCACCTGAGACGGCGCGGAACCCTCGACCCGCAGCACCAGCACCAGGTTCGGATTCTGGCGGTAGGCCTTCAACAACTCGGTCTCCAGCTCCCGCTCGCTCAAGACCCGGGAACCGGTCCGCGAGAAGGTGTACCGCCCTTCGGCCAATCCACTGATGGTCGCCTCGTTGTTGGTGTCGGGGCGGGTCCGGGCGTCGCCACCGACGGGCAGCTTCATGCTGATGCCGGGCTCCAGCGCCGGCGTGGTGATGATGAAGATGATCAGCAGCACGAACGCCAGGTCCAGCAATGGGGTGACGTTGATCTCGTTGAGCGTGACCAACGAATTGCGTTGGGAAAAGCGGCGCATGGTTATTCGAAGATCCGGAGGCCGGAGAATTGGACCAGGACGAACCAGGCCAGGGCCAGCAGGAGGACCGCCCCCATCGCATAGACCCACTTCATGGAAACAGCCTTGGCCCCCAGCGGATCCAACCGCTCGTTGATGGACCGGTGCAGTCTCCGGTTGCATTTCGAGCAACGCGGCTCGGTACGGGCGTTGGTCGAGCCGCAATCGCGGCACACGATGAACAGATGTCCGCGACACTGCTCACACCGTTGCAGCCCCGGAGGATTCGGATGCGTGCACTTGGCGCACACCGTGGGACCGGTGGAGGCCGGAACCGGGGAATGCCCCGGGTCGGGGGTGTGGGAGTGGCCAGGATTGCCATGGCTTGCACCGTGGTGGGAATGGTGATGCGAGCCGCGATGCAACCGCCCGCGACAGGAGGTGCAATGCATCAACACCCGCGGATTGCGCTTCCCGCATTGCCGGCAATCGACATGCAGAGCCTCGCCGCAACGCTCGCAACGCTCGAGGTCGGATGGGTTCAGGCGCTCGCATTTGCAGCAGAGGGTTCCCTTCCCCATGGGTCCCGAGGGCTCCTGTCGGCGCGGGGCCGGGGCGACCTCCGGGGCCGGGCGAGATCCCAGGAGGCCCGAGAGGAACCCCTTCTCCAAGGCCCCACCACAGCGGCGGCACAGCGTCAGCACCCGTTCGTTGGTCGCCGCGCAGGACGGACAATCGACGAACAGAGGCTTCGAGCAATAGTTGCAGGTGTCGCGGTCGATGGGGTTCAACCGGTCGCAATCCGGGCACAGGACTCCCCGCGCGGACTGCGGGGTCTCCTCCGTCCGGGTCGCAGACGATTGGGAATCCCGGTCACTCATCATCGGGCAGGAACTCGGTCTCCATCTTCGACGCCAGGGTCTGGGCGAAATTGTCCAACTCGACGGTCAGCACCCGCAGCGTGTGCACCAGGTAGTTGTAGCCGAACATGGAGGGGATGGCGACGAGCAGACCGGCGACGGTGGTGACCAACGCGGCCGAAACGCCGGGGGCCATGGCCGTCAGGTCGGCACGACCGGCCTTGGCGATGCCGCCGAAGGTGTCCATGACGCCCCAGACCGTGCCCAGCAGGCCCATGAAGGGACCTCCACTGACGGCGATCGCCAGGAGGATCAAGCCCGACTCCAGTCGAAGCGACTCACGGGCCACCGCACCTTCGACCTGGCGCTTGACGTGTTCGATGCTCTTGATCGAAAGGCGGGTGCGACGGGAGCCGTCGGGCAGCTTCAACCGGGCATCCAGGTCGGTGCATCCGTCGGTGTACACGGAGAACAGCGGGCACCCCTCGACCGGCAGGCGACGATCATAGATGCCCAGGACGCCCTCTTGCTGGCGGAATTCGGCCTCGAAAAACCCGTTGTACTTGGTGGCCCGCCGCATCTGGAAGAACTTCTGGATCATCAGGGACCAGGCCACGATGGAGAAGATGCCGAGGATGACGATGATCACCTTGGCCTCGGGGGTGGCCTTGTTCCAGATGAAGCCGAGGTCGGTGCCGCCCTGGGAGGAGGCGAGAATCCCGAGTGAGATGATCATGAGGTCGTTGCGGTCGTTCGTTTTGCGTCGTCCCGGCGATGATGACGAACCGGAGTGCAAAACCAATGCAACTAGTTTCCACATTTTTCCTCCATGCTGCAATCGCGCCGCTTCGGAAAACCCGGGATCCGCCCCATGGGAACGGAAGTTCCGGTGCCCCCACCGTCAGGTCGGGTCAAAATGCCCAAGTCATGCGACCGCACCGGGTCCCGACCGGACGCGGCGCCATGGAGGCCTCCGGAGCACCCCGCGACGGCCATTGCCGGGATCGGCATTCGCCGCTTTAGTGACGCCGCCCCCCAGGGGCTCCTGAACCATGAAGATCACCCCTGCCCTCCTGCGGCGACGCAGCCTGGCCTTCCACGCGCGTCATCACCTCGGCGTGGTGCTGGCGGCCGCCGTGGCCGCCACGGTGCTGATCGGGGCCCTCACCGTCGGGGATTCGGTGCGGGAGACCCTCCGCCGCCGCGCGATGGATCGCATCGGCCGGGCAGAACACATCCTGGATGCCGGGGACCGCTTCTTCGCCGCCCGCAACGGCGGGCCGGCCGGGACCGGGCTGTCCAACGCCTTGACGACCTTCGCCCTCCGCCTGCCGGGCGTGGTTTCGCGACAAGATGGCACCGCCCGGGCCAATCAGGTCCGGGTGCACGGCGTCCCGCGCGAATTCTGGGCCCTCGGTCCGCGGCCATGCCCATCTCCCCTGGACGGAGTCGGAGACGACGCAGTGGCCGTGAACCAAGCCTTGGCCCGGCAATTGTCGGTCGGCGTCGGTGACGGACTGGTGCTGCGCATCCACAAGCCCTCGGCGCTGTCCCAGGATGCCGTCATCTCGCCCCGGGACGGATCAAGCACCGCCCTGCGGGTCCGGGTGTCTCGCATTCTCAGGGCCGACGAGTGGGGCGATTTCTCGCCCGAGGCCGGCTCGCTGCCGCCGTTCAACCTCTTCATCCCCCATGCCACCCTGGCCAAGGCGGCCGGATTGGTGGATCGGGCCAACCTCGCCCTGCTGGGCCCCTCGGGCACGCCCCTCACCGCGGAGCGCTTGTCCTCGATGGTCGAGAAGGGATTCGGCCTGGCCGATGCCGAACTCGAGGTCCGGCCGGCCCGGTCCGCTCCACCCGCGGCCGGGGTCGCCGAGGCCCCTCCCACGCAGGTCGAACTGGTCAGTCGGCGGATCTTCCTCGATCCGGTGGTCACCCGGGCGCTGGACCGCCTGCCTGCCGGGCTCCCCAGGCCGGTACCGGTGCTGACCTACCTGGCCAACGCCATCGAATCCGGATCCGGATCGACCCCGTACTCGATGGTCACGGCGGCCGGTCCACCCTTCACACCCGAAGGCATGGCCGATGACGAGATCCTGCTCAACTCCTGGCTGGCCGAAGACCTTTCCGCGCGGCCCGGGGATCTGGTGTCGGTGCTGTCGTACCGGGTGGACACGGGGGCCCGCCTGGTGGAGGAGACCCACCGGTTCCGCGTGCGAGCCATCGTCCCCATGCAAGGTCTCCATGCCGACCGTTCCCTGATGCCCGAGTTTCCCGGCCTGTCCAAGGCCGAGAGCACCCAGGACTGGGATGCAGGCTTCGAATTGAGCCGGCAGATCCGCGACAAGGACGAGGCCTACTGGAAGCGATGGCGAGGCACCCCCAAGGCCTTCATCACCCTGTCGGCCGGCCGGCGGATGTGGGCCAATCGATTCGGGGACGCCACCGGCGTCCGCTGGTTCACCGGGGAGTTCTGGGACGCCTCCACCCTCGCCCGCGGAATCACCCAGGGATTGGAGCGAGGGATTCCACCGGCCGAACTGGGACTGCGGTTCCAACCCCTCACCGCATCGGCGCTGGCCGCGGCCCGGGGCGGGCAGGACTTCGGGGGGCTGTTCCTCGGGTTCAGCTTCTTTCTCATCGTGTCGGCGCTGCTTCTCTTGAACCTGGTCTTCCGCTTCGGCATCGAACGGCGGGTCCACGAGGTCGGCACGCTGCTGGCCCTCGGCTGGACCCCGAAGGCGACCTCGGGGCTGTTGTTCCGGGAGGGACTCGTGCTCGCGGTCCTCGGCGCCTCGGTCGGGATCGGCGGCGGAGTCCTCTACGGGCAGGCGGTCCTGATGGGGCTGAACACCCTCTGGAAAGACGCCGTGGCCGGAGCCTCCCTGGAGTTCCATCCGGCTCCCGCCTCGATGGCCGGGGGCTGGCTGGCCGCCGTGCTGATGGTCGGCTGGACCCAACGGCGGGCCCTGCGGCAACTCGTGCGGCGCAGTCCCCGCGAACTTCTCCACGACGGAGCCGCCGTGGGCGCCGGCCTGGGGCGGTCGATCTCGGCATTCTGGCCGATGTCGGCCCTGTCGGGGTCGGCGGCCCTGACCTTCCTCGCCTGGAAGGCCGACGCGGCCGTGCGCCCGGGCCATTGTTTCGGAGCCGGGGCCCTGTTGCTGACGGCAGCCCTGCTGTTCCAACGGCGGCGCCTCCGGCGATCCGGGACCGGGTCGGTGGCCGCCACGCGATCCGAGCTCCACTCCCGGGCTCCGGCCCGCCAACCCAACCGCTCGGCCGCCGTCATCAGCCTGCTGGCAGTGGCGGTGTTCCTGATCGTGGCCGTGGCGGCCAACCGTCTCGACGCTTCGCGCGATGCCCGAAACCGCGGGTCGGGCACCGGTGGTTTCAGTCTCTGGGCGGTGTCCTCGATGCCGGTGATCGAGGACCTCGACACCCCGCGAGGCCAGGAACGACTGGGGCTGGACCCGCAGGTCTTGAGAGGCATGTCGGTGGTGCCGATGCGAGTCCGCGAGGGGGACGACGCCAGTTGCCTCAACCTCAACCGGGCCCAGCGGCCCCGCCTGCTCGGAGTCCGCCCGGAACTCCTGGACGCCCGCAAGGCCTTCACCTTCCAGTCGCGGGCGGCAGGCGTCCCCGAGGATCATCCCTGGATGGGGCTCGTCTCGAAGGCCTCGGACGACGAGCCGATCCCGGCCATCGGCGATGCCAACTCCATCCAGTGGGCGCTCGGCAAGAAGATCGGCGACACGCTCGACTACGTCGACGAACGCGGCCGCCCGTTCCGGGTCCGACTGGTCGGGGCCGTGGCGAACTCGATCCTCCAGGGGCAGTTGTTGATCTCCGAGGCGGAATTCATTCGACGTTTCCCGGGTGAGAACGGCTACCGGGCCTTCCTCATCGACACCGAGGGACCCTCCCGGCCCGTCGCGGAGGCCCTGACCCGGAGCATGGGCGATCTCGGCCTCGAGACCACGACCACCGAGGACCGCTTGAACCGTTTCAACGCCGTCCAGAACACCTATCTCAACACCTTCCAATGGCTGGGTGGTCTCGGCCTGCTGCTCGGCAGCGTGGGGCTGGGGTTGGTCGTGCAGCGGAACGTCCTGGAGCGGCGGGGTGAACTGGCCCTGCTGGCCGCCGTCGGATTCTCCAAGGCCCGGATCCGATCCATGATCCTGTCCGAGCACCTGCGGCTGCTGACGCGGGGACTCCTGCTGGGCGTGCTGGCCTCGTCCCTGGCGGCGGCCCCGGTCTGGACCACCGACGCCCGACAACTGCCCTGGGCCTCGCTGGCAGGGATCCTGGGGGCCGTCTTCATGAACGGACTCCTCTGGACCTGGATGGCCACCCGACAGGCCTGCCGAGGCGAACTCCTGGCCGCGCTGCGCGGCGAATAGGCCTCGAAGTCAATCCCCACCCAGCAACCGCTTCAATTCGGCCCGGGCCTGATCTTCGCGGGAGCCGGTGCCGGAGGAGGCTCCCTGCCACTCGCGCAGCTGGAAGTCGAAGTACTCGCAGAAATTCGCCGAATCCTTCTCGGCCACGGGTTCCGCCCGGCGTTCCCGGCACTGGTGCGCCGCCTGTCGATCATGGAAGCGGCAGTTGAGGCAGACCCGCAAATCGGCCCGGCATTGGGGGCAACTCTCGCTGCGGCCCGGAGCATCCCGAAGGGTCCAGAGCCATCCACAATGATGACAATGTCGCGTCATGGACTCGGAGGGTAGGCATCGCCGCGCCCGACGGAAGGCCGAACCTCGGACCGAAGAGCCTCCGCATTTCCGCCCCGGCGAAGGAGTTCCTCAAAAAAACTCTCAAGTCCCGTCGGAATCATGCCGATACGCCCTTGATGAACCCTCGGACTCCGACGTCTCGTGACGACCGATCCGCCCTCTTGGAAACCCGTTTCCATCAGTCGGCTGTTGCGATCCTCTCCCTGACCGCCGTGGCCAAAGGCATCAGCGCCTTCGGTTCCCAGAGCATCCTCGACAAGTCCGACCCCATCTTCTGGGTCCTCAAGAACCGTGAACTCCTGCTCCTCGTGGGAGCCCTGGAGATGGGCGTGGCGCTCCTGCTGATCTCCAAGGTGTCTCCGTCGATCAAGCGGGGATCGCTGCTGTGGCTGTGCATCAATTTCCTGCTGTACCGGGTCGGCCTTTGGATCATCGGGGCCCCAGCGACCTGCAAATGCCTGGGCGACCTGGCCGAGCGGATCGGTTTGTCGGATTCCCAGGCCTCGTGGCTCCTGCTCGGAGTCCTGGGTTACCTGCTCGCTGGCAGCCTCGTTTTTCTGCGTCGATCCCGGTCGGGACCGTCATTCCCGGATCTTCGACAAGACGGCCACGATGACTCTCGAATCCAGGCCCATTGAGCCGGCTCAATCCCCTGGATCTCCGGACATGGCACTCCCCAGCGACCCCACGAGCATCCGGTCGATCCATTCCCCAGGGCGGCACCGGTGGCCGGTGCGATCCAGCTCGGCCGGGTTCACGCTGATCGAGCTCCTGGTGGTCGTCGCCATCATCGCAATCCTGGCCGGGCTCATCCTGCCGGCCCTGGCCGGGGCCAAGCGGCGAGCCGCCACCACCCAGTGCGTGTCGCA